>CAISOH010000319.1 GCA_903887005.1 uncultured Bacteroidota bacterium | reverse complement strand
TATTACATCACATCTTTGGGAAACGAAGCAATAATAACAGCTTTGAAACTGAAAAATATCGTAATCATTCCCCAATTAAACTATGCCTTAGCAGCTTAAGTCTTGCCAGTTATGGCTAAGATTTGAGGAGTTAGCTACTAAGGTATTTTATGATCGTTTCAGGATCGTCTGGCATTTTTTCTTCAAGATAACGGCTTAACAAAGCTGGGTCGCCGGCTAACAAGCCTTTCATTGCATTTTTTGTTTAGAGCAATTACATCCCCGGAATCAAGAAAGACAAGATAATTGTATCGTTTCTGCGCACCCGTGGCACCCCCGATCGCGCCAAATGCAACTCCGGCATTTTGGGCAGACAGTTTTCCAAAGCCTGCGCATGCGATAAAATAGATAAATTTTCCTGTCCGGTAAAGCGCAGGCGCATACCAACTCGTTCTCATAAGGGACTTGCAATTAAGAAAAAGAGAATCGCTATACACTACAGCAAAGCATTCTTTCCTGAGTACCTCATTAAGTGAATCGTTTGTGCAAGTAATCTTGAAATCATTTCCTCCTACCAGCACTATGTCACGTTTGGCCCGATGAGTGATCGTAATACTATCCACCCGATAAGATTTGTTGTTATTAAATGATTCCAAGTCCATATATACATTGCCGCTTTGTGCCCGGCCAACGGCACTTATGGCAAGTAACAGGAGCAAAAGAAGCTTATTCATATATGACTATTGCTGTGAAATTTTTAATGGTATCCGCTGAAGCCGGAACAATTTTATTGCGACTTTCAATGCAAATGCAAAAATAAAGCAGCTACAAAGTAATGTAACTGCTTTATTTTAAGAGTGTGGGCCCACCAGGACTTGAACCTGGGACCACCTGATTATGAGTCAGGTGCTCTAACCAACTGAGCTATAGGCCCTATGGCTTTCGCCAAACGGAGTGCAAATGTAGAGGATTTTATTAAAAAACGGAAATGTTATTTGTCGCAATATTACAGCCCCCTGTTTGGCACATTTTTCACATTTATTTTTCACATTCCCCCACATTAGCATTTCGCATTTATATTGGTTATTTATCCACATTTACCCCTTTTGAATTTTTGACTGTTTAATTTTGACTTTATTTCAAATATCTTTGTTCAAAACCAATAGTACCAATGCGTTTTATAGTTACATCAACAAGCTTGCTGAAAAACCTTCAGCAAATCAGCGGCGTTATCAGCGCTAATACCGTTCTTTCAGTACTGGAAGATTTTCTGTTTGAGTTGCGCGGCAACACACTCACACTCACTGCCACCGACTTGGAAACCATGATGCGGGTGCAGATGGAAGTGAATGACTCTGAGGGCGATGGCCGGATCTGTATCCCGTCAAAGATCCTGAGCGATTACCTCAAAAACTTACCGGAACAGCCCATTACATTCAATATTAACGAACAAGACCTTTCTATCGAAATGTCGAGCGATGTGGGTAAATACCGCATCGGTGGCGAAAAGGCAGATGACTTTCCCAAGGAGCCAGCTCCCGGAGATACTACGGCATTTACTATGCCGTCCATAGCGCTGCTGGAATGTATCAACAAAACGCTTTTCGCTGTCAGCGCAGATACTTTGCGCCCTGCCATGACCGGCGTATTCTTTGAGCTTGATACGGATAGTATCACTTTTGTTTCTACCGATGCGCATCGTCTTGTGCAGTTCCGACGCAATGATATTAATTGTCCTGTGAAGGATGGTTTTGTGGTGCCCAAAAAGCCCCTGCAACAGCTTCGCGCCACTCTTGCCCCTGACGAATCTTTATTACAGCTTGCCTACAATGGCAGCCATTTGTTTGTAACAGGAGAGAAACTGAGCCTTAGCTGCCGCCTTATTGATGCACGCTACCCCGATTATAAAGCAGTCATCCCATTGGATAATCCTTACAGGCTTACAGTAAACCGCGCCGACTTTGTAGGCGCACTGCGCCGTGTGAGCATCTTCGCCAATAAAACCACCAACCAGGTAGTACTGGATATTAACGGTAATGCATTGCAGATAAGTGCGCAGGATATTGATTTCTCTTATGAAGGAAAGGAAATGCTCAGTTGCCAGTATAGCGGCGAGGATATGAAAATAGCCTTCAACGCGAAACTGATGGTGGAAATGGTAAATAACCTGGATGGTAATGAGGTGCAGGTAGAACTCAGCACACCAACACGCGCTGGTATTTTCCGCACTATGGATAAGGTAGAAAACGAAGACTTGCTGATGCTGCTGATGCCGCTGATGGTGGGGGTGTAAACCCCTGACCACGAAACCCCTGACCACTAAAGGGGGACAAGCTATTTAGGTTTTGTACAAGTTATTCAGCTATGGTTAGGAATTAGGCTAATTTATTCAGTTGCGACCTTTGCGCTTTTGTGAGAGATAGTTTTTTCTTGTAGGGTAATTCATTTCTCCTTGTTTTTGCATTATGATAGAAGGCATTAAACATATTATTTTCGACCTCGGTGGGGTATTGATAAATATTGACTACCAGCTTACCGAGAACGCATTTATGGAAGCGGGCATAGAGAATTTCCCCGAATTATATTCTCAATTGAAACAATCAGATTTATTTGATAAATGGGAAATGGGAAAGCTGTCAAGGGAAGAATTTGTGATTGCCTTGCAGAAGATTTCTGAAATACCCATTACCGAAACGCAGATTGTAAACGCCTGGAATGCCATGCTGCTCGATTTCCCGGTACGAAGGTTGCAGATACTACAGCAACTAAGGCTTTACTATGATCTGTTCCTTCTTAGCAATACCAACGAAGTGCATGAAGAAGGCTTTAATAAAATATTAATGGAGTCGCACGGCATACCCAATATCGGCGTGTTTTTCGACAAAGTATATTTCTCTCACCGTCTCGGGATGCGTAAACCCATGCGGGAAATTTTTGACAGGGTATTGGATGATAACAATCTGAAACCGGAACATACGCTATTCATAGACGATAGTCCGCAACACATAGCCGCCGCCAAAGCGTTAGGCATTCAAACCATCTACTTAGATAAGGGAATGACTATAGAGAAAGATGTTTTTAAGGCAAAAAGGCTAGAAGGATAACTGGTCAAAAAGTTAAAAGGGGTAAAAGGATAATCTTTTAGTGCTCCCAATTAGGTCAGAGGTTTGTTGATATTTTTGATAAAGCTGGATAGTTGGCTCCCTTTAGGGTAAGGGGTTTCAGGGTTTCACCTCTTCATAATCTATATAATCCCCTTCTTTTTTTACTTTTTTATTTGTGTCCCGCTGGTTATTCTGCTGGTTCATCTTTTCGTCCATTTCCTTCATTTTATCCTGCATCTGCCTCATTTGGCCGCTGGCAACCGAGGTAATCCGGAATATGGGAAGTATATACCGGGAAAGTAAACGGTATAGAAACCCTATTATGAACAAAATGGTTATTATTCTAAACATAGCCTGCAAAGATAGGAAATGATATGTTTCGCAAAGCGTTAATGAAAATATAATTGTATATTATGACCTTTATCATTGCCGGAATAGAAAAAAGTTGTACATTTGCATTGGATTTAATCGAAAAGAGAGGGGACACTGGTTGTCCCCTCGTTTATTAAATATGGCTGAAATTACAGAGAAAATGTATGCTTTATTAGAACCTTTGCTCGAAGGCACTGATGTGTTTATTATAAGCATAAAGGTAAAACCGATCAACAATATTAAAGTCTATCTCGATGCCGATAGTGGCCTCTCTATAGAGAAATGCACTGCGGTAAACCGCAAGCTGTATGCCCAGATAGAGCTGGAGCAGTTGTTCCCGGCTGGCGACTTTTCGCTGGAAGTATCAAGCCCCGGTGTAGATGAACCATTAACCCAGTTGCGCCAGTATAAAAAGAATATTGGCCGCAAAGTAACAGTAACAGATAATGAAGGATTGGAGAAAACAGGCGTGATGAAAGAAGTAACAGATGAGTATATTACATTGGAAATAAAAGGGACAAAACAAAAAGACGCGGCAATAATAGCCGAAATACCATTTTTAAACATTAAAAAAACAGTTGTACAAATTATTTTTTAATTAAGATTCCCTCTGCCTGTGCGGGGGGAGCGAAAAAGAGAGCATATATGCCAAGTATCAATCTCATTGACTCCTTCCAGGAGTTTAAAGACGCCGAAAACATTGACAGGCCTACCCTGATGAAGGTTTTGGAAGACGTTTTCAAAACGTTGCTGCGCAAAAAGTATGTAACCGATGAAAACTTTGACGTTATCGTGAACGACCAGACAGGCGACCTTGAGATATTTCGCAGGCGCGTGATAGTTGAAGACGATATGGTGGAGGATGAAAATCTCCAGATACCTTATTCGCAGGCGATAAAGATAGAGCCTGACTATAGTGTAGGTGAAGAAGTGTATGAAGAAGTGGATGTGCGCAACTTTGGAAGACGCGCTATACTTGCCGCCAAGCAAACACTTGCCGCCCGTATCGGCGACCTGAAAAAGAATAATCTTTTGAAAAAATACGCCGACCGTATCGGCGACATCATCAGCGGAGAAGTTTACCAGATCTGGAAAAAAGAAATTTTACTGCTCGATGATGAAGGAAATGAACTGATCATGCCTAAGTCGGAACAAATACCGACTGACTTTTTCAAGAAAGGTGAAAGTGTCCGTGCAGTTGTAAAAAAGGTGGAGATGCGCAACAACTCACCCATTATCATACTCAGCCGCACACATCCATCATTCCTTGAAAAACTTCTTGAAATTGAAGTGCCTGAAATAATGGATGGCCTTATAGTAGTGAAGAAGATAGTAAGAGAACCCGGAGAGCGCGCCAAAGTAGCCGTGGAAAGCTATGACGACCGCATAGACCCGGTTGGCGCCTGCGTGGGTATGAAGGGAAGCCGCATACATGGCATAGTACGCGAACTGCGTAATGAGAATATTGACATCATTAATTATACCAGTAATATCCAGTTGCTGCTACAGCGATCATTGACTCCTGCACGCATCAACAAGATGGAACTTAACAATGAAGACCACAGCGCAGATGTGTACCTCGACCCCGACCAGGTATCCCTCGCTATTGGTAAAAAAGGAGTAAACATTAAACTGGCGCAGGAACTTACAGGTTATAGCATAGACGTGTACCGCGATGTGAAAGAAGAAGTGGAATATGATATTGACCTGGATGAATTTGCAGATGAAATAGAACCCTGGGTTATTGACGAATTTAAGCGTATTGGTTGTGATACCGCATTGAGCGTATTAGACCTCTCCGTTGAAGAATTAGTGCGCCGTACAGATCTTGAAGAAGAAACTGTAAACGATGTGCGCAAGATATTGGATGCGGAATTTAATAATGAATAATAAATTTTCGGTTTTGTTTTTCAGGAATAACAGTTTAAAGTAAGACGTTTAAGAGAAGCATTTCAGTTAAAATGACGTAGGTTTGTAATATAAGGCTTAGGCTAAAGGAAACTTTAGCAATAATTATCAGAAGTAAACAGAAGAATGACTACAGAAACATCAAAGACACCCAGGTTATTGGCAGCTGCCAAAGAATTTAATATTGGTAAAGAAACCCTTGTAGAGTTTCTTGCTGATAAAGGATTTGAGGTCAATAATAACCCAAGTACCAAGTTAACCGAACAGATGTATAACGCCCTGCAGATTGAGTTTGCCCAGGACAAACTGGCAAAACGCAGGAGTGAAGAAATCGTATTGGCAAAAGGATCGCTGCTCGATAACCTGAAAGGAAAAACAAAAGAAGATCTGGAAATTACTGCAAAGGGCAAAAAGGAAGAGCCGCAGCCAATACATGTCGAAAAACAAAAAATACAGGAAGAAAAACCGAAAGAACCCGAGAAACCAAAAGAAAAAATAAGTGAGCCAATAGTAAAGGAAGACGTTGCAAATAAAACGGCAATTCCCAAAACTGTTAGTGTTAAGGAAAAGGAAGAAGAACCCATTGCAAAACCAATTGCAAAAGCGGAGGTTCCGGTTCCTGAAAATAAGAAAGAAACGCCTGCAAAAATATCGGCAGAAGCTCCTCCGGCTAAGGCGGAGGAATTACCTGCACATAAACCTGCACCGGAAAAAGTTGAAGATAAAGCTCCGGCAAAAGAAAAACATACAACTGCCGAAAAAACTGCGGAAGCAGAAAAGCCGGCGCCGGTAGCAGCGAAAGCAAAGATAAAAGAAGTAGAAGCTCCGGAGCCCCCGGAACATTTAGAGATTAAAGCGCCAAAAATTGAAGGGCCAAATATCCTGGGTAAAATAAACCTGGATGATATGAACCTTACTTCGCGTCCGAAAAAAGGAGCTGCAAAGAAAAAGGAAATCCCGAAAAAAGCTGAACCCAAACACGCGAAACCTGCCGCAACCATTTCCAAGACAACTAAGGAAGTAACGGCTAAGACGCAGGAAAAGCCCAGGATTGTTGCACCTCCTGAAAAAGAAATAGTACAGGAAGAAGAGGTTACAGGAAAACCGGAGCATATAGAAATGAAAGCTCCGAAACTGGAAGGCCCTAAAATTATAGGCAGAATTGAATTACCCGTTTCGCAGCCTTCCGGCAATAATAACAGGCCGGATAACAGGGAAAAACGCAAACGTAAACGCATACCTGTAGAAAAGAAACCTGAAACCCATAAACCGGGTGACCACAGAGGTCCGCGTGACAGGGACAGGAATCAACCTCCGGGAACTGGCACGGGACAAGGTCCCGGAGGCCGTACTCCAAGCCCCGCAATTAGTCGTGAACGACGCCCTTCAGGCCCTCAGACAGGGCATGGCGGAGCAGGACACGGCGGCGGGCCGGCACATGGTGGCGGTGGTGGCGCAGCACATGGCGGCGGACCAAGACATGGTGGTGGTGGCGGCAATTTCAGGCAAGGTGGAACCGGCGGTGGCGGCGGAGATCGCCGTGGCGCACCACGCTCGGCGCCGGTTACAGCTCAGCAGCAGGAAATTGATACAAAAGCAATACAGGATAAAATACGTGAAACTCAGGCCAAACTTACGGGATCTACCCGCAGCAAGAACCTGAAGGCCAAGTATCGCCGCAACAAGCGCGATGAAATGGCCGATAAGCGCGCAGCCGCAGAAAACGCGGAACAGACTAACCTTATACAGGTAACCGAATTCATATCGGTGAGCGAGCTTGCAAGCCTGCTCAACGTGAGTTTTGCCGATGTTATCAGCAAATGTATGAGCCTCGGCATCATGGTATCTATCAACCAACGCCTTGATGCGGAAGTAATAGAGCTTGTATCAAGCGAGTTTGGTTATGATGTTGAATTCATCAACCTTGAACAGGAAGCTGAAGAAATAGTTGAAGATATTGATAATGATGATGACCGCAAACCGCGCGCCCCGATCGTTACGATAATGGGCCATGTGGATCATGGTAAAACATCGTTGCTTGACTATGTGCGCAGCGCGAATGTGGTGGCGGGTGAAGCAGGTGGCATCACCCAGCATATAGGCGCTTACCAGGTAACTACTGCAACAGGTAAAAAGATTACTTTCCTTGATACGCCCGGTCACGAAGCCTTTACCGCAATGCGTGCGCGTGGCGCCAAGGTAGCTGACGTAGCGGTAATCGTTATCGCCGCGGATGATGCAATAATGCCGCAGACAAGGGAAGCTATATCACATGCGCAGGCTGCAAACCTGCCTATGATCTTCGCTATCAACAAAATAGATAAAGAAGGGGCTAATCCTGAAAAGATCAAAGAGCAATTAGCCCATTTGAATATATTGGTGGAAGACTGGGGTGGTAAATTCCAGAGCCAGGAAATCTCCGCCAAGAAGGGCATCAATGTGGACCTGCTGCTCGAAAAAATCGGCCTTGAAGCCGAATTACTCGAACTGAAAGCTAATCCCGACCGGACAGCGACAGGAAGTGTAATTGAAGCCTCGCTTGATAAAGGCCGGGGGTACCAGTCAACCATACTTGTACAAAACGGTACATTGAACCAGGGCGACATGATAGCCTGCGGACAGCACTATGGCAAGATCAAAGCCATGTTCAATGAACGCGGTCAGCGTGTCAGTTCCGTTGGGCCTTCAACGCCAGTGCAGGTGCTTGGCCTCAACGGTGCGCCACAGGCGGGAGAAAAATTCAGGGTATTTGCGAATGAGGATGAAGCTAAAGAACTTGCTAACCACCGTGCCCAAATCCTGCGCGAGCAGGGTATCCGTGCCCGCAAGCACATTACGCTGGATGAAATCGGGCGTCGCCTTGCGCTTGGAAACTTTAAAGAACTCGGAGTTATCATCAAGGGTGACTTTGATGGTTCCGTAGAAGCATTAAGCGACTCCCTGCAGAAATTATCAACCCAGGAAGTAGCTATTAACGTTGTACATAAGGGTGTAGGGCAGATCACGGAAAGTGATGTGTTGCTTGCTACCGCGTCAGACGCTATTATCATTGGTTTCCAGGTAAGGCCATCTATGCAGGCTTCAAAGCTTGCCACACAGGAGAACATTGAAATCCGGACTTATTCTATCATCTATGACGCCATAGAAGAGATAAAGAGCGCGATGGAAGGCCTGCTTGAACCTAAGGTGGAAAAGAAAACTGTTTGCAATATAGAAGTACGCGACGTATTCAAGATAAGCGGCGTAGGTACTATTGCAGGTTGTTATGTGCTTGATGGCAAGATGACCCGCCAGACCAAGCTCAACCTTATCCGTGACGGCATCGTGGTATATAATGGCGAACTCGCATCGCTCAAACGCTTTAAAGATGACGTTAAAGATGTGAACGCAGGGTACGAATGCGGCCTTTCTATCAAAAACTATAATGATGTACGCATAGGTGATATCATTGAAGGATATGAAGAAGTGGAAGTGAAACGTACTCTCTAATAAAATGGCGCAATGGCTTAATGCCTCAATTGCTCAATGAGTGATTTCTAATTCAAATTTTTAAGCTCACCGAAAGGTGGGCTTTTATTTATTTTCTCTATTGTTCATAATCAATAATTTCGAAGATTATTATGATGAACTCATTGAGCAATTGAGCAATCTCGGAATGCGGGCTATTTTTGTGCCGTTATCGTTCTTAAATTCTTTAATTTTGAAGTGGCATCTGAGCGTTTGGCTGCGTGGCATTGAGCCATTAAACCATTGAGCCATTAAGCCATTAAGCCATTGAGCCATTCAATTATCACTTTATTATCAGACCTTGGCGCTCGCGATACATCAGTAACAATCGCGAAGGCAATACTTATGCGGTATGCGCCCGGAGCTGCCATTGTTGATATTTCCCATAATGTAGGCCCATATGATCTGCGCCAGGCCGCTTATTTACTATTATCCGCTTATAAACACTTTCCGGCGGGTACAGTTCATATATTGCCGGTTGATGTGTTTTACGGCGATGCTCCCCGTATCCTGCTGGCAGAAAAAGACGGATGCTTCTTTATTGCTCCGGATAATGGTGTATTGTCTTTAGCTTTTGGTGATGACCCGGGAAATACATGGCTTGGGTATGAATGCAGCAAGCCGTATATTTTCAACGATTGGATAAATGGCGCCGGAAAAATTATGGAAGCATTACAACTGGGCAGCGGCAATTTACCTTTCGCACAATGCGATACCAGGAAAGCGCCCTGGCTGTTACAACATAAACCCATGTCTGACGGTGTGGAATGTAATGTACTCTGCATAGATCGGTTTGAGAACGTGGTGTTGAATATTACGAAACCGCAATTTGAGGAAATCGTGAATGGCAGGCCGTTCAGTGTAAAGGGGTTGAAAACAATGGAAATAACATCCATCAGCAATAATTATTCCGATGTGCCGATTGGCATTCCCCTATGCCGATTCAACATTTCCGGTTTCCTGGAAATAGCGCTGAACCATGGTTCAGCAGCAGCTTACCTCGGGCTTGGGGCCTTCAATGCCGGGATAAGGTACCCGGTAATTACGATTTTCTTTTAGGTCATTTTATTGGAATTTGGAATTAGTTGGTTTTTTTTCCTGCGTTTAGAATTTGGATTGTTCCCGAAAATTATGTGTAGGACAGAAACAGACGCTTTGCTTTGCTATGACGTAGCGGATGCCAGCGATCAGAGGGTTAATGGACAACAAATATCGCAAATACATTTTGGCATGCTTTGCTTTTTTTGTAATTTTGAGACATTAAACAAATAATGGAAGGGAGATACAAAGTTATCGAAATAAAAAATTTTAAAAAGGAATTAAAAGAACTTTCTAAGAAATATCCTTCTATTATAAGCGACCTGGATAATTTAGTTGAAGTTTTGAGAGGTAATCCGTTAATTGGTGAATCACTTGGGAACGGCTACTATAAAGTACGCATGAAAATAACATCAAAAAGGAAGGGCAAAAGTGGTGGCGCAAGAATAATAACCAATGTTAAGATAGTTGAAAGTACCGTTTACCTTGCCTCTATATATGATAAATCGGATATGGAAACAATCACAAAACAACAATTATCATTACTTAGAAAAGCGATTGATAAAATTTAAAGCAGTACCATATGAAAAAGAAAAAGAGTGAGTATGAGCATATCCTTGAAACTATAAAAATTGCTGAAAAAGAAATTGCTGAAATTGAGGCAAAGGAAGCAAAAAAAAAGGCCGGTAAGCTAAACGATAAAGAAAAACAGCTTATACAACTTTACCGGAATAACCCGGATATGTTTGAAGGCTATTTAAAAGCAATATAGCTAAGAGCAGTGTATGCTACAACTTTTACTTTTTAAACTACTCACGACTTACCCGCCATATGTGAAGTTTGCTTCTCATTCCACTTTCAACCATCCATATTTCATCTTCACCATTAACAATCTGAACTATACTTTGAACAAATAGCATATAAAAAAACCAGCGTACAACATTAGCTTCAATAGAATAATCAACATCGTCACCACTGTTTATGTGATCAAAATCAGCAGAAGAAGCATCAAATTTTTTAGCTATAGGCTTACCAATAGGAAAAATAAATTTAACGATAGCTGTGGTTTCATCAACTAAATAGCGACCGCAATTAATTCATTAGAAGAATCTTGTGCTGATTGTAGATTCGCAATTGCAACTATAATTCAATAATTCTTATGACAGGCAAGGTCTTTCAGCTTTTCCTTACCTTGCGCCTATGTTTGCTGATATTATCCTGCCCCTCAATCTTCCGCAGATACTTACTTATGGCGTTCCGCACGAAATGCAGGAACTGCTGAGGCCGGGTATGCGGGTAGAGGTGGCTTTGGGTAAGAACAAACAATATGCGGGCATCATAGAGCGGCTGCATAACGACAAGCCGGAAGCCTACCAGGTAAAGCCCATAAAAAGTATCATTGACGAGGAGCCGGTGGTGAACGAAAAGCAACTACAGTTCTGGCGGTGGATACAGCAATATTATATGGCAGCCCCCGGAGAGGTGATGCAGGCCGCCTTGCCTGCGCACCTGAAACTGATGGGTGAAACAAGGCTGGAATGGGTGGGAGAGGAAGATGTAGTGTATGAATGGAGCGATGAAGCCTTCCTTGCTGCGAATGCATTGCAGTTGCGGAAAGAACTGACCATTAGTGAGCTAAGGAATATAGTCGGGGTGCGGCATTTTGCATCTGTGCTGAATGAGCTATTGGAGAAAGAGGTTATCAGGATAAATGAATCATTGGAAACAGCCTACCGTCCGCGCCGCGAAAAAGTGGTGACACTGGCGGCCGTGTATAAGGAGGAAAAAGCGTTAATAGCCCTGTTCGACCAATTATCACGAGCTCCCAAGCAATTAGAACTGCTGATGGCGTATACGGAGCTTTCCATAAAACTCGGAGTGGTGCGCCAGCAAGACCTTCTGGAACGTACCAAGGCATCTGCCGCGCAGGTAAAAGCCCTTGCGGATAAAGGTATTTTCATTATTGAAGAGGTGAATGTGGAACGCCTGATATATGCGTCCATAAAAGAAGCTAAGGAAATAGTGTTTACGCCCGCCCAGCAAACGGCTTATGATGAACTGAACGCAGGGCTGAAAGAAAAAAATGTGGCATTGCTGCACGGCGTTACCGGAAGCGGCAAAACACTGCTGTACATACATAAAATAAAGGAGTGCATCGCGGCAGGTAAGCAGGCTATATTGCTGCTGCCCGAAATAGGATTGACCACCCACTTAGTCAGCCGCCTTCATGCATATTTTGGCGATATACTGGGTGTATATCATTCACATTTCAGTAATAATGAACGGGTGGAGATATGGGAGAAGGTAAGGAAGGGAACTTATAAAGTAGTGGCCGGCCCGCGCTCGGCATTATGGCTGCCTTATAATGATATCGGGCTGATCATTACCGATGAAGAACATGACAGTTCTTATAAACAAAAAGACCCGGCTCCCCGTTTTCATGCGCGTGATGCAGCCATTTATCTTGCTTCGTTATTTAATGCGAAGGTGATACTTGGTTCCGCGACCCCATCGGTAGAAAGCCTGTTTAATGTGCAGCATAGCAAGTATGCCTATATTCCGCTCAAAGAAAGGTATCTCGGTGTAAAGATGCCGGTGATTGAGGTGATAAATGCCAAATCATTGGAAACAGTTAGGCAGTTAGGCATAAAATTAATAACGCCGGAATTGCAAAAGGCCATGCTGGAAGCGTTGCAGCATCGCAAACAGGTTATATTGTTTCAGAACCGCAGAGGTTATGCTCCCTTCCAGTTGTGTACGGTATGTGGCTGGGTGCCGCAGTGCAAAAACTGTTCCGTATCGCTTACCTATCACAAAAGCACGGATAAAATGCACTGCCACTATTGCGGGCTAAAAACGGCAGTACCACACACTTGCCCGCAATGCGGCAGTAACAATCTGGTGAGCAAAAGTTTCGGAACGGAGAAAATTGAGGAAGAAGTACAAAAGATATTCCCGGAAGCGCGTGTGGCAAGAATGGATGTGGACAGTATGCGCGGCAAGCACAGCATGAAGGAACTGCTCAGCCAGTTGGAGAAACGAAAAGTTGATATACTCGTAGGTACGCAGATGGTGGTTAAGGGACTTGATTTCGCTTCGGTAGGATTAGTTGGTATCCTCAGTGCAGACAGCCTCCTCAGCTTTCCTGACTTTCGTGTGAATGAGCGTGCATTCCAGTTAATGGAGCAGGTAAGCGGCCGTGCAGGCAGGGTGGACGGGGCAGGCAGGGTACTGATACAGGCATACAATGTGCAGCACCCGGTATTGCAATGGGTGAAAGACCATGATGTTCATTCATTTTACAAGCAGGAAATAAAATACCGGGAATTCTTTTCTTATCCACCTTTCAGCCGCCTGATAAAAATAATATTCCGGCACCAGGATGAGCCGAAGGCGATAGCCGCCGCTGCACAAATGGGAGAGGCGCTGCACACATTTGCAGGTATCGCAGTACAGGGCCCCGCCCCTGCCATAGTGCCACGGGTACGCAACCAGTATATTCATGAAATATGGATAAAATGCCCCCGGGATAATAAAATATTAGGCGATGTAAAAAACTTCCTTAAGAAACAAAAACAGCATATTCTTTCAGGCAAGGGAAATACAAACGTCCAGGTAATATTTGATGTGGACCCGATGTAAATATGAAAACATTAAAACAATACATAATAGCTTTCTTTTTCGTAGTGGGATTGTTTTGCTCCTGCAATTATCATTATTATATCGAAAAAGATAGTCGTGGTAAAAAAAAGATATTGGCTAGAGAATACCAATTATATGAATTGCAGCAGAAGTATTATGACAAAATCATTGTAAAATATCAATATAAACCCGAAAAGTATTTTATTGATTCAAATTTTATATCAAAAACAGATACATCTATTGATTGTGATTCATTTAAAATTTTCATTTTGCTGGATTCAAAAGAGTATGCGTCAATGTTTACAAAAGGAATTATTCCTGATAGATTATTAATTACTCTGTATCGCGATCAATTAGGATGTAAAGGTATGATAATAGATTCATTTGGTAAGGAGATAATTGATACAAGCACAATGGTTTTATGTGTTTGGGACGTTCATATTCTGACTATGGTTAGAACAGCACCTACAAGCAGGTTTATTAAATTCAAGATAACACCATTTAGTTATTACATCGAATTAACGAATGAAAAAGCAAATAGAAAAACTAAACCAGATGAATTTATTAAAGGCGCTCATCTAAGGTGGTTTTACAAAGGCTCAGGGGAGATATAGTTTTTTTAGTTGGGTAAATAATAATTATTTGAACCTAAGACTTTAACACGTTAAGTTGAAAAGAAAATTGACATTATTGGAACAACCAATCAATTATAAAATCAAGGCATTTGGTATAAAGACTAACGAAAATATAGTTATACAACAAAATCTTATGCACCTAATTGGCGTAAGTTTGCTTTTTTAAGCTAAACAATAGTATTTTAGCAGAATTACTGCAACATAGTTGATGAAATACGAAATAAAACATTCAGGCAAATTTAAATACGTAGATGAAGGACAAGGAGAACCATTAGTGCTGCTACATGGTCTTTTCGGGGCGTTGAGCAATTTCAAGGACCTCATGGATTATTTCAAAAATACCCATAGGGTTATTATTCCTTTGCTGCCGCTTTACGACCTTACATTAATTGAAACAAGTGTTTCAGGCCTGTCAAGATATGTTACAAAATTTATAGAGCATCTTAAAATTAAGGATATCCATCTTCTGGGCAATTCTTTAGGTGGCCATATAGGGCTTGTATATACACTGAAGCACCAGGAGCTTATTAAGACGCTTACTTTAACCGGCAGTTCGGGCTTGTTTGAAAATGGCATGGGCGAATCCTATCCCAAGCGGGGGGATTATAATTATGTACAGAAGAAAACCGAACTTACTTTTTATGATCCGAAAGTAGCGACTAAAGAAGTGGTGGATGAAGTATTCAGCGCCATCAACAACAGGTTAATAGCTTTGAAGATCATAGCGCTTGCAAGATCAGCCATACGTCATAATCTTGGTGATGAACTGCAGCAAATAAAAATGCCTGTTTGTCTTATCTGGGGCAGGAACGATACGATCACCCCCCCTATTGTAGCCGAGGAATTCCATAAGATATTACCTAATTCCGAGCTTCACTGGATAGATAAATGCGGCCATGCCCCTATGATGGAGGTGCCTGATGAATTTAATGCTATTCTATCCGGGTTCCTTGCAAAACACAAAATTGAGAATTATCATAAAGGTTATGCATTGTAATGGAATTGCCATTTTATTTATTTTTATGACTCTATAATAATCTGGTATGAGATTTGCAGTCCATACTATATACCAAGTATAAAAATGAACCTGGACCAAATAATTTCCCCATCATTCCCTGTATTGTCTCCCGGAGATTCCGGGGACAGGGCAATGGCTATTATGGAAGAGAATAAATGCACCCAATTGCCAATGGTAACAGAGGACGGCAGGTATGAGGCATTGATACAGGAAAATGACTTATTGAACCAGGAAAATTCAAATGCTGCATTATCTACTGCTGATTTCTTACATTATAAACCTGCTATTATAGCTTCCGCCCATCCGTTAGAAGCATTACGGATATTTCACCAGATGAATTTATCGGTACTTCCCGTTATAGACAGTGAGCATAATTATATTGGTACGATTACTAAAGATACCCTTTTAAAATACATGGTTGAATACAGCGCTATTGATACTCCGGGCGGGATCATTGTATTGGAAATAACACCAAGAAATTATTCTCTGTATGAAATTGCCCGGATATGTGAAAATGAAGATGTTGTTGTTCTTAACACGCAATTGCATACCAATGAAATTGGCATGCTGGAAGTAACGCTGAAATTAAACCGTAACGCGCTGGAAGCAGTGGTATCTTCTTTTGAAAGGCACAACTACCATGTAAAGGAAGTGTATGGTGAAATAGCCAATAATGAGGACATTGAAGGCAAATATAATTTGCTGATGAATTATATAAACATGTAAAACCCCTGACCACACCCCTGAACCCTCCCGATGGAAAAATCGGGACAAGTTCCGGGGAACCTGATATTTGGCTTTCTGTTCGGGATTTCAGGGGTTGAATAAATATTGAGCTGATTTTATTGATTTTTTTCTGTTTTTTTCTTTTAATTTTTTGACTGAATGATCGCAATAAATAATGTACTGCTGAGTGATGAAATTGTAGAGGAACAATTTGTTTGCGATCTGGATAAATGTAAGGGTGGCTGCTGTGTTGACGGAGACTGCGGCGCACCGCTCACCGAAGATGAAACAAAAATAATAGCCCGGATTTACCCAAAAATAAAATCTTACTTCACCCCGGAATACATTTCCGAAATTGAAAATCAGGGAACGCATACTATTGACAACCAATACGGCTATGTAACGCCCACTGTAAACGGCGGTATTTGTGTTTATGGGATTACTGATGAAAAAGGAACAGTAAAATGCGGTATAGAAAAAGCCTGGAAAGAAGGCAAAACAGATTTCCGCAAGCCCATATCCTGTCATTTATTTCCAATCCGTATTATAGAGCATCCCGGTTACGAGGCTGTAAATTATGAGCCCCGCGAAACGCTGTGCAAGCCCGCCTGCAAGCTCGGCAGGACACTGAAAGTGCCCGTCTATGTTTTTCTGAAGGATGCGATCATACGTAAATACGGAGATGAATTTTATGAAGCGCTGGAAGCGGTAGCGGAGAAAGTTAATAGTCAAAAGTGAAAACCAGGAAGTAGTAGTTTTACAAATCAGCTTTCATTCGTTTTATTCATGTATTTGATCCTAACACGTAACAGGTGCTGTAATTTTTTTTCCAACGTTCCTAAACAGATCTCCCCAATTTTCACAAAGCATTTCCTGACATGGCATAGTTTTTTTTGAGGTAATGGAAACGGTTAGAAATCAATTCTTCAACTTTAAAAGGGGTACCATGAAAAAGATATTATTTGCAATAGCATTTGGCGCAGGTTTATTACACTCCGCAACTTCAGAAGCCCAGACTCTTATTGGTACTGCGAATTCCAATTCTATTTTTACAATGGATAATGTCAGCCCTCCAAATTCAATATCGGATGTGCCTTCAAGCGGTACTACCGGAATTACTACACTTCACGGCAATATTGCTAATGCATTGCTTGTTTACCCAAATCCGGTTACAAGTAGCACGCGTATTGCACTGCCTGCACCATCTATAGGTACGGTATCAGTGAAAGTAATAGATCTGAATGGTGTGGTAAAACGTTCTTATGAATATGTTCCCGGGATCTCTATATTGGATGTGGACATGAGCAGATTACCGACAGGTTTATATAGTGTGCGTGTATTCGGGACAAGTCTTGATTATTACAATCTAAAAGTGGTTAAACAATAAAAATACCCAATCCTTAAGGGTGAGTTTCCTATATTTTGAACATAAAAGCCGTCCTTACATTTTAGGGCGGTTTTTTTATTACTTTTATGGAACAGACAAAATGAGGTATCTATAGATTTATTAAATTGAATCAATGAAATACATCCTGCTTGTGACCAGTTTACTCAGCGCAATATGTGTATATGGACAGAATTATTACCCTACCCAAGATACTGTAATTAATGGTATAACTTATTCGTTTAGTCATCCTGAATCTAACGGTTATGAGGTTCCAAAGGTTCCAAAGGCTGGAAATGAGATTGAACATTATTTGGCAAAGAATTTACATTATCCCAGAATTGCCTTAAAAAAAAGAATAGAAGGTAGAGTAATAATAAAGTTTGCAGTAAATGTGGATGGTAGTATTTCTGATTGCGAGATTTTGAAAGGTATTGGCGGAGGATGTGATGAAGAAGCGCTTAAAGCAGTCGGTAATATGCCTCCATGGATACCATGTAAAAGCAATGGTGCGAATGTAAAAGTCTATTTTACCCTCCCAATTGGATTTAAATTACCGGAATAATGATTGATGGCACTATTTGAAAAACACGCAAATTGACAAAAACTATGCAATTAAAAAATCTTTTTATACCCGCATGTTTATTATATACGTTAACAGTAAACGCACAGCAAACTCCGGCAGTTGGGCCCACTCCCACTATCTTTAGGTATGTAGAAGTAATGCCCAAAGCGAACTACGACTTGAGCAAGTATTTATCAGAAAATATACATTATCCAGATACCGCGCGGAAATATAACATCGAAGGCCGGGTATTAATAAAATTCGTAGTAACTGAAGATGGTATTATATCTGATTGTCAGATTTTAAAGGGTATTGGAGGTGGCTGTGATGAAGAAGCTCTAAGGGTAATAAAGAATTTACCGCCATGGATACCTGGAAAGCAGGATGGGAAACCTGTAAAGGTATATTATACACTCCCGATTGTTTTTAAACTAACAGATTAATGAATGATTTTACGCAGACAAAAATTGGTTTTTTCACTCCAATTAATTTTAAATCAACAAAATAGGAGTTTTTAATCTTTTATTTTACTTTTGCCGCTTTATGTTGTCATTGGACTTAACGGGTAAGACTGCACTTATTGGAGGAAGCACACAAGGAATAGGGCTGGCATCGGCCCAGTCGCTGGCTTCAATGGGTGCCCGTTGTGTACTGATTTCGAGGAATGAGGATAAACTAAAAGAGGCGGTTAAGACATTATCCGCTGATGGAGGCCTGAAACATCAATATCTTGTTGCGGATTATTCGAATCCGGACCAGGTAGGGGAAGTGGTAGCGGCATATATAAAAGGCAATATCATACATATATTGATTAATAATAGTGGAGGGCCTGCAAGCGGACCTATCACTAAGGCGCAGCCGGTTGAGTTTATTAATGCGTTCAACCAGCACCTCATCTGCAATCATATGATTACTTTGCTGGTAGCCGAAGGTATGAAGCGTGAAGGCTATGGGCGTATTATTAATATTATTTCTACCTCGGTAAAAATACCTTTGAATGGCCTGGGTGTATCTAATACGATTCGTGGTGCAGTGGCGTCGTGGGCAAAAACGATGGCTAATGAATTGGGCCAGTTTGGAATAACTGTAAATAATGTATTGCCGGGGGCTACTGCTACTGAACGGTTGTCAGGTATTCTTAACGGCAAATCGGCAAAGAGCGGTAAAAGCATTGAAGAGGTGGAAAAGGAGATGATGGAAGAAATACCTGCACGCCGATTTGGTAAGCCGGAAGAAATAGCTGCAATGGTGGCATTTCTGGCAAGCCCCGCAGCGGCTTATGTAAATGGGGCCTCTATTCCGGTGGATGGTGGCAGGACAGGGAGTATATGATTCTGTTTACCATTGTTTAAAGGTTTATTGAATTTGTATATAAATAAGCTATTGATTGGTAGGAAACAATAAGAAATTTAGATTTTGATAGTTAATAAAAAAACTATGAATAAAAATTAAATTAAATCATTTTTTTAGCATTGTTTTCCTGATTAATATCAGGAATTTTAAAAAATAGTATGGTGATAATAAAGTTACATTTCAAAAAAATATTTATAAAATAACCGCTGAAACCCGCGTCATTACTGAATAAATTTTTTTTGAAAAATGTATAATTTTTAAGGATTGTATTGTAGTTTTGCACACGCTTTTATAATTAGGATAGTTCATTTTCAAACATATTTCTGTGCCAGAATCAAGAATGCCACTGAGTAAAATATGCTCGAGGAGCGTATTTGTCTTCTTTTTCTTTTTGCTTTTATGCAACTTTTCTGCAATCGCTGCGCCCGATGGAAAAGCCCTTTTCATGTCGAATTGCGCCGCCTGCCATAATCCAATAAAGGATGCAACCGGGCCTGCACTGCAGAACATGGACAAAACATTTCCATCTAAGGATTGGGGGTATAACTGGGTGCATAACTCAGCCGCGCTGGTAGCAAGTGGAGATCCAACTGCAACTGCGATATTCAACAAGTTCAACAAGGTTCCGATGACTCCTTTTCCTCAGTTATCAAAAGAGGAAATTGACGCAATACTTAAATATGTAGATGATTTCAAAGCTCCGGTTGCAGCCGCTCCGGCAGCCGCAGGGGCAGAAGGTGGTGCAACTGAAAGCAATAGCTGGATTTATACAGTCATCACATTATCTCTTTTATTGCTGGTAATTATACTATGGCGCGCTAATAAGGCCCTTGGCCGTGCTGCTAATGATAAAATGGGTATCCGGAATGAAAAGGAAATACCACTTTACAGGAGCAAACTGGTAATAGCTATTACTGCTATTATCATTTTTATCATGTCGGGTTACTGGTTAGTAAACGGCGCGGTGAATGAAGGTCGCCAGCAGAACTACCAGCCATTGCAGCCTATCTTCTATTCTCATAAAGTACATGCCGGTATCAACCAGATCAACTGCCTTTACTGCCATGCAGGCGCTGAAAAGAGCCGCCATGCCATGATACCTTCTTCAAACGTGTGTATGAATTGCCATAAACAAATCAACTCCTATAGCGGAGAGGCAGACCACCCGTTGAAAACTGCAGAAGGCAATGTAGTTAATGGTACTGAACAGATTCAATTGCTTTACAAATATGCGGGATGGGATCCAGTAAGGAAAGATTATAAACGTGACGCCAATGGCAATATTCTCGCAACACCTATACAGTGGGTAAAGATCCACAACCTTCCTGACCACGTTTATTTCAACCACTCTCAGCATGTGAAGGTAGGGAAGGTACAATGCCAGAGCTGCCATGGCCAGATTCAGGAAATGGATGAGGTTTACCAGTTTGCAGCATTATCCATGGGTTGGTGTATCAACTGCCATCGCCAGACAGATGTTCAATTCGCAAATAATAATTATTACAGCATTTTTGAAAAATATCATGCTGAGATCAAATCAGGCAAACGTACCGGAGTAACTGAATCAGAAATGGGCGGTACTGAATGCCAGAAATGCCACTATTAATACCCCCGGCCCCTAAAAGGGAGTTGTGAATAAGAGGTTTTTGAATTTTGAATTTTGAATTTTGAATTTACATTATGAGTCAAAAACAATATTGGACGGACCTGGAAGATCTTAAAAACATCAATGCCCCGCGGCCAGATGCGGCGGACAATGAGTTTAAAGAGGAGTTGCCGTTCGACTTAAGCGATAGCTTATTCAGCGCCACTACACCCCGCCGGGACTTCCTGAAGTTCCTGGGTTTCAGTACACTTGCCGCTACATTGGTGGCAAGTTGCGAAATGCCGGTGCGCAAAGCCATTCCTTATGCCATCAAGCCCGAAGACATTGTTCCGGGGGTTCCTAATTATTACGCATCTACCTTTGCTGACGGCGGCGATTATTGCGCTATTGTCATTAAAACAAGAGATGGACGCCCTATAAAGATAGAAGGCAATGAATTGTCTTCCATTACCAAAGGGGGAACATCAGCAAGGGTGCAGGCTTCTGTATTGAATTTATATGATAAAGCCCGTATCCGCCATCCTTATGCTGATGGTAAGGAAGCGACTTTTGCTTCTATTGATACAATGGTAAAGGAAGGTATAGGCACAAAACCCGGCTATCTCGTTACCGGCTCTGTTCTTAGCCCTACTACAAAAGAAATCATTACTCAGTTTACAACTAAATACCCGAATGTAAAGCACGTCGTTTACGATGCTATTTCTTATTCGGGTATGTTGCAGGCAAATGAAGCCTGCTATGGCAAACGCACATTGCCTACGTATCATTTCGATAAAGCGAAAACGATAGTAAGCATAGGCGCTGACTTTCTCGGCACATGGCTTTCTCCTGTTGAATTCTCGAAAGGATATTCCAAAGGCAGGAAGATAAGCGCTAAGAACATAAAACTTTCAAAGCACTACCAGGTAGAGTCAACACAGACCATTACAGGAGCAGCCGCTGATCAACGCGCCACCTGCAGGCCATCAGAAAAGAGCAAAATTGCTGTAGCATTATATAATGCAGTAGTAAATGGTACCCAGCCAAACCTGAGCACTCCAAACCTGAATAAATTGGTAATGAGCGCTGCTGCCGACCTGAAGAAAGGTAACGGACTGGTGGTTTGTAGCTGTAATGATGTAGTCTTACAAACAGTAATCAACGCAATAAATGATAAAATAGGCGCTAATGGCGTTACTATCAACTGGACTGTAACCAGCAATTACAGGCAGGGTATTGACAAGGATGTTGTTGACATGGTTGCTGCTATGGAAGCAGGGCAGGTAGGTTCCATATTCCTGCACGGAGTAAATCCGGTTTATGATTATTATGAAGGTAAGAAATTTGCTGACGCTCTTTCAAAAGTTCCGGTAAGCGTTTCTTTTGCTGATCGTATGGATGAAACCGCGCAAAAATGTAAATTCGTAGTTCCTGACCATAACTTCCTGGAAAGCTGGGGTGATGCAGAGCCGAAACCTAATTATTTCAGCCTGATGCAGCCTGGTATTGCGCCGTTGTTCAAAACACGTGCGGTTCAGGATTCATTACTTACTTGGACCGGAGCGGCCCAATCTTACGGTGATTTCTGGAAAGATTACTGGATGAAGAAGACAGGCAGCCAGGAAAACTTTGATAAAGCATTGCAGGACGGTGTTATAGAGCCTGCGGGTGAAATGGCTAATGGCGGTGCTGCTTTTATTGGTAATGTGGCTGATGCGATTGCTAAAATTGATGCCAGAACAGTAAAAACCGGTGTAGAACTTAATGTTTATCAAAAGATAGGCATTGGTTATGGCGGAGTATGGAGCAACAATCCATGGTTGCTGGAAATGCCGGATCCTATTACGAGGGTTACATGGGATAATTACTTATGTGTATCGCCCAAACGCGCTAAAGCCCTGGATGCGGAATTGACCGGATTTTCGGAAGTCGATTTTAAGAAACGTGTAGTTACTCTGAAAGGAGCGAATGGTTATACAGTGAATGTACCCGTAATTGTGGTACCTGGAATGCACAATGATGTAGTAGCATTAGCAGTTGGTTTTGGCCGTGATGCGAAAGTAGGACGCGCCGCTGCGAGTGATGCTACAAAAGGCGGTAAAAATGCATATCCGTTTATGTCTTTTAACGGGCTGACATTTGAATCACACAGCGATGTGACAATTACCGGTACCAATGAAAAATACGATCTTGCATATACACAGTCGCACAACAGTTATGAAGCGCGACCTGTAATGCATGAATTTACACTCGAAGAATTCAGCAAAGACCCTAAAGTATTGCTGAAAGAACGTGGTGTGGAAATTGCGGAATTTGCAGCTGTGCCATGGATTGAAGAAGGGAAGGAAGGTAAAGAACCAATTGTAGATGCAAACACAGAAGAAGGTTACCGTGCAAATGGGACATTATATCCTAATTATCAATATGAAGGTATAAAATGGGGCATGTCTATTGACCTTAACAGTTGTACTGGTTGCGGTGCATGTGTTGTAGGTTGTATGGCTGAGAATAATATTTCAGTGGTTGGTAAAGAGCATGTAATAAAAAACCATGAAATGCACTGGATACGCATTGACCGGTATTTCAGCGGTATGACAGATGATCCGGATACTATCCAGACCGTTTTCCAGCCTATGCTTTGCCAGCATTGCGATAATGCGCCCTGCGAAAACGTTTGCCCGGTATCTGCAACCAACCACAGTTCAGAAGGCCTGAACCAAATGGCTTACAACCGTTGTATCGGCACTAAATATTGCGCAAACAACTGTCCTTATAAAGTACGTCACTTCAACTGGATGGACTGGAACGGCGCTGATGCATTTGCTGATAACCTGTATGAAGATGACCGCCGCGATGATATGAATGATAACCTTACACGGATGGTATTAAATCCGGATGTAACGGTTCGTAGCCGTGGTGTAATGGAGAAATGTACTTTCTGCGTACAACGTCTTCAGGATGCAAAGCTTACAGCCAAGAAAGCTGGCCGCCCGTTGAAAGATGGCGAAGCGCGCACTGCATGTCAGACAGCTTGCCCTACTGATGCGATTATGTTTGGTAATGTAAAGGATAAAGAGAGTGGAATAGCTAAATTGCGCAAAGAAGAGCAGATGGAGCGTACATTTTATGTACTGGAGCACATTCATACGCTTCCTAACGTAAATTATCTTGCAAGGATAAGAAATACAGAAGAAATACATGCCAAGGATGAGACGAAGGATGATTTCCTGAAGTATCATATATAGTAATGGCTTAATTGCGAAATGGCTCAATGGCTTAATTGCAGTAAACGCCGGAAGAATAATATTTGAATGATTGAAATTGAAGAAATAAAATGAAAAGAGGGGAAGCCCGGTTTTAATTTTATTTTCTCGGAACTTTAAAAATACTAATTACGTGCTATGCATATTAAGTACGAATCGTTTGTAAGGGAGCCACTTGTTGATGGTAATAAGAATTATCACCAGGTGTCTGAGGACATAATCGGTCCCATAGAGCGCAAGCCGGGCCGCATGTGGTATGTAGGTTTTATCTTTTCAGTAATATTGTTACTGTTTGGAATATTTTCCGTTACCTGGGCCGTATATTGGGGATTAGGTACCTGGGGTGTAAACCGTACTGTTGGCTGGGGTTGGGACATTACCAACTTTGTATGGTGGATTGGTATCGGCCATGCCGGTACGCTGATCTCTGCTATCCTTTTGTTATTCCGCCAGGGCTGGCGTACAGGTGTGAACCGTGCTGCTGAAGCCATGACTATCTTCGCTGTAATGTGTGCAGGACAGTTCCCGATTTGGCATATGGGCCGCGTTTGGGATGGTTTCTGGGTATTGCCGCTGCCCAATACACGCGGTGCTCTTTGGCCCAACTTTGATTCTCCGCTTCTGTGGGACGTGTTCGCAATTTCTACCTATTTTACGGTATCCTTATTATTCTGGTATTGTGGTCTTCTTCCTGATTTCGCATTGATACGCGACCGGGCAAAAACAAAATTACGTAAGCTGTTATATGGTGTTGCTTCTTTCGGATGGACCGGTACCGCTAAAAACTGGCAACGTCATGAAGCGTTGGCCCTTGTGCTTGCAGGCCTTTCTACCCCGCTTGTACTTTCCGTTCATACGATAGTATCTTTTGACTTCGCTACCTCGGTAATACCCGGATGGCATACTACCATATTCCCGCCCTACTTCGTTGCGGGTGCGGTATTTTCAGGGTTTGCGATGGTAAATACGCTGCTGGTGCTTACCCGTAAAATACTTCACCTCGAAGAATATATTACTATTGGCCACCTCGAAGCGATGAACAAAATTATCGTTCTTACCGGTTCTATTGTTGGTGTGGCATATCTTACAGAATTGTTCATGTCCTGGTACAGCCAGTCTTGGGGCGAAATGGCTGCATTCCAGTGGCGTATCATGGGGCCATATTGGTGGAGTTATTGGGCGATGATGACCTGTAACGTGGTATCTCCCCAGCTTTTCTGGGTGAAAAAACTTCGCAGAAATGTACCATTCACTTTCGTTATGTCAATAGTTGTAAACATTGGTATGTGGTTCGAGCGTTTTGTAATCATCGTTACTTCCACTTACCGCGACTGGGTGCCGGGAAGCTGGGCGTATTACAGCCCTACATGGCCGGAAGTAGGATTTTACCTGGGCACTTTCGGATTATTCTTTACCTGCTACTTCTTATTCGCTAAATATTTCCCGGTTATCGCTGTTGCCGAAATTAAATTCGTGTTGAAGACATCAGGTGATAACTACAAAAGAGGAATGGAGCGGATTGATAACCAAAGCACGGAAGAGTTTGTTCATTTGGTGCATACCCATCATGAAGAAGAGCACCATGAAGAACCGGCCCATCATTGATAATGCGGCAATGTGGGGAATGTGAAAATGAGGTAATGTGAAAATGTGAAGATGGGATAATGTGAACATGAGGTAATGTGAACATGTTTGAGACTTATGTTTTTTGAATTTTGACTTTTGAATTTTGACTTAAAATGGCTATAAAAAAGTTTGCGGTAGCGGCTTACGATGATGAGGAAGTATTATTTCCTGCAGTCAAAAAAGTTCGCAAAAGCGGTTATAAGATTCACGATATCTACACACCATTCGCCGTGCATGGGCTCGATGAAGAAATGGGGCTGAAAGGTACCGACCTGCACATTGCTGGTTTTATTTACGGATTGTGCGGTACGTCAACGGCTGTAGGGTTTATTTCCTGGATATTTACTTCCGACTGGCCTATCATTTATGGCGGTAAACCTCACTTTGCATTACCGGCATGGATACCGATAACATTCGAGCTTACAGTATTATTTGCAGCGGTAGGCATGACGCTTACTTTTTGCTACCTCAACCAGATAATGCCCGGCGTTAAAAAACATGTGTTTCATCCACGCCAGAGCGATGACCTGTTTGTAATGGCAATAGAGTTGAATAATCATACGTCGGAAGAAGAGGCGATAGCATTCCTTAAAGCAACAGGGGCAAAAGAAACATCCATACAAGTTGCAGAGGCAAGCTGGTGGTATGGCCGCTGGGATAAAAAAGAACCTTATGAGCTGCAGCATGCCAGGTAAATAACAGGGTCAATCCCTTGCGAGCGGCACTTGGAGTGACAAGGATAGAAAGGGTAGCAAACCGGTTTACGGTTTTTGAATTTTGAATTTTGAATTTTGAATTTGAATATGAACAAGATTAAAAGCATACTAGTAGCAAGCTTGGGAATGACACTTGGCCTGGCGTCGTGCGACACAGGTAACATACGTCGTGATCCGGGACACGTTTATGCACCCGATATGACCTACTCGCGTGCTTACGATGCTTATACATCCAACCCGAACTTTGAAGACAGCATGACCAGCCGTCTTCCGGTTACTGGTACTGTAGCGCGCGGACACCAATTGCCCGATCATCTGAAAGAAGGTGACACAACAGCGTATAAGACATTAACTACGGCCATGCGTTTCAGCGCTGATGAGCTAAAAGAAGGCGGCCGTTTGTTTAATATCTATTGCGGTATCTGTCACGGTACTAATCTTGACGGGCAGGGGCCGCTTTTCGCAAGTGGTAAATTCGCATCTATGCCAGCTAATTTTAAGGATGCCAAATACCTGCATATGCCGGTAGGCCAGATGTATGCAGCTGTAAAATATGGTAAAAACATGATGGGGTCTTATGCCAGCCAACTGGATATTAAACAGCGCTGGATGGTAATAGCTCACATAAAAAAATTACAATCTGAAAATGGCGGAGATGCCTTTATTTTCGGAGAAGGCGTTGCTCCCGCAGCAAAAGCTGATAGTGCAAAAGCTGCGGCGCCAATGATGGCGAAGGCTGATGAAAACAAGAAAAAATAATACTGAATTTTAAAACGATTTTTAATAAAAGTTGCATACAATGAATGACCGTTTTGAGATACCCGGACGCTTAAAAAATACAAGTCTTGCCCTTATAGCCATAGGCGTTTTAGCCTTGATTGGGGGTATTGCTACTTTGCTGATGGGCCATATTGATGTTGACAGGGCCCGTTTCTGGGCGGTGCTGCTCCACGACAGCGTATTTTTTACGCTGATTACAACAGTAAGTATTTTTGTCCAGGCGGCGGCTTCTCTCGCCCAGGGAGGATGGATAGTAGCTTATCGCAGGGTGCCGGAAGCTATTGGCGCCAATGTATGGATATTTGGTACCATTGCCGCAGTGGTAATGTTCCTGATAGTCTTTACGTTTAAAGATGCAAATGGCATTAATACTATTTATGAATGGGTAACGCCGGGTAAGGATAAAATACTTCTGGGCAAGTCTGCTTTTCTTAATAAAGGCATGTTTGTAGGATTTACCCTGGTTATTATGGGTCTTTGGGCTTTCTTTGGCCGTAAGTTCCGGGCAATGTCCATAGCGCAGGAAAGCGCTCCTAAGAATGATACTAAGAATTACTGGAAAGTGTTTCGTTTATCAGGCGTATTTCTTTTTGTTTATGCATTATCTCAAATGAGTACAGCTCCCTGGTTGTGGATCATGAGCGTGCAGCCTCACTGGTATTCTACCTTGTTTAGCTGGTACACTTTTGCAAGCGCTTTTGTTAGTGGTATGTCGCTCATTCTTTTGTGGGTGGTATATCTTAAGAACCATGGCAATCTGAAATTAGTGACTATTGAGCACATGCATGACCTCGGTAAGTTCATGTTTGCATTCAGTATCTTCTGGACTTATTTATGGTTTGCGCAATACATGCTGATTTGGTACGCCAACATACCTGATGAAACTGTTTACTTTAAATTACGCCAGCAAGGCCCGTACAGTGTAATATTCTATGCTAATTTCATTATCAACTTCTGTATGCCGATATTGATAATCATGTCGCGCCCAAGCAAGCGGAATTATTTTACGCTCACTTTTATGGCAATGTTTATCATATTTGGCCATTGGCTCGATTTCTTCCAGATGATCATGCCCGGCCCGCTTAAAGAGCACTGGCATATCAACTGGTATGAAATAGGCATATTCATGGGTTTTGCAGGTATATTGATTTATGCTGTATCAAATACACTTACAAAATCTTCTTTGGTGCCGGAGAATAATTTGCTGCTGAAAGAAACAGTGGTACACCTGAGTTAGAAAAGTTAGGAATCAGAGTAAAGAGTTTAGTCGGAAATTAAATTTAACAAGTAAATATAAGCTGAACGACCATGTCGGTATTTATAATCATAACATTGATAGTCCTGGTATTTATCATCATATACCAGATCAGTAAGGCGAGCGAATACGCGACCGTGTTGCGTGGACAGGAAAAAATGAATGCACAGGCCAACCGTGCTATTGCATGGCTGCTGGTCATCATGTTCATACTCGGTATGTGGGGTATCTGGGAATGTAACGAGCTGTTTAAAGGCAGGCTGCTGCCAAAGGCTGCGTGCAGGACAGGGGAGAATTATGACTCTATGTTTAATTATACCATAGCTGTAACAGGTTTCGTTTTCTTTCTTACACAGGGTATCCTTTTCTGGTTTTGTTTTCGCTTTCAGTCCACAGATAAAAGAACTACTTTCTTTTTTGCGCATAACAATAAACTGGAGCTGATCTGGACAACAATTCCTGCCATTGCTATGGCCATCCTTGTAGCTATCGGCCTGCGTAACTGGTATGACGTTACTTCTCCCGCCCCTGCTAATGCGACCGTAGTTGAAGTTGTCGGTAAGCAGTTTAACTGGCTGATCCGTTACCCTGGTGCCGATAATGAACTTGGCAAAAGGGATTTCCGTAAGATAAGCGATGCCAACAATGTATTGGGCCTCGACTGGTCTGATCCGCACAACCAGGATGATATTATTTCCCAGAACGGAGAATTGCATGTGGTTGTCAACAAGCCGGTAAAACTGTTGATATGCTCCCGTGATGTTATCCATGACGTTGGCTTACCCCATTTTCGTTTAAAAATGGATGCTGTGCCGGGTATCACCACTACCTTATGGTTTGTTCCCACCATCACCACTGCGGAGATGAAGAAAATAACCAACAATCCTGACTTTGTGTATGAAATAGCCTGTGATCAGCTATGCGGCAAAGGCCATTACTCTATGAGGGGAACTGTAATTGTGCAAACACAGGCGGAGTATGATGCCTGGATGTTGATGCAGCAGGCCTATTCAATAGGCAATAATCCGGCTACACCTGCACCTGCAGAAACGAAGCCGGCACCTAAAACAGATAGTGTAAAAGCAGTAACGATGAAATAATCGGCTATACAGAATAGCCATAAAAGTGCGAAAAAATGAATAACGAAGAAATCATTATTGACGGGCCAAATGTAGTGCATGGAGGGGATACCGCACCTACAGATCTTCATGGCCATGAACATCATGAACAGCATTTTGTCTGGAAATACATTTTCAGCCAGGACCATAAAATGATCTCCAAGCAGTTTCTGATAACAGGTATCATCTGGGCGATCATTGGTGCATTGATGTCTGTATTTTTCCGGTTACAGCTTGGTTTTCCTGATTCTACGTTCCCTATCATGGAGAAATTCCTGGGTGAATGGGCTAAGGGTGGTAAGCTTACCCCTGAATTTTACTATGCATTAGTTACCATGCATGGTACCATATTGGTATTCTTTGTACTTACGGCGGGCCTGAGCGGAACGTTTGCCAATCTTCTTATTCCTTTCCAGGTAGGTGCGCGCGACATGGCTTCGCCTTTCATGAATATGTTGTCTTACTGGTTCTTTTTCCTTGCGAGTATTCTTATGTTCGGATCTCTGTTCGTAGAAACAGGACCTGCATCAGGCGGGTGGACCACTTACCCCCCATTGAGCGCTTTAAAAGAAGCTTCTTTAGGTTCGGGCATAGGTATGGACTTATGGTTGCTGAGTATGGCGCTCTTCGTGGTATCTGCTTTGCTGGGAGCCCTTAACTATATTACTACCGTATTGAATATGCGTACCAAGGGTATGACCATGACCCGTATGCCGCTCACGGTATGGGCTTTATTCTTTACCGCAGTACTTGGGGTACTTTCTTTCCCGGTATTATTTTCAGGGCTGGTGTTGCTGATATTCGACCGTAATATGGGTACCAGCTTTTACCTTTCAGAAATATTTATTGGAGGTAAGGCTTTACCGCATGTTGGTGGTTCTGCCATCCTTTACCAGCACTTATTCTGGTTCCTTGGCCATCCGGAGGTGTATATCATCATGCTGCCGGGCATGGGTATGGCTTCTGAAGTATTGTCCACACATAGCCGTAAACCGATTTTTGGTTACTTTGCCATGATCATATCTCTTGTCGGTATTACCTTACTGGCCTTCTTAGTTTGGGCGCATCATATGTTCGTTACAGGTATGAGCCCTTTCCTTGGTTCTATATTTGTGTTGCTGACACTGCTGATTGCAGTGCCTTCAGCGGTAAAAGTGTTCAACTGGTTAACAACTATCTGGCGTGGTAATATCCGGTTTAATCCGGCTATGCTGTTCGCACTTGGTTTTGTATCCTTATTTATCTCGGGCGGCCTTACCGGTATCTTCCTTGGTAACTCAGCGCTTGATATCCATTTGCATGATACTTACTTTGTTGTTGCACACTTCCATATAGTAATGGGTGTTTCCGCCTTCTTCGGCATGTTTGCAGGGATCTATCACTGGTTCCCGAAAATGTTTGGCCGCTTCATGAATAACACAATGGGCTATGTACACTTTTTTATTACATTCATTGGCGCTTACCTGATTTTCTGGCCCATGCATTACGAAGGTATTGCAGGTATGCCACGCCGTTATTATGACTATTCAGCATGGGAATCATTCAAACACTTTCAGGGTATAAACGCATTTATCAGCATTGTAGCTATGATCGTGTTCTTTACGCAGTTATTGTTTGTTATGAACTTTTTCTTTAGCATATTCCGTGGCCGTAAGATGACTACATTAAATCCATGGGGATCTACTACGCTTGAATGGACTACTCCTATTCATCCGGGGCATGGTAACTGGGTCGGCGAAATTCCTGAAGTTCACCGTTGGCCATATGATTATAAGGATGATGGTCATGGCCAGGACTTCATTTCGCAAACTACTCCGCTAAGGCCAGGAGAAGAGGCGCATTAAAAGCTTAATGATTTTTAGATAAATATAACCGCTCCGTTTTGGGGCGGTTTTTGTTTGCCTGAACTTCAGAAAGATATTGTACTGAGGCTCTGTTTGCAGTTACGAATAAGTAATGGCAGGAACAATAGATGCGAGCTTAATTTATTATCAATTATTTATTTGGTGGCACGGTGTTTATACATTTTATATAATGTTAATATTTAATTGTTAATATCATAGAAGAATGGAAAGATTTACTGATGCTCATCCGGGAATGATTAATGAGGTTGAAGAGTACACTATTCTGCTTGTGGATGGGAAAGGTAATATCGAAAGCCGGAACAAAGGACCAGAAAATATTACCGGAAATAAACCGGATGAAATAATAGGGCGGAATTTCCGGGTTTTTTATACAGCAGAGGACCAGGAAAAAGGATTGCCTGAAAAGATGATAAATGATGCTACTGCAAATGGGAAAACTATATTTGAAGGGTGGAGCCTGAATGAAAACGGTACGAAATTCTGGGGTAATATAATTACCACAGCACTCTATAACAAAGAGGGTAATCTTACCGGGTTCTCTATTGTTACGCGAGACATGACCGTTAAAAATCAACCTGATGAATTGTATAAATTAATTGCCAGCAAAGAACTTGTTTTTCAAAACGAAGAGAAAGAAAAACGTGCAGCAGAATTGATCATTGCCAGCAAAGAACTTGTTTTTCAAAACGAAGAGAAAGAAAAACGTGCAGCAGAATTGATCATTGCCAACAAGGAACTTGTCTTTCAAAACGATGAAAAAGAAAATCGTGCTGCAGAATTAATCATAGCCAACAAAGAGCTTAACTTTCAAAACGAAGAGAAGGAAAAACGAGCAGCGGAGTTGATTATTGCCAATAAAGAGCTTGCATTTCAAAATGAAGAGAAAGAAAAACGTGCAGCGGAGTTAATCATTGCCAACGAAGAACTTGTTTTTCAAAATGAAGAGAAAGAAAAGCGTGCAGCGGAGTTAATCATTGCTAACAAAGAACTTGTCTTTCAAAACGATGAGAAAGAGAAACGAGCAGCGGAGTTAATCATCGCTAACAAAGAACTTGTCTTTCAAAATGAAGAGAAAGAAAAACGAGCAGCGGAGCTGATCATTGCCAACAACGAACTTGTCTTTCAAAACGAAGAGAAAGAAAATCGTGCCGCAGAATTAATCATTGCCAACAAAGAGCTTAACTTTCAAAACGAAGAGAAAGAAAATCGTGCAGAAGAGTTAATCATAGCCAACATAGAACTTAACTTTCAAAACGAAGAGAAGGAAAAACGAGCGGCAGAGTTGTTCATTGCTAACAAAGAACTTGTTTTTCAAAACGAAGAGAAAGAAAAACGCGCAGCAGAATTGATCATTGCAAACAAAGAACTTGCTTTTCAAAACGTAGAGAAAGAAAACCGGGCAGCCGAATTAATTATTGCCAACAAAGAACTTGTTTTTCAGAATGAAGAGAGGAAAAAACGCGCCGCAGAATTGATTGTAGCCAACAAAGAACTTTACTTTCAAAACGAAGAGAAAGAAAACCGGGCAGCAGAGTTAATCATTGCCAATAAAGAACTTGCCTTTCAAAACGTAGAGAAAGAAAAACGTGCCGCGGAACTGATAAACGCAAACCGTCTCTATGCATTTCTCAGCCAGATCAACCAAACCATTGTACACTTTAAAAATGAACAAACTGTTTTTAAGGAAGTTTGCCATATAGCTATTGAATTGGGGAAATTTAAAGTAGCCTGGATAGGTAAGATTGATGCAGAGAATAAGAAATTAAGTCTCATTGAAGAATACGGCATGTTGCGCAGAGACATTTCCCTGCTCACTGACATTATCTATGATACTAATGACCCTCACGGCCAGGTAATACATTCAGGAAATAGCTTCATTTGTAACGATATTGCAAATGATCCGGTCCCGCTTCACTGGAAATTACTTGCTTCAGATCGTGGCTGGGGCGCAAGCATGGTTTTGCCCATTAAAAAATCAGGCAAGGTTGTGGCCATTTTTAATATTATTTCATCTGAAAAGAATTTTTTCAATGCTGTTGAAATTGCTTTACTTGAAGAAGCTGCCAATGATATTTCATTCGCACTGGACGTTTTTGAAAAGGAAAAACGCAGAATGCAAATGGAGGGTGAAGTTATGCACAACGAATTACGGCTAAAGCAAGCTGAGTCAATAGCTCATTATGGGAACTGGGAACTTGATTTTTCAACAGGTGTGGGAGTTTGGTCTGACGAAGCCTGCAGAATATACGGATTTGACCCCAGTGAGAATATCCAGTCTTATCAATCATGGTTATCGTTTATTCATCCTGAAGATCTGGACTATGTAATGAAGGTAACTAAAGCGGAACAGGAAATGCTGAGTAATACGGCCTTCCATTATCGTATAATACGCAGAGATGGCACGGTAAGACATATTTTTTCACAGGCACATTTCGAATTTAATAGGAAGGGAAAACCTATTGGGTTATATAGTGTTGTACATGATGTAACTGAAACAAAAGAAGCTGAAGAAGCATTAGCGCAATCTGAATCGAACCTGCGCCAGATCATGGATTTAATACCTCAATCGATCTCTGCCAAAGATTATACCGGAAAATATGTTTTCATAAATAATAGTTTTGCGGCGCTATATGGGCTTACACCCAATGAATTGATCAACAAATCTATCCTGGAAACAATTCCTGTAACAAGTGAATCTGAATATTTTCTCAGGCAGGACCAGGAGGTGATCTTATCAGGAGAAACAAAAATTATACCGGAAGATATTTTTACAGACCATAAAGGGGACACGCGCTTATTTTATACTGTAAAGGTTCCTTTTACAGTTGCAGGTACCAATGAAAAAGCGGTATTAGGTATATCAATGGACGTAACAGAACAAAAACAGGCGGATGCAGAGCGTACAAAAATGATTGCTGATATTGTGCAGCGCAACAAAGACCTGGAACAATTTTCTTACATTATTTCCCATAACCTGAGGGCTCCTGTTGCGAATATTTTAGGACTAACAGAGGTGATAGAACTTCCCGGACTTAGCGAGGAAGATGAAAAAGAGCTTATGGGCAGCCTTTCCGTTTCGGTGAAAAAATTAGATAATGTAATCATGGACCTCAATTACATATTGCAGGTTAAAAACACAGAGAGCAAGAAAAAAGAATTGGTCAGGTTTTCCGAGATATTGCGGGATATTAAGATAAGTATTGACAACCTTATCAAAAATGATGATGTACAAATACTATGTGATTTCTCAGCAGTTGATGAAATACACACTGTAAACAGTTATCTGTACAGCGTTATTTTTAATCTTATTTCAAACAGCATCAAATATAGAAGGTCTGAAATAAAACCAATTATAGAAATAACGAGCGCCAGGCTAAATGATAAAATTCAGATCATCTTTAAGGATAATGGGCTTGGGATAGACCTTGAAAAAAGAGGTGGACAGGTATTTGGCCTATACAAGCGCTTTCACGACCATGTAGATGGTAAGGGAATGGGATTATTTATGGTTAAAACGCAGGTAGAATCATTGGGTGGTAACATCTCTATATCAAGCGAAGTAAATAAAGGAACTGAATTCCGTATTGAATTTGGAAGTAACTAAGTAAACAAAATAAAACACAAAACATGGAAAAAAATACCCGGCAAAATTTTATCGTAATTGATGATGACAGGATCAATAACAAACTTTGCCGCATGACGATCCTGAATGTAGAACCCGGGGCAGATGTACAAACTTTTTTTGATCCCAATGCAGGGCTAATGCATATTCAATCAAATTATGGAACACATGATGCAAATGATGTAATTCTTTTATTAGATATCAATATGCCTACTTTGTTTGGATGGGAAGTACTTGAAGAATTTAAAAAATTCTCTGAAGTAGTTAAACATCATTTCAAGATATTCATGCTTTCATCTTCGGTGGACCCACATGACAAAGAGAAAGCCGCCAATAGTCCCTTAGTATCGGGTTATATTGAAAAACCGCTTACAAAACTTAAGGTCCAGGCGATCCTTTACCAGAATAAAATAATGTCATTAAATTAACCGTAGTAGTTATTATCAGACCGCTGCTTATATAATTATGAAGTACTCAAAAATAAAATTAAGCACACGGTCAATTCAAAATACGCGGATTATTAAAGATACAATTCTGCATTAATTATAAAAGCATAAAATGACCGATTTTATTATTATTGATGACGATCTCATCAACAACATTATCTGCTTTAAACTTATAAGGCTTACAATAGCAGGAGCTGTTGTGAAGACTTTTACTGATCCGGAAAAAGGACTTGAGTACATCCTGTCAACATATGCAGGTACTGATGACAGGAATGCAATTCTCTTCCTGGATATTAATATGGTTTTATTAAACGGATGGGAAGTATTAGACAGATTAAAAAGCTTTTCCGCTTTGGTTAAAGAGCGCATAAAAATATTCATGCTGTCATCCTCTGTTAACTCGCAGGATGAAGAACAAGCTGGTAATAACGCACTTGTATCAGGCTATATAATAAAACCATTATCACAAGCAAAATTGCAAACACTTTTCCCTGATTTTGTAAAATCAGGTGAAGTGTACAGTGGCAATGTACAATAGGGGTATGAATCATTAAATGTGGTGCTTTTGGATTCCGCACGGCAGGCTCCTAAGATGACAAATGTTTCAGGTTTGCAACCAGCATCTTAACTTCTTCTTCATCTGCGGTTTGGTTAATACTTTTTGCAACGAGGGCTGAACTATGGTATTCGGCAGCCCCGGTTTTTTTTATCAATTGAGCAATGTTTGATGGCCTTATTCCTCCTCCCGGCATGATGATGATGCGGTCGCCCGCATTTGATACCAACTGAGACAGAAGCGCAGCGCCTTCCGTTGCGGTTTTGGATAAACCGGATGTGAGCACACGACAGCAACCAGAGTCTATAACATCTTCCAGCGCATGGAATGCATCAGGTACATCATCAAAGACTTTGTGGCAGTTTACCTTCATAGGATACGCCCATTCTACCAGGCGCTTAAGTAGTCCGGTGTTTATTCTTTTGTCCGGTAACTGAACACCTGTGGCTATTCCGGGGCAGCCAAGTTGCTTAAAAACGAGTATGTCTTTTTTCATGATCGCGATTTCATCTGCATCAAATATAAAGTCGCCGCCGCGGGGCCGGATCATAGGGTATATGGGAATTGAAATTTCATGTAGTGCATATTCTACCAGTCCATAGCTGGGCGTAGTGCCACCCTGGAGCGGATTAGCACAGAGTTCTATTCTGTCTGCCCCGGTCTTTTGTGCTATAAAGCAGGACTGTATGTTGAATGCGCAGAGTTCGAGAATCAATGTAGTGTTAATTCAAAAGTTAAAAGTCAGAACCAAAAAATGTGTTGTGGAACAATTTATTTTTTGAACGTTGTTCATTTTAGAAATGCAATTATGAGTTATGGATAGAGATGTTGTGATTCATAAATTTTCTCTTCCTTACCGTTTCTAACTGCATAGCTAAATCCTTTTTGAAGTGCAAAGGCGCCATACTGCCCCTTCTTGTTAAGTGCAAGAAAGCCTACCTGGACTTGTTTTGCAGCTTCAGGATTGCGGTTGGAAATACGCTCGACCGCTTTTTTACAAGCTGATTCGGGATCGAGGCCCTGGCGCATTAACTCCACTACGAGGTGCGAGCCAACAATCCGGATTACTTCTTCGCCAACGCCGGTACTTGTAGCTGCGCCAACCTCATTGTCAACAAAAAGTCCTGCGCCGATTATTGGAGAGTCACCAACACGGCCATGCATTTTGTATGCTAGTCCGCTGGTGGTACATGCGCCGCTCAGGTCGCCATTTTTATCCATCGCTACCATGCCGATTGTATCATGGTTTTGCTTCCCGCCGGGCAATGCGTTTTCTATGTTTTTCTGAGGTTCGTATTTTGATTCTTTCAGCCATTCCTTCCATTCCTTTTCACTTTTGGGGGTCAGCAGGTTTTCTTTTTTAAATCCATTTGCCAGTGCGAACTGCAATGCGCCGTCACCTACTATCATTACATGAGGCGTCTTCTCCATAACCAGTCGAGCTACAGATATGGGGTGCACAATATGTTCGAGGCACGCTACTGAGCCGCATTTGCTGTTTTCATCCATAATGCAGGCGTCGAGCGTTACACGGCCATCCCTATCGGGGCGGCCACCGAGGCCTACCGATTGGTTGTTGGGGTCGGCTTCGGGCACTTTAACACCATTCTCCACTGCATCAAGCGCTTTGCCTCCTTTATTCAATACTTCCCATGCCGCAGCATTCGCCTCCTTACCGAAATCCCAGGTAGAGATAACGACGGGCTCATTTTTCACTGTGTCATATCCGCCAGCGGAATTAATTTCTGTTCGTGCAAACAATTTCCTACCCACCAATATTGCCGCGGATGACAATAGGGAGAACTTTACAAACTTCCTGCGATCGGACATGCTGATTAAATTGAAGTAACAAGGTATAGATTAATTTGAAAATTTGAAAATGTTCCGGGGTACCAGGCCTGAAAAAGGTTTGAGACACCACACATACACCTTTTGTCAGGGCGATTTGTTAATAATAGTGTTGTGATTAGTCTATAATTCCGTAATTTTTCATAAAAAATATAATGTCGAATACAATCACACTGTCTGTAAAAGACGCTTCGGACATGAATGCTTATGTTGCCATGCCTGCAGGGGACGGCCCATTTCCGGCTATTATGGTTTTCCAGGAAGCATTTGGAGTAAACCATCATATAAAGAGTATTGCAGACCGGGTTGCCAATGAAGGATACATCGCTATCGCCCCTGAATTATTTCACCGGACTGCGCCGACAGGCTTTGAAATAGGCTATGGTGATTTCGCATTAGTAATGCCGCATTTCCAGCCACTTACTCCTGAAAATCTAATCAATGATGTAAACGCAACCTATGGTTGGTTACAAAGTCAAAGTAATGTGCTGAAAAGCAAGATAGGCTGTATCGGATTTTGCATGGGAGGAAAGGTTTCGTTCCTGGCTAACAGCACTGTGCAATTGGCTGCTTCTGTTTCCTTCTATGGTGGTGGTATGCATACGCTCGCTGACAGAGCAGCAACTTTGAGCGCACCTCAGTTACTTTTCTGGGGCGGGAAAGACCAGCATATAAAACCGGAACACGTTCAAACTGTTGTCAATGCTTTAAAAATGGAAGGAAAAGAATTTATAAATGTTGAGATCTCTTATGCCGATCATGGTTTCTTTTGCGATGAGCGCGCGGCTTACCATCCTGAAGCTGCAAAAGAAGCATGGGGAATGATTAAGGAGTTTCTTAAGAATAAAATGGGTTAATTGGTTAACAAGGTAAAAGGTTAACAAGGTAAAAGGGTTAAGGGCAATGTATTTGACTTAAGGTAAATAATCCCGACAGGGATGGTATTATTATAGTAAAAACAATAATTTACAGTTGCGAAACCCCGAAGTGGGTGATATTATTTCACGTTAAGTCAAATACATTGGGGTTAACAAGTTAAAGAGTTAATTGGTTAATTGGTTAAAGGGTTAAGAGGTTAAAGGGTCAAGCGCAATATCATTCCTGAACGAATAAATTATATCACCCCTTCGGGGTTTTGACCAAAATTTATTGCATTGGCTATAATAATATCAACCCTTCGGGTTTAGTACCTTAAGTAGTAAATGACATTGAGGTTAAATGGGTAACAAGGTAAAAGGTTAATAGGTTAAATGGTACCGCAGTTTTTTTTCTTTGAAAATACTATGCAAAGGGTATTGAAAAACTTAATCATTGCCATCATTTCATGCATCTGGCTAACTGCTTATGCACAAAATAGTCCTTTGCCTGAAGGGTTTACATTCAGTATGCATTCAGATATGGATCAATATACCAGGTACATTATTCCTTGTGTAAACTGGCTTCAGCAAACTCCGCTGAATGAGCATAAACAGGAAAGGGATAAAATGAACTTTTTTGTATTGCATTGGTTGGAGCGGAATCCTGATATAGACATAAGCATGCCCGACTATTCGTTAAAGTTCAATGGTATCCACCGCGAATTTCTTTGCCTGTTTTTGGAGGGATGGATCAAGTACACGTTAGAAACAAAAGATACCGTAGTTACAAATTGCAGTATGGCAGGCATAAAAAGTATGCTTGATTATTACCATGAGGGTAAAGCTGCAAGTATTGGCAAAATTGATTTCCTGGATAATTTATCCCAAATTGAAAAAGAGGGAAAACTCAAAGACCTCTTTGATACCGGAAGTACAGCTAAAAATACATTTCTGTATTTAAAGGCGCCATACACAAAACATGACTTCAAACACGATGAAAACTATTTCGGTTTTCATTATTATACTATCAACCTCGTAAACCCGCGTGAAATACGATACCGGTACATGCTTGACGGTTATTATAATAAATGGATAACAACAACAGATGGATCTGTGACCTATCCGAGACTGCCACCAGGCAACTATAATTTCAGGGTACAGGCATCCATGTTTCCTGATTTTGGCAATGCTGCGGAAAGCAATTACTCTTTTAATATCGGTAAGCCCGTATGGCAGGAAAACTGGTTTTTATCCATGGCCGTAGTTGCCTGCCTTTTGCTGGTATTTTTTATTGTAAGACAAAGAGAGAAAAACCTGAAAAATATCGCCAGTCTTGACCGAATGCGCATCACGTTTGAATACGAGCACCTTAAAAGCCAGATCAATCCCCATTTTTTATTTAACAGCTTTAACACGCTGGCCAACTTAATAGCGAAAGACCAGAAAAAAGCAATGGATTATACAGAAAGCCTTTCCGGCCTCTATCACAATATACTGGCGCACCACGATAACGATCTTGTGTTATTGTCAGAAGAGTTCGCTATTCTCGATGATTATATTTCGATACAGAAAGGCCGGTTTGGCGATGCTTTGCAGTTGGAAATAGAGATCCCGCCAGAAGTAATGCAAACAAAGAAAATAGTGCCGCTGGCATTGCAGATGCTGATAGAGAACGCGATAAAGCATAATGTTGTTTCTGCCATTTTCCCGCTGGTAATAGATATTTTTACGGATGGAAATGAAATTATAATCCGGAATGTAGTGCGCCCAAAACTAAGCAAAGAAAAGGGCGCGGGATTAGGGCTGATTAACATAAAAAGGAGATACGATCTTCTGACAAAAAAAACCGTAAGTTACGGGCAGCATGAAAATGAATTTATCGTAACATTGCCATTGCTATGAATATAGTAATTATAGAGGACGAACAACCCGCCAGGGAAAGACTGGCTGAATTATTAAAGGATATAATGCCTGATGCGAGGATAGTGGCAACCCTTGATGCTGTTCAACCGGCAAGTAAATGGTTTTCGGAAAATCCTTCCCCGGACCTTGTGCTGCTTGATGTGCAACTTGCAGATGGCACGGCATTCGACCTGTTGAAGCTAATAAAAATTGAGTGCCCCGTAATATTTACAACCGCCCACAGAAAATACGCCCTGGATGCTTTTAAAGCAAAAAGCATTGATTATTTATTAAAGCCGGTTAAAAAGCAAGACCTGGAAAGCGCCTTGTTAAAACTGGAAGAATTTAAGCACCTGTTCGGCAAAGAGGATATTAATGCCAGTCAAAAATCTATGCAGCCGCCAACTTATAAGAAAAGGTTTATCATCCGTTTTGGTGAACATATCAAGACTTTGGCGGTTGAGGATATATCTTATTGCATCAGTGAAAATAAAAGCACCTTTGCGCGGACATTTGACGGACAGAAATACCCTATGGACTATAATCTTGATACACTGGAAGGGATGCTTGATCCCCAGCATTTTTTCAGGATAAACCGCCAGTACCTTATTAATCTGAAGGCAATTGCAGAAATGAAAATATTCAGCAAGGCGCGTGTCATCGTAAGATTAAACCCTCCTGTAAAAGACCTCCCTGTAGTAAGCTCTGAACGTGCTGCTGATTTTAAATTATGGTTGGCAGGCGATTTAAACCCTTGACCTCTCCTAAAGGGACTATTTTTTTAAAAAATAAAGTGTTGATAGGCTTGCATTTCAGGTATTTTTCCCGTATACCGGGGATGTGGTAGAGGTCGGTTTAATATTTGATAAATTCAAATTTTCATTTTAAATATTAAAATAAAATATACCATGTCATTGAATATGCCATGAAACATGCCTCCGATAAGTATTGTAATCATGGTGTATATAATTTTAAATAGCTATATCCACCACTCCCTGAAATATCATCTTCATAAAAAATATTGTCCGTTGCAAAATAATAAGCTAAATTAGTATAAAATTGGCCACTATATCCCGGGTCGTATTTGACATTGTAAACTATTGCCTTGTATAGAGTGTCAAATCTATTATATTTCAGTGTCTTGCCTTTCACGATAATTGTCGAATCATTTATTATGCTAATTGTAAAAGTATCAGCTATGTTACTAAGTCCGGAGTAGCTTGTATTAACTGTTCCATGCCAAATTCTTATACCTCCCATTTTTGAAGTATAGGATTTTGGTGACGGCGTATTTTGTTGTTGTTTTTTACATCCAATAATAAAAATAAGACAAACAAATAAGAGAAGTTGAATTGTTTTCATTATTTATTTTTTTACAAAAATAGAATTAATTGGCATTGATTGAAATTAGTTGTCATTATAGAATTTTTCAAAACTTGAGTAAAAATTTAGTTGGTCTTTCTTGCTATATAATTGAACCCCATTTCCCCTAAAGGGGAACCATCTATTCAGCTGTTGTTTAAATTTCAGGTGGTGGATGAAAATTGAGCTGCTTTTGCTATTTTATTGATCCAAGAAAAGGAAATTGTAGTTGGCTGATGGCATTGTTTAAATTATTCCCTCGACTTTTATTTTGCTTTTAGCCTCCTTCATTGGGCTCTTCTCCCATTTCATCTGATTGCTTCCAGCCTTGCTTTTATATGTTCGTACATTTAGTATAACATAAACCTGTTACCATGATCAGAAAAATATTTCTGGCAATAATTGTCCTGGCAATAACGGGTGCAGGTTTTGCTGTTTATTTATGGAGCCTGCCTCATAAAAAAGTAGAGAATGCCAAAGGTATTGCTATAACCGCGGAGCAGCTTGCCAAAGAATACAGCAGTAACGTAAAAGCCGCGGATGCCAGATACCTCAATAAAGCGATTGAAGTTTCAGGTACAATAATTGAAGTGGATAAAAATCAGGATGGCGGCATGATGATAGTTTTGAAATCGGAGGATATGGAAAAAGGCATTCAATGTGCAATGAGAGATAAAGGTTTAGGTTATGCCAAAGGACAAAATGTAGTGATAAAAGGCTTCTGTTCTGATTATGGGATAACCAGGGTTTCGCTGACTGATTGTGTAATGAAATAATTCGGGAACTATACCTGGCAAGGGATAAATTAGTGACTTTTGTTGAAATGGAAAAATAGATAATGTGTCATGGTGAGCAGCGCCGAACCATGACATGCTGAATTCTGAACCTAAGCTTGCACAAAGTTCTGAACTCACTAATTTATCCCTTGCTCAGTATAAAACACTATAACATGAAAAAGCTATTGCTTACAGTTGGTTTTCTGATAGCAGGAATTACTGTCGTTTTTGCCCAGAAGTACATGACCCGCACCGGCAAAATATCATTCGATGCATCTGTCCCTTCTACACCAGAGGTTAAAGCCATCAATGATGAAATGGCGAATATACTGGATGCGAAAACAGGAGCTATAATATTCGAGGTGCCAATTAAAAGCTTCAAATTTGAAAGGGCGCTGATGCAGGAGCATTTTAATGAAAATTATATGGAAAGTGATAAGTACCCTAAATCTGATTTCAGGGGGAACATTACAAATCTTGGTGAGATTAATTTTACCAAAGATGGTACTTATAATGCTAAGGTCTCCGGCAAGCTGACCATACATGGTGTAACCAACGAAATTACTGTTGCGGGGACAGCAACCATAGAAGGTAACAGGATATTGTTAAAGGCTAAATTCTCTGTAAAGCTTAAGGATTATAATATTTCTATCCCATCTATAGTGTCAGACAAATTATCCAGGGAAGCAACAATTACACTGGAAAGCGGTCTTAATCTCAGATAATTTTTATGGTTTTTTAGTTGCCGTGGCAACTCATTTATGTAAAGACTAATTTCAATCAGCCCTATCAATCAATCAAACCCAATTGTATAGCTTTTTTCACAAGCGCGGCTACATTTTTCGTATCCAGTTTCATCAGGAGGCTGAGGCGATGATTGTCAATAGTTCTTTTGCTGACGAATAATTTATCTGCTATTTGCTGGCTGGTAAGGTTTGATGCTATATAATGGAGCACTTCTTTTTCCCGGCGTGACAAAACAGGGCTTGCTGCTATTTGCCTTTTAGCGAGCAAAGCATCCTGAACTACTTTTTCTTTCAGGACAGGTTCGAGGTATTGTTCGCCACGAAATACAGTACGGATCGCTTCCAGCAGAATTTCTTCCCGGGTTGTTTTCAGTACATAGCCATGCACCCCTTTGCGGAGCATATTTTTAATATAATACACATTGTCGAGGTTAGTGAGCGCCAGCATTTTTACAAGCGGATACCTTTCGCTGATAATTTCCGCCAATTCATCGCCGGTTTGCCCCGGCAGGTGAATATCGAGCAATAGTACATCGGGCTGAATGACTTCAAACCCTTTAAGCAATTCTTTCCCATCACTGTAACTGCCGATGATTTCCATATCGGCGCAATTACCAAGAATATGATGCAGTCCATTTATCACCAGCGGATGATCATCTGCGATAGCTATTTTTATTTTCATACCATTTCGTTTGAAGTAATGTTCCTGAGATCGAATTCAATATATACTGAAGTGCCTTTTCCTGCTTCTGACTCAAATGTGTAGTGACCGTCAAGGCTCCGTATCCTGGTTTGCAAATTATGCAGCCCCAGCCCGTTTTTTACGGTTCCGGCATCAAACCCTATCCCATTATCTTCAACAGTGATTGTCAATAGCTGTTCATGCATTTGCATTTGCACCAAAGCATGGCTAGCCCTCGAGTGCTGGGTTATATTTTTGACCAATTCCTGGATAATGCGATAAATGTTCAACTTAAAATCCTGGGTGATAGTATCAAATGAGCCGTAGCATTGAAAATCAATTTGCAAAGGGCCGCCCTGCTGCACATAATTACAAAAAGAGCGTACCGCGTCCGGCAGGCTTTGTTTCATTAGTACTTCAGGCATCAGGTTGTGCGCAGTTTTTCGGATTTCGTCTCCCATTTCTCCCAGCAGATCCATTACTTCATTATAGGCGGGAATCCTGGTGATTTCCTGGTTTTCATGTGGAATGGTCATAAACCGCATCATAGCCGCCGACAACATACCACCTATACCATCATGCAATTCGCGTGCAATGCGTTTTCGTTCATTCTCTTCACCGAGCACTATCGCTTTTAGTACACCAATTTTATTTTCCTGCTGCAATGATTTTATATGTTCGGCCTGCAGACTTTGTTTATGCCGGTTGTTGCGGGATATACCTGCCAAAATAAGCCCGAGTAGAAATATGCTTGCTGCAATAGCTGTAATCCACAGATTTTTCTGGGCGAGCTTACTTTTTTGCTGAGCTATAACTAACAGGTTGTCACTATTCATTTTATCCTTTTCGGCTATTTGTGATCTTATTTCCATCTGGTTGATGGCTTTTGTTTTTTCAATACTCGTGAGCGTATCTTTTAAAACGGACATATTTTCAATGCAATCGAATGCTTTTTTATATTGCCCGGTTGCCTTGTACACTGCCGTAAGTGTAGTATATCCTTTTATGGTATTGTCTTTGAGGTTAGCATCAGTTGCTTCTTTTAAGCTGGAAACAAGAATTGCTTCCGCTTCATGATATTTACCGAGGTGGTACCATGCATCTCCAAGGTTATAAGAGGCATTAATAGCAATGTAATTATACTTATTTTTTGCGAGGTTTATAGCTAATTGCAAATAAGGAATAGCCTTTTCATATTGCGATGATGCGACAAAAGCTTCCCCGATGTCTTTGTTTGCATAAGCCTGAAGATCTGATTTATCAATTTTCTTCGCAATTTCCAGGCCTTCAAGAAAATACGTCCGGGCACTGTCGGTTTTTTTCTGGCCGAGAAAATATTCACCTTTATTGATCAATACCATAGCCAGTTTATAATCAAAGTTTCCTTGCCGGGCTATAGATTCAGCTTCGTTAAAATAATTCAGCGCTTTGGCATTCTGATTTAACCGTAAATGTATATTTGCAAGATCACTATAAATATTTGCAGCTGTAAGGGAAACCGTTTTGTTGATTTTTTTAAGTTCGGATAGCGCGTTATAATAATTTTCAGTAGCGTTGACATAATCGCCGAGGTAGAAGTATGCTAATCCAACAGCACTATAGTATGTTGCGATATCTTCTTTATTCCCGGACTTTAAACACCAGTGGAATGCTTGCCGGAAATAATTAAGGCCATCCTGAAACCGGCCTTTATCTATGTACTTTTGCCCGATGTCCAATAAGGCCTTCCCGGCGCCTTCAGGGTAATTTGCATCAATACATTTTTTCAGCACTTCTTTATATAATATTATAGCGCTGTCAGTTTCTGCATTTTTGGCCTTTGCCTGCAGCTGATAAATACCTGCGGTGTCCGAATTGAAATTCGCATTGAATATATGCTGTCCAAAAGAACTGATATTATGGAACAATAGTAAAATACAAACACTCAAAAAGCGTATAAATATTCTACAAGAAAAACTATTCCGGCACATACGCAATTCTTAATAATGTAATATTAGGTAAAGAAGATAAAATAAATTAGGTATTTATGCCTAATTGGTAAAAGGGTATTTGTACTATGCCATTCAATAATGAAACTACCTACTTTTACAATAGTTAACAATGTACTTTGTTATTATTGTTATAAAGTTAACACAAATTAAGCGTTCAGCCCCTATATCCTAACCTGGACAAGCCAGAACCAAAAAGGAAAAAATCTGTAATTTTCCGACAAATATTAGTTTGTGGAACTTCTGACCTCCCGCTATGCGGCTAAAATTGCTGGTACACTAAGTTGTTACGATAGGATAGTTATTACTG
>CAISOH010000318.1 GCA_903887005.1 uncultured Bacteroidota bacterium | reverse complement strand
CAGTAATAACTATCCTATCGTAACAACTTAGTGTACCAGCAATTTTAGCCGCATAGCGGGAGGTCAGAAGTTCCACAAACTAATATTTGTCGGAAAATTACAGATTTTTTCCTTTTTGGTTCTGGCTTGTCTAGGTTAGGGATTTTAGAGCATTTATCAGGGAAAAGCATAAGCGCAGTTACCATTATTTTAGCAAACCGCCATATGCCGAACGGCACGTAAGGTGGTGTGAGAGAACGGTGAGTGAAATAATCCCTCACCTCCTACTCGATTGTACAAGAAACAGTACAGCTAAAAGTAAAAAAATATTATTTATGGTTTGCCTCTAATAATATTTAACTTCGTGACACATTCAGTCAGGTATGAAACGATCTATCAAAATAATTTTTACTTCCGCATGCGGGGCATTTGCGATTTTTTTTATGGTTATTTATATATCCTGCACCAGGGATAAATGCGCTTCTGTAACATGTAGTAACGGCGGTTCCTGCAATAATGGAATTTGTAAATGTCCATCAGGGTATGAAGGGACTACTTGCCAGACATTAAGCCGGGTGAAATTTATTAGAAACTGGGGAGTGGAAAATCTGACTGCAAGTCTTACAGAACCAGCACAGTTTGCTGTTAGTATAGATATCGGAACAGCGGGTATTAATTATGTATCTATAAAGAATCTGCACGACTATTTTACAACTCCAGTTACCGCTTATGTTTCCGGCGATAGTCTGATTATACCTGTACAGGTGGTAATGGGCAAAACTGTTACAGGATCAGGATTAATTTATTCCAGTAATGCCTACGGAATAAATAACACAATATCAATGAGTTACCAGATAACTGATAATACCACACATGTAATAGATGTGGAAAGCGAGACCTGGCATGGATAAGTTGCAACTGATAATAGTTTGTAAAGAATAGTTTATTACAGAAATGTTATAATGTTTTGGAGTCTAGTTGGAACATTGTTGGCGATATAATGGAAAAGAAAATGAGCGCTAATATTCAACAAGGTTATTATCAATTATATATTAATACCGATGAGAAAGATTTGAGAGGAATGCATTCAAATTGGTCAATAGGAATTAATAATGACAGCTACTTTCATGAGTCGTCATCCCGATTCGATGATAAGCGATTTTAATGATATTCCCACAGATCCTATTGATTTCTTAGTGAGGAGAAGTTGCTGTTCCGCGATCTTTCTGCGGGATAGGCGCTGTGGTTTTAGGATTAGGGATATTAGGTGAAGCTCCTTTAGTGACTGGGGTTTTGGGTGCCGGAGTTTCAGGTTTTATTACGGAATCCGCTCCCACGCCTTTATTGATTGTGGTTTTAGGAATAGTAGTTTGCAAGGTAGTGGCGATAGTTATCATTTCAGTGTATATTGTATCAAGATCATCAGGGTGGTTTTGGTACCATTCCATATTTTCCGAGAATTGTTCCGTGGTGATTTTATAGTGGGCCAGTATGTCTTTATAATAAACGGATAGTGAGTCGAGATTTTTCATGCCTGCTTTATATACGGTGTCTTTGGTAAAGGAACAATAAGACTCAGCCATGTGGATATCAAGCAACAGCTTTTTCATCACTTTTGGCGGCAGGTGATAGCCTGAAATCTGGTTTTTACAGGAAATAAATATTAATGAAGCCGCGAAGAATATTGAAAGAAATTTCATCAGTTAAGTTTGCTGGTTACATTTTTTTGTTTTGACCTGCCTTACAACTTGCCGGCTTTTAACTTTTGAATTTTGGTTTTTGACTTATCTATTGAGTGCACTGTACCTGGCTGCGTTCGGTACATCAATGGATGAGAGCAGCGTTATGTATTGGGTCCTTTCCTGTTTGGGCGCCTGGGCCAGCAGGTGGAGAATCTCATCGCTCTTGGCATTGAATAAAAACTGGATCAATACAGAGCTTGGATTTTCCTTGTTTACATTATATAGCTTTCTGATGTTCGCGAGTATGCGGGAGCGTGATTCCACGGGCTTCATGGCCATGCTGTCGAGCCCTTCACGGTGCATGGTGTACCAGAATTTGCGTACATCATCGAACCGGGTATTAAGCATCTGGTCAACTATCCAGTAACGATTTCGGTTATTTTCCATAGCTTTCCAGCCGGTGATGCCTTTTCCGTCGGGGGCATTGGTCATTACATTCTGCGCTTTTTTCAGGTATTGTGTGCCGCCTTCGGGTGCAAAGCTGTCGTAATCGAGCGCGAGTATGATGTAAGAATAATAGGCGAGTACGGCAGCAAGGTTAGCAGTCAGTGGCTCTGATCCGGATACCTGGTTGTCATCGAAGTGCATCGGGTTGAACTGGGTAAATTTGAAAGAGAAATCCTTATCCACATAATTGATAAGCGAGGTCGAATAGGATGTATTATAAACAGGGCGGGACGCCTGTATGCTGATGGACGCACTATACGCATCCGGATCGCCATTGAGTTTATTTCCGGTAAGGGTGATGAAGATACTGCAGTCTATTTTTTCAGTAGCGCCAAACTCTTCGTTGGCCCACTTGTGCTGGTTCATAAATTCGGTAATGGCCTTCTGCATATCAGTAAATACCTTTTGGTTAACACCGGTTATTTTATCGTGCATAACGGTGACTTTGCAGTTGAGCTCCTGGGCCCAACCAGCCATGCTGCATATGCACAACAAACACCAACTAAACAGTTTTTTCAGCATTTCGTAATTCTAATATTTGGTCAACAATAGCATTTGCCGTGTCCGCTTTACTTTGTAATGGCAATGTTACAGGCTCCCCGTCACGACGCAGCAATGTAATTTTATTGGTGTCATGCCCGAAGCCTGCACCATCATCGCGCAGGGTATTGAGCGCAATCATATCTGCATTTTTCTCCATAAGCTTTTTGGCGGCATTGTTCATTTCGTTATTTGTCTCGAGTGCAAAACCTACTAACGTTTGCCAGGGCTGTTTTATTTTGCCAAGGCTTGCTAAAATATCATCCGTTTTTATAAGTGTGAGTATAAGATCGCTTTCTTTTTTCTTTATTTTTTCAGTGGCCTGTTCCTGTGGCCTGTAGTCTGCTACTGCTGCTGCAAGTACTGATATGTGAGCGTCTTTGAATGCGGAGATACTGGCGTCATACATCTCCCTGGCGCTCTCCACATGATTAGTATTTATCAGTGAATGATAGGTATGCTCATTTGAAGGGCCGAGGACTAAGGTTACCTGCGCCCCTTTATCCGCAAGCGCTTCCGCAACAGCGATACCCATTTTGCCAGTGGAGAAATTGCCAATGTAGCGTACCGGGTCAAGGCGTTCATAAGTAGGCCCTGCGGTTACCAGCGCCTTCATGCCTTTCAGCGGTTTATTGTCATCTGAGAAAAAGTGGGCAAGGTGTTTTAGCATATCTTCCGGCTCCGCCATCCTTCCTTCACCTATTAGACCGCTTGCCAGTTCGCCATGAGCTACCTGTATGATATGATTGCGGAAACTGTGTAACCTGTTCACATTCGCCTGTGTGGACGGATGCAGCCACATGTCCTCGTCCATTGCCGGAGCTATGAATACCGGGCAACGGGCAGAGAGATAAACTGCGCAAACAAGATTGTCGCAAATGCCATTAGCGAGCTTTGCAAGCGTATTTGCACTGCATGGGGCAACGATCATAGCATCTGCCCAAAGGCCAAGTTCGACGTGATTGTTCCAGGTAGCGCCATCGCTTACGTTTGAGAGCACTGTTTGTCTTGAAACTGTAGCAAGCGATAACGGGCTTACGAAATGCGTTGCCGCATCGGTAACCAGCACCCTGACCTCAGCACCGGCTTTTATAAGCAGGCGCACAAAATGCGGCGTTTTATAAGCAGCAATGCTGCCGGTAACAGCTAATACTATTTTTTTGCCTTGTAAATACATGAGTTTGAAAAGTATATGCAAGTTACGGTTTTTTGGGGAATTGGGATTGCCAGAATGGAATTTGGAATTGGTAATTTGGAATTTGTCTGTCTAGAATTAGTTAATGAATCTACACAAAATTCAACTTTGATGTGGATGTAACTATTAAAGAGATGGAGGCAGCCCCTCCGGTAACGGCTGATAGGGATCAGTTATCTAACCGGCTTAAGCTGCTTTGAATAAGATCTTTGTGGTGAGCGTTAAGTTTAAAAGGTAGCAAGCAATTGCTATCAGGTAAGTATCAGAGAGATGAACGCAAGTGAACCATTGACGAAGCATCGAAAATAGGAAATGACAACATCAAAACCGCAGTTTT
>CAISOH010000317.1 GCA_903887005.1 uncultured Bacteroidota bacterium | reverse complement strand
CCAGAATTACCAATGCCTGCAAAGCGGCGTGAAGCATTATTTTACCAATGCAAATGGCTATCTGCGGGGAATTAGGATTGATTCCATCAAGTCATTTGCTGATTCTACTATTTATTATCCATATCATACGCCAAGGGGATACGATCAAAGTTGGGGTTCTTCTTTAGATTCAAATGGAGGTAGTTGGTTGGGTAAGAAAGTAATGGAGCTAAGTGACGGCACTTTTTTATTTGACAATTTTTGGGACGATACAGTTGTAATTAAAACACAGGCTCTTGCCGGTGATTCCTGGATATTCTATAATGATACTACTCCTCTTTATTACAAGGCAGACCTAATCAGTGCTGATACAATGACAATTCTTGGTGCTGTTGATTCTATAAAAAGAATAGTCATTACAGCCCATAATAAAACAGGAATTGTTACAACCGATCCCGCAGATAGTTTTCAAATAATACTTAGCAAAAGTAATGGTTTTGTACAGGTCTTTGATTTATATACTTTTCCATATCATGCCCCTGATTCAGTTTTTAGAGGAGGACTTGATTTTTATTTAGACTACATAATACCTAAAACCGGCCTCCACGTTCCTGCACAGACAAGTTCAGTTTTCTCTATGATACAACTTATTAACCCAACATATGCGCAACTCTATCAATGGAATATTGGAGATGTTTATGAGTATAGTTCTTGCAATGATTATTTTGAACACTATGGAGCATGGTGTAATCCAATTGAGCATTATGTTTTGAATACAATTGTTGCAAAAACTACAAGTTCAACTGATGTTAGTTATAATATCAACGGTTGGATTTCCACCTATGTAGCACCATGGCCGGTTTCAACATATGGACTTCCTTATGGACCCTATTTTTACGATAAAACAAACAGAACTGGTGTTGCAACTTTTGGTAATAACCTGCTAATTGATACTATATTAATGCCGGAAGAGTATAAACAAACCGCAATTTATTTTTATCAAATTAATGATACCAGTTATTGCATTACAAATACGCTATTTTCAATTCAAGGGAATGACTATATCCACGGAGCCTATTATATGCCGCCATTTGAATCAACTAAGGGATATTCAGTGTATAAAGCACCATTTGGTCTTTTGGGATCTTTTAGTGGAGGTGCTGGAACTAGCGGAGATTTAGTTGAAGCCCAAAATCTTCTTTACTATAACAGAGGCGGAACCACTTGTGGGTCTTTTGTGGTGCCACCTACTTCAATACAGAATATAAGGAAAAATAGCAACTCTATTATTATCTTCCCGAACCCCGCCACAGAAGAGCTAAACATCACCTCCTCAGATAAAATAATTAGTGTTGTAATAAGCAATCTAATTGGACAAACTATATACAACCATGAATATAACACGGAAAAAGTGCAGGTGGATGTAACCAACTTACCTGCCGGGCTTTACTTCATTAAAATCAATGGTTTGGAGGTGAGGAGGTTTGTGAAGGAATAAATCACCCCAGCTAAATCAGACCTTCGTCTGATTTAGCGTCCCCTCTTTGAAAAAAAGAGGGGCGTGTGTTATGTTGGATTATTTGGATGATGAAAAAAAATTAAAATAAATTATTGTTTGACGATGTAAAAATCTAACCTGATGAAACACTTTTACCTCACTCTGCTCGCATTGCTTTTGTTTTATGTTCCATCATTTGCAATTGCTCCTATAACAGGCGATTCTGTTCTCTGCATTGGTTCAGCCACTGTCTTCAATGATACAACCATTGGGGGTAAATGGATCAGCAGCGATACTTTAATTGTTAAAATAGATACTATTGGGAATGCTACTGGCATTTCCGCAGGCACAGTAACAATAACATATACAGTTGGCCCAACTTACGTAACTAAAACCATAAACGTATTTCCTCCACCGGCACCTATAACCGGGCCTGATACTATATGCTCGGGAATAACAGTTACGCTATCTGATTCATCCAATGGTGGCACCTGGAGCAGCCGTAACACATCTATAGCCAATATAGACACCAATGGCAGGGTTATTGGTCTGGCATCAGGTTCAGACACGGTCATTTATACACGAGGAGGGTGTACTGCTACTAAAGTTATTTATGTAAAATCTTTACCTAATGCTGGAATTATTTTAGGTCTTAATATTGTTTGTAAAGGTATTTGGAATCCTCCATTTACAGACTCAATTAAAGGTGGGGTTTGGGGTATCACAGATACTAACAAAGCTGTTATAGATTCATTAGGCAAAGCATACTGCCTATTGAATATCGGAATTTATGGATTAGATACAGTTACCTATACAGTTAAAAATTCTTGCGGAAGCGCGATATCTATTTTCCCAATAACAGTTTATGGTGGACCTTGTTGGTGGGAGGTAAATAATGTTGCCAATACAACATCAATATTAGAGGTATTCCCAAATCCCAATAATGGAACGTTTACAGTTAATGTTTTGTCTGATAAAAATGAGCATGCAACAATACTTATCTCTGATCTTTTAGGAAGGCAAGTGAGGAAATTTATTATCAATACCAATAATCCAATAGAAATGAAATCGGATTTTCCTCCGGGTTTATATATTATGTCTGCGTTCACTTCTGAGGGCAATTATATAACGAAGCTGATTGTAGAATAGAATAAAATGAACAATTTATGTTGAAAAAAGGAATGCCACCGGTACATCCGGGTACGATAATAAAGGAGATATATCTTGAACCGCTGGGAGTTACAATTTCACAGCTTGGGGATATTTTGGGAGTTGCCCGGCGTACAATTTCCCTGATTATTAACGGGCATTCAGGCGTGAGTGTCGAAATGTCTCTGCGATTATCAAAAGCGTTTAATACTACTCCTGAACTTTGGCTTAACATGCAGCGTGATTATGATCTCTGGTATGCTGAAAAAAAAATAGTTCTTAGTAAAATCCGGAATATTATACCCCCCCGAAAATTTACATGTCCGTTCTGCATGACGTCCAAAATTTTTTTACAAATTCCCCATTGCTACTATGCCATTTTCGCAGATAGCTGCGCGCCTAATCTCATAAAATATTTTTCAAATAAACGGTAGATGAGTAAGGATAGGAACAGGCTTGCGGTAATGCCTGTTAATACCCGGGCAAGTGGAGGCAGATTTGAAAAAGAATGCTGTAAGAAGTGGGTAAGTACATACCACATAATAGGGTGCACGAGGTAAACGGAATAGCTGATCTCTCCAAGGGTGGCAAATAGCTTATGGACAAGGCCGGGCAAGCCAAAGTCTGTTTTGTAAAAGGCAAAACATATAGTAAGGCACATCAGCGTAAAAGCAACCCGGTTAATACCCGATATCAGGTGAATAGAATCATCCTTTACAGGGTAAAAAATAAATACCAGGAAGGTGGTGATTGCGAGCAGGATGCCTGCAAACTTTGAAATGTGAACATCAGAGAATAAGAAACCTATAAGATAACCGCCAAGAAACAGAAATACCTGGTTCAACGGGTTCATATAGTCTATCCAGAAATCAATAATGCTTTTTGTGCTGTCAATATGAATAAAAGCAAACCATAAATAGATGAGCAGTAATAATAAGGAAAAGATATAGAACGATATTTTTGACCGTTTGGAAAGAAAAATAAATACAGGGAAGAAGAGGTAAAATACCAGTTCATTTCCTATAGACCATCCGCCATAACAAATATTATTCTCCCAGTGAATAATTCCGAACAAGCCGGTCAGGTTCAAAATTACAGACGATAAAGACAGATCGCTTTTTTCAATAGCCATCGTAGCGAAACCCAGTAACCAATATAAAGGGAATATCCTGAAAATGCGTTTTATTGCAAAATCCTTCAGCCCTTTTATGGAAGGGCCGCCTATTTTAGTATAGTAAACATGGTAAAGGGTGAGCCCGCTGATTATATAGAAGAAGGGTACCGCATAGATTCCAATTTTGCCTATGAAATCGCCGCCTTTTGCAAAGCCATATGTCCACATGGAATAATGGAAGACCATTATGCCAAATGCGGCAAGTCCACGCAAATAATCAAGCGATGATAATCTGTTCAAATTCCTGTAACTATTTTGGAGGCTCAAATATAGTTGTCTCTATGCATGAATTATACTTTGGACCGGATAGTTTGGTATGTTGGGTCATGTGACTTTCGTTCATAGATGTCCCACACTTTTAAAGTGAGGGACATCTGCCGCACTTACCAAAATGCATTAATCAACCCCTGCTTAGCTATATACATAAAAAAGCCCCTCATTACTGAAGGGCCCAATAAATAACCGTACAGCATCAGATATTCATCTTATTACGCAGTTCGTTTGGTATGCCATTTTTGTGGAGGAGTATCGCTGTGGTCTTATATTTTACGTAAGCCTTGCTTACGTATATATAGCCTTTGAAATCGTTTTTATCGCCCCATGAGTTTTTAACCTTGTAATATTTCCGTCCATTCTGATCTTCAGACATGCCAACTATGTGCATACCATGGTCATCGGTAGTTTCGTAATTGTCGTATGCTATCTGGCGTTTTTCAGGAGTTATAACTCTCTCATCCTTAGGCCCGTCAAACATGTATTTCTTTTCAGAATCGTCCATGTCTTCAAAATCTTTTTCAGGTACATAAGCCACGCCATTCTTCCAGCTGAAGTATTTTTCACTTACATCAGCAGCCCATGCTACGGTAAAGCCTTTATTGAGCGCGTTGTCAATAATATCGGTAAGGTCCTGCATCTTCACATTATAAACTCTGCCGAAAGCCCAGTTATCAGGCACCATCAGCACTGATCTTTTATACAAAGGCTCTGTAAGCCAGGAAGATATCTCTATATAGTCCTCCGGATGAATACCGACACGCTGCTCCGCGAAAGATTTAGGCGTATAAACTTTGTTGTCCCATTTGAATTTATCAGGTATGGCGCCAAGGTAATTATCAAGTACATCGTTATAAGCTTTTCTCCATGATGGGGTCAGCTTGCCATTGGGATTGGATACTACAGCTTCCAGCATGCCTTTCAGCATAGCCTGCATTTCAGCGAATTTATTTTTTGTGGTGCCGTAATTGAGTCCTGTATATACATCCTGCGGCATAGCGCCGTATTTGGCATACATATTGATAACATCATGACATTCTCCGCCATCACCCCATGAAATAGCTCCATGCATACGCACATAAGTTTCAGCCTTGTCCATATATACACAATGAGCGCTGAATATCTCTGCAAGTTCAATGGGTTCCTTACCCATGCGCATCATTTCGCTTTCCAGGAAAGAGTTCGTAGAGTAGCTCCAGCAAGTGCCGGAACTGGCCTGGTTTTTCACACAGGTGCGTTCAAGGTCTATGACACTGTAAAAGTGATATTTCTTATTGTTATCATCACCCTTATAAGTGGCATAGCTTTTATTGGATTCTAATTTCCTTATAAGGTCATCCTGCGCCCGTGCCAGTAATGACGACAAAGCAAAAACCAATATTATTAATTTTCTCATTTATGATTAAAATTTAGATTTTACAAAAGTACCCAAATATATATTATATGCAAGCCCTTTTTAAAGGTGAAAATATGGGGGATTTATAGCGATGGCATGGTTATTAAAGGTTTTGTGTAAAATAGAAACTATGAAAAAGATATTAATGACAGTTACCTGCCTTTGTCTCGCAACCATTTTTTTAACATCCTGCGTAGCCAAACGCAAATACGTAGCCGCCAGAAACAGGGCGTCGCAGTCATCTGCTGATAACCTGGCGCTGAATGAGCGTATAACAAGGCTGGAGGATACTATCAACAGATTGCACAGCAGGGTAGGGGCCTTAGGCAATGCAAATGAAAATGCTGCTAATGAACTGTATAAAACCAATAGCGAGTTAAACATGACCAAGGAGCAGATTGCGGCACAGCGCCAGCGCCTGCAGCAGTTACAGGCTTTTATAGACCAGCAGAGAAAAGCCACACAAGACCTGCAAAAGAAAATCGCGGACGCATTGGTGGGCTTTAACAGCAGTGAACTGACAGTGACCATGAAGGATGGCCGTGTATATATAAGTATGCAGGAAAGCCTGCTTTTTCCATCTGGCAGCGCAGTAGTAAACCCCAAGGGCAAAGAAGCGCTGGCAAAAGTAGCCGGTGTGCTCAATACAAATTCTGATATAAATATAGATATAGAAGGGCATACGGACAATGTGCCGATACATACTAAAATATACCCGGACAACTGGACGCTCAGTACAGCCCGCGCTACTTCAATTGCTCATGTGCTGATAGATGAATATAGCGTATCACCTGTGAAACTGATAGCCAGCGGCCGCAGTTCTTACGCACCCATAGCGGATAACAGTACGGTAGAGGGTCGTGCACAAAACCGTCGCACAGAAATAATACTGGAACCAAAACTGGATGAATTGATGCAGTTGATGAATGGCCCGATAAATACGGTTGCGAAATAAAACCCCAAACCCCTAACCTAGACAAGCCAGAACCAAAAAGGAAAAAATCTGTAATTTTCCGACAAATATTAGTTTGTGGAACTTCTGACCTCCCGCTATGCGGCTAAAATTGCTGGTACACTAAGTTGTTACGATAGGATAGTTATTACTG
>CAISOH010000316.1 GCA_903887005.1 uncultured Bacteroidota bacterium | reverse complement strand
TGTTTAGGAAAAATATGTAGTTTTTAGAGATGCCCATAATTGAAAAAGAAGTCAAAATAATATGAATTTAATTAAATTTATATGCTATGCCAAAAGTAAATATCTGACTTAACTGCACCCAACCCATACTTTCGCCAGGCTGATTTTTATCAACAAGGGTATTTGTTGTTTTGTCTAAATAGGTTTTGCTATATGGTATGCTGTTGTCATAAGCTAAAGAAAGACCAAAGGTGAGGCTGAAATTTTTATATGCTTTCATAACAAATAAATTGTCCCATAACACCTGTATGTTGCCCGGATTATCACTTTTGATAATTTTTCCAGTACCGTCTGTTGTGTTTTTTGCAAGGTAATTGCTATAGAGGTCAAGACGGGAGGAAAAAAACATGTTTTTGTTGATATTTTTTTTGTACCTGCCAGAAAAATATGCACCTAACTGAAATTTAGAGGTTTTTCCTGAATCAATACCAAATGCACCTTGCGAGCTCATTGAGGTATAAAAGGAACTGGCAGTTACTTCCCTGGCAGCAATTGGCGAAAGGAACAAACCAATGTCTGAACCTTTTTTGTATTCCATTCCAAGGGCAACGGTATAATATGCAGGTGATAAGAGGTCGGAAGTGGAATTATGCTGCCAATTAGGAACGGTGTAATCGTATCCTTTTGTAAACTGTGATTTAAAATTGAACAATGCTGTATAAAAAAAGTCGGTAGATTTATTAAGCCTGCTGCCAAACTTTGAAGTGAAATCTATTCTGTCATCAGTTTTACGTGGTACAAAAATATTTGAGTAGGCATAATTGAGACCATATGAGAGATCAAGGTTATTGGTCCAAATACTGCCATGATTGAGGTAAGTAACATTGCCGCGAAATATGCCATTTACTACCAGGGAAGCAATTTCTCCCCCTGCGGCCCAGTTATGAAGGAATCCCTCATTGGCGCCAATGCTAAACATTCCACTATGTATCCACGCGATGGTATCCTGATTAGAGGTTTCTAATGATTTTTTCAGATCATCCGTTTTAGAGACCTGGGCAGTAGCATTTATTGATAATGCTAATAAAATTCCTGAGTAAATTTTTTTCATAAGAATTAATAATTGTTTAAAATAAAAATGTAAATAAATAAAAAGTTATAGTTACAAATAATTTGTTTTTAGTTATTAATATAATAATGTTATAGTTACTTCATATAGAATATGCATAAGATATTTAAATTTATTAATAACATACAATAACTGTATGTATAATAATAAACGAAATAAATATGTTGATATAATTTACCAGTTTTGGATCAAAGATGCGAGCACTAAAATTGCCAAAATCGATAATATTGTTACGAAATTTTGAGTTTTTGTATTTGTCTTCATTTATACATTTTGTTTAATTACTTTACAATCGTTTGATTTGCAATATTAATTCCAGGAAGTTTTTGAAAATTTAGTTTTCGTTCTTTAGTTCTATTTTTTCGATGATATTCCAATATAATCCGATAAACAGTATTAATTATTGACAGGGTTTTGATGTATATAATTTATTATAATACATAATCATACAGTAAAATAAGTTTTTCATTACATATATAACATCCAGTCAGCTTTGTTATTTTGATTTCGATGAAAACACTACATTCTAATGCAGCGTGAAGTATAATAATTGTTTCTTAATTTTAGCCAGTAAATACAGGTTGCTTATGCGCGCAAATACAAATCGGTTGGATTACGAAAATTTAGCAGAAGTAATTACAAACCAGATTTCGGCAATGATTGCATATTGGGATAAAGATTTGATTTGCCGGTATGCAAACGATGCCTATCTTTTTTGGTTCGGGAAAAGCAAAGAAGAAATGATAAATAAAATGCACATAAAACAGCTTTTGGGAGACGAGCTTTTCGAAAAAAAAATTATCCGTACATCGCCGCCGCATTAAGCGGGGTTCCAAAGACATTTGAAAGAGAAATTCAGCTCCCAGGTGCGGGTGGCTCACGCTTTTCTTTAGCCAACTACTATCCAAACATGGTTGATGGTGCGCCAATCGGTTTTTTTGTACATGTTGCTGATATTACTCCATTAAAATTACTCGAGCTTGAGTTAATTCAGTCAAATAAGAAAGTAAAAGAGCAAAACGAAAGGCTGCTGAATTTTGCTAATATAGTTAGTCACAACTTAAAATCGTACGCGAATAATCTCGGGGCCATCCTCGAAATGTTTATCAATGCAAAAGCTCAGGAAGAAAAAGAACAAATGCTAAACTTCCTGAAAGATATTTCAAATGGTTTTAGATCTACAATAACACACCTGACAGAAATAGTTGACACTACAAACAAAAGAGACCTGGAATGGGAAAAATTCAGTCTTTTCAATAGTGTTGACGCAGCGTTAAGTACGCTACGCATTGAAATTCATAACACACATTCAAGATTGCTAAATAATGTAAGTAGTGACATTGTTATCAAATCAAACCGGGTTTACGTTGACAGTATTATTTTAAACTTGTTGAGTAACGCGATAAAGTACCGGCATCCGGAACGTGCACCTCGTATTGATATTAGCGCGTCTTTATCGGACGGACTTTTAGTATTGAAAATCTCAGATAATGGCATCGGTTTGGATCTTGAAAAAATAAAAGGTAAGCTATTTGGGATGTACCAAACATTCCACAGCAATCCCGATGCAAAAGGTATAGGACTCTACCTGGTAAAATCACAAGTTGAAGCTATTGGTGGCTCTATCGATATTGAGAGTGAATTTAATGTCGGTACCACGTTCATTATTCGGATAGCTATTGAGTAAATGGTTGTTGTATTTAAGTGGAAAGCCGTTTATCAATGTTCCAAGAAATCGACCCTGGTTATGATTGGAATGCCATGATCAGCAGATTTTTTCTTTTTGGAATTCCAGTTTCTCGTTCAGGGGCTTTTTCGTTAAAAGGGGACGGTTTATCTATATATGGCTAGAAACTACTTGTTTAACTCTCTAAATATTTCTTCATACTCTTTAAAACGGTGTACTCTGATTGGTCGTGTATAAGGCTCTCTATCAAAATGCAACAACAAACATGGTGATATATTTTTGTATTTATTCAAATATTCATAACGAATCAACTCATTGTTTTTTATTCTCTGCTTTATCTTATTGTGATATGGATACATACCTGCTCTTTTTTAATAACTCATTGGGGGGGGGGGTAATAGGTTGTACCATAAAAATTTGAACCCGATTATGTAAACGTATCTGATCTGTTTAAGTTTCTAGCTACCATGTATTCAAAGCCTGTTACATTCATCAGGATTAGTAGCATCCCGTAAAATGTATCTTCAAAAGGTATAGTCAGTAAACGGATACCTGAATTGTAATTGTTGTTATATAAAACTACAGGCTCAGAAAGACCAGTCCCAGTAAGAATGCCATTTGATATAAAGAACGGAATAAGAATAATCGAAAAAGTAAGGTAAAAGGCAGGGAAAATTATATTTTTCCGCAATAAGATAAAAAGCAAAAACGACGCCAGGAAAATAAATGTGATGGAAGTATAGAGTTGGCGCAAGTGAAAAAGTGCAATAGTTACTAAAAATACTATCAAAATAAGCGTTACGACGTTTGCAGCTCTGTTGTAGTACGATAGGTTGAAAATTAAATTGATGCAGTAGTATGTAAAGACACAGGCATAGGGTATACACAAAAAGAACAGGTATTCCTCTAATGGAAGGCGGAAAATGTAGATTCCGATAGTGTACCTGGAATTAAAACTCCATACACCGGCTCGGGTAAATAAGATGTCCCATACGAGAAAAAACAAACTGGATACCAATATAGGTACGGCAATATTTTTCCATTGCCTGTAAAATTTTATTTTGGAATGAAATGAGCATACGAAAGGGAATAGGATGCACATCGTATCAACCAAAAGGTATGTGAATTTTTCAAACATCTACTGAATTTTATTTTCGTTGTATTTTCCCATCTTTATAGCATAAATAAAATAATTCAGCGGGACAAACAGCATACCAAAACATTCGCCGTCTTCTTTATCCAGGTGTTTATGGTGCATTTTATGAGCTCTGCGAATTGCTTTGAAATAAAAATTGTCTGCATTTCGGAACAGCTTAAAACGCTGGTGAATAAAGATATCATGTACCATAAAGTACGCAAAGCCATATAGTGTAATTCCCAGACCGATATACAGAAAATACCAGAATGGAGAGTAAATGCCCAATGCCAGAAATAAGATGCCCGGCAAGGCAAATATCAAAAAGAAATAATCATTCTTTTCAAAAAATGATGTGGGGTTCTTCCTGTGATGATCTTGATGGAGTCGCCATAACAGCCCGTGCATTACATACTTATGAGTAAGCCAGGCGACACCTTCCATAGACAAAAATGAAACAGTAACAATGAATGTGCTAACCAACCACATAGCCACCTCCGTTTATTTGACCAAATAATTTAATTAATGCAGACACTCTGAAATCAAATATCTTTTCCAACTGATTGCGCACAAAAAGCCGATGAGCCATAATGCCAAGCCACCCTAAAGGTAAGCAGTATCTTACGTCATCGTTCATTTTCACTCCACCGGCAATGCTTTGAAAACGGTGTGTATGCTCCCATAATCTATATGGTCCCTTTTGCTGTCTGTCGGCAAAGGAGTATGGCGCCTGTACATTTTCGATCTCTGTCACCCACTTAAGTGGTATGCCAAATAGGGGTTTTACGATATACTCTATTTGCATTCCATGGTATATGGGTTCTTCCCTCAGCTGAGAAATGATTTTAAAACCCATTTCAGGAGGAGTAATCCTATCCAGGTTTTTTGCTGAACTGAAAAAAGCCCATGCTTCTTCAATTGTTATAGCCAAATTTTGTTCCCTGTGTATTGAATATATGGTCATTATAAAGTATTTTCAAAAATAAATCTACGATTCACTTTTTCCTGTCAAAACGTAATCTTTTATCTTTCTTTTAAGATCCGGATCCGGTATCGTGCTGTATGATTTTAGGAGGAAAGCTCTGTCTGATTCTATGTCATCATTGTATCCCAAAAAAAACGGAGCATTGGTTTCCACACAGTACCTCATAAACCTGATTTCTGCATTATTCACATCTTTTTGCACTGCGTCTTCCAGCAATGTTACACCCTTTTGAAATTGAGTATATTTAGAATAAGGGTTCAATGAGTACCTCACCTTTAACATGCATGCCATGCCCTTGTAGCAAAGTAATATAGGCTTTGATTCAGCATTTGCTTCATCAATAATGGTCATGAATTTATCTGCAGTTCCTTTGTCAGTTAATGCCATATAATACATGGCTCTGAGTTCTGATACTGTAAGGTCAGCTGCAACTGAATAAGAGTATTGAAAACAAAAACGAATGCAAAGATCAATCTCATAATAAATTAAATTGATGCCTGATCATAGATTGAAACATAAGGCTGACTTTTTTATGATTAGGGATTCGCAACCTTACATTGAGTATTTTATCAGCGGGTGTTTTCTTGATCATGAGATAAAGCTTCCGGTAATAAAAATACGCCAGATATACGCCCTTCCGGGACGATATTGGAAGTTTCCGGATGCCTGCTAATGCCTGTTCAAAATCAAATTCAATGTCGAGTTGTATATTCTCTTTTTCAAGCTGGGAGAAGCTTTTAAAATTCACACCCGGGAAATAGGTCCGCCCAAGCTCCTGGTAATCGGCATTAATATCACGGAGAAAATTGACTTTCTGAAATGCAGCCCCCAGTTTCATTGCCGGATATTTCAACTGCTGAAATAATCCGTCATCATTTTCGGTAAATACCCTCAGGCACATCAGGCCAACGACCTCAGCCGATCCGTATATATATTGTTCATAAGAAGCCGCTGAGTGTCTTGTTTGTTCCAGATCGGCTTCCATACTTGCGAAAAAACGTTCTATTAATTCCTTTTCTATGCCATACTTAGCTACCACATGCTGAAAACTGTTGATTATAGGATTAATACTAATTCCGAAGTTGATCGCCTTCCAGGTTTCTTCTTTAAAATCTGTCAGCAAAGCGGCTTTGTCAAAGCGGTGAAAAGAATCCACAATTTCATCAGCAAAACGAACAAAGCCATATATAGCATAAATGGAATCGTGCATGTGCCGATTTAAAAACCGTATCCCCAGCGAAAAACTGGTACTATAAGTCCGAGTAGTGATTTTACTGCACGAAAAGGATACATCATCAAATATTTGCTTCATCGGTTTACTTTAAATAGTTTAATAATTCTTTTGCTGCGATCTGCCCAGATATTAGTGCCGGCGGCACGCCAGGCCCCGGCACAGTTAATTGCCCGGCATAAAACATGTTTTTTACCTTCTTATTCCTGAGCGACGGTTTCAATACTGCTGTTTGCCTTATTGTATTGGCCAGTCCATACGCATTACCTTTATAAGCATGATAATCGCTGACAAAGTCATTGATGCAATAACTCTTTTTATAAACAACATATGGCATAATGCTATCATCACATAACTCTTCCATTCGTTTTATGATGTGTCTGTAATAATATTCCCTTGTAGCTTCGGTATCTTCCAGCCCCGGCGCGATGGGTATGAGCAGGAATAAATTTTCCATCTCTTCCGGCGCTACTGTTTCATCGGTCTTCGATGGACAGCAAACATAGAACAATGGGTTTGTCGGCCATTTTGGGTTCGTATATATCTCAGCAGAATGGCTTTCCATGCTGGCATCAAAAAAAAGGTTATGGTGAATCAGTTTTTTTACCTTCTTGCTAACACCTATATAAAAAATGAGGCAGGAAGGCGCAAGGGTTTTCTTATTCCAGTATGCTTCATTATAGTTTCTGTAAGGCCTGTCTAGCAGGTTCTGCTCTATATGATGATAGTCTCCTGTGGCAATTATGCCATCAGTCATAAAGTTTCCCTTTGTTGTATTGATTTTTACCGACCTCTCTTTCAGTACATTTATTTTGTTCACTTCACATCCTGTTAAGATATCTACATCCAAACTCAGCGCCAGTTTCTCCATTGCTTTAATGATTTCTACCATTCCGCCCATAGGATACCATGTTCCTAACGACAACGCGGCATAATTCATCAGGCTATATAAGGCAGGTATTTTTTTTGCAGTAGCTCCCAGGAACAACACTGGGAATTCCATTAGTGCGATCAACCTTTCATCTTTGAAATAACTGCGCACATGACTGCTTACCGATTTAAACAGCTGAAGCTTTGCCGCGCCCGAAATCACCTCTCTATTAGCAAACTCAAGCCAGGAAAAAGACGGCTTGTATACCAGCTTTTGCATGCCCACCGTATATTTGAATTTTCCTTCGGCAAGAAACTTTCGCAGCTTATCCGCGCTCCCTGTCTCAGTTTGCTCAAACAGTTCATATATATCTTTGAGTTCGGCAGGGATACGTAAAATATCATTCTTACCAAAAATCATCTGGAACCCAGGATCCAGGCGGACCAGTTTGTAATAGTCTTCCGGGCGTTTATTAAATGCGGCAAAAAAATCTTCAAAGATATCCGGCATCCAATACCAGCTCGGGCCCATATCAAATGTAAACCCCTGCTCACTGAACGCCCGTGCCCGGCCTCCAATCATATTATTTTTTTCAAATAAAGTAACCTTCTGCCCCCGTGCAGCGGCAAAACAGGCTGCCGATAACCCGGAAAATCCACTGCCAATTACTGCAATTCTGTTCATAGAAAATTAAGGAGACTACTTGCTTCTGTTAAGTAAATAGTGTTTCTGATTTTATGCTTGTTTTCCGGAAATAGTTCCGGGCTCCCTGCTACAAACAATGTGGTGTTTTCATCGATTTTCGATAATCGCTTTATTTGATTTCCTACTTCTTCTACGGGCCTCATGTTGATGTAGAACAACATCAGATATTTCGGATTTACTACCGGAATTATCCTTTCAACATTCTCAATGGGCACATTTTGTCCCAGGTATATTGTTTCATAACCCTTCGAACGGATGATGTAGTTAGCAAAGAGTAATCCTATTTCGTGCCATTCATCAGGTGGAAGAAAGAGTAAAAATTTCTTGGTTTTTTTTGAGGGAGGCATCATACCGTCTATCGCAGACATTAGTTTTCGCTTTATAATGCAGGATGCAAAATGTTCTTGTATCGGCACTGTTTTACTTATAGTCCATAATATGCCTACTTTATTCAAAAACGGATACACAACTTTGATCATGGCATCGTAAATACCAAATCTTGTTGCTGCTGCTGAGAATATTTTTTCAAACGCTGATTCATTAAAGTCGAGCATAGATTTTATCAGGTCATTGATATACCCAGTGCAGATACTGTCTTTGATATCTGTTTTGTCCTGGTGTTCGATCAGGCTATTCAATTCATCGTCTGTAAGGTTTGCAATTTTTGAAATTTTTTGTCCGCTGGCCAGCAGTGTGCTTACATTAAGTAATTTCCTTACCTGACTTTCGTTATAGCTGCGCCTGTTAGTGTCTGTACGGTCGGGGTGTATAAGTCCATACCTTTTTTCCCATATTCTTATGGTATGTGCTTTTATTCCGGTCATTTGCTCCAACTGATGAATTAGGTATGATTCCATATTTCTTAATATTACAGGCTTAAATAATTAAGAAACTCATTTTTTGTTTCTTCTCTTAAAAATTTCCCGCCATAAAATGAAGTAACTGTTGATGAGTCAGTATCTTTTATACCTCTTGTGGATACGCACATATGCTTAGCATCTATAACCACAGCTATATCCTTTGTGCCTAGTATATCCTGTAGTTCCCTGCCTACCTGCATGGTGAGCCGCTCCTGTACCTGTGGTCTTTTCGCAAAGTATTGAACAAGCCGGTTCAGTTTCGACAGGCCTATAATGCTGCCATTAGATATGTAGGCAACATGCGCTTTGCCATAAATGGGTACGAAGTGATGCTCACAGTTGCTGAAGAGTGTAATGTCTTTCTCTATCAGCATCTGCTTGTACTTATATTTGTTCTCGAACAATGCAATCTTTGGTTTGTTGGCCGGGTCTAAACCTGAGAAAATTTCCTTCACATACATTTTTGCCACTCTCAGAGGCGTACCCCTAAGACTATCATCTGAAAGGTCCAGTCCCAGTGTTTGCATTATTTCTCTGAAATGATATTCGATGTCGTGGATTTTTTCGGAATCTGATAATTCGAATGCATCAGGGCGCAGAGGCGTCTCCAGTCCTGTGCAAATGTGATCGTCTCCGGCCTGGTCTATATCGGGGTCATTGATCAGTATGGTCTCCCTGCTATGCAGGATATTCATCAACGTTTCTTTCTGTTTCTTCATGTGTTGCATAAAATAATTTTTCCGGTGCCTCAGTAGGTGCTACAGTTCAGGTGCTTAATCAAAAGTGTTCTTTAAGTATCAATTATATTTTGTTCATATTATCTATAAAAATACCAAACAGTTCTATTTAAATGTCAAAGATACGGTCATTTTTGTTTAATTTTATTGTTAAAATATTAAACAACAATGTTTATAGATTTTTTCTAAATCCTAATGCCCTGGGAAGGCGTTCAGTAAGGGCGTTTCAAAGGATTATAACATTTTTCTATTTTGGTATTGTTGTGTAGATGCAATTATTAAGTCTCTTCTTCGCTGTAGGTTGGAAACAGTTCCTCTACATTTGTAATTGGCTATTGTGGCCGTATAGACATTTTCACAAAAGGCTTAGACGCGCTGCTTGAAGGATTTAAGATATTTCATAAAGAACATTCAGATAGCAAATTGTGGATAATTGGTGACGGCAATGAAATGGAACAATTGAAAATCCTTTTTGCCAAAACAGGCATATCTGATGATATAGTTTTATTTGGTGCTAAGTATGGAATTGAAAAGGAGATGCTGCTTGGAAAATCAATGAAAAAAGGAGCCACAAATGAATGCAACCCCTTGATTTTCAATACTTCAATTTGGTGGTTCCGTGGGGACTTATTTTACTTCCTTTCCTTTCTTTTACTTTCTTCTAGCTTCTATCAAGAGTATTGATTCTATTGAATTTCACTTGTTTTATTAAAAATGTGCATTACCTTAGAGGTAAGCATTTGTGTTAACTATGTGTAAACTGTTTAAACAACCAACATAAAATTATGGACGCACCAAAGATTAAAGCTATGCTATTTACGGGAAAGACTTACAAATAGAAAAAGACCTTATCAATCTCGTGCCTGCAACGCCTGATTTAGCTTGGAAACGTGTAGGTGCTTACAATGACTTAGCGCGAGGTCATGAGTGTTTTCATCAACAGGATTACACTAACGCAATCAAACACTATCAAGCAGCGTTAGTACGACAATTTAGTGATATAGCGTATTACTGCTTGGCATTATCTTACTATTTCATCGGTGATTATAACAGTGCAGGTGTTACCGCTAACGCTTATCAGGGTAGCGTCATTGAATTACCTCTTTATAGTCGTGGGTGGAGTAATCTTGCTCTTGATACCACGCCTATAAATGACCTGAATTATCTAATTGAAAAACGTTTGGAATTATTGGCTCTTAAGATAGCTTCATAATTATTATTAGAGTATGAGTAAATATTATTAGAGTATGTGCAACCTACGCACACCAATTCATTTGAAAATACCGCAAATCTCTTTAAAATCGCAATAGCATATCTTAAGAGAGCGTATATAGCATTAATCCAATAAAATAAATTAGAACAACGTTTCCCCAACCTCAACTTGAACATCTGGTACATTAGCATCTTGTGTACGAGAAGTAATAAGCTTACTTATTTTATGAGCATGAAGTATTCCATCCTGCAAAGGTTTCATCATAGTCTTTACTGTATCTACTTCTACAGTCTTATCTAACCACTGCGACCAGTGCTCTTGAGATAAGATAAAAGGCATTCGTTTTTGCGAATTATGAATTTTAGACATCAACTCATTAGCTGGTGTAGTAATGATTGAAAGAGTATCAAATACCTCTCCATTTTCTTTATTCACCCACTGATTATAAAGACCACCAAAAGCAAATGGTTGATGTTCCTCAGAGTAAATGAAGTACGGTATCTTTTCTTTACCCTGATGCTCCCATTCAAAGAAGCCATCAACAAATATTAAACATCGTTTACTCTTTGCGCTACCCTTGAAAGATGCAAGTTCAAAAATTGTTTCACATCTTGCGTTAAGCGTCTTTTTACGAATGTCATTTGCGCTCACAATATCCTTAGCAAAGAAAGGAATTAAGCCCCATGAATAAGGTTTGATAGTATCAGCTTCATGACTTGCTAACAACGGTAATTCAGGATGATTAAAACCATTTGCATGAAAGTATGAAGTGTATGGCTGTATAGTATAGCCACTACCCAACAAATCATAAAGTTTCTCCGTTTTAGGAGTAGAAGAATGGTAGCACATCGTTAAGTATATTCTATGTAAACAATATCAGTATCGCTGCCAGTAGCTAACTCCCTAAGCTCATCATCATCTACAGGCATCACATAATGAATGCTTCGGACAGGCATTAGTTTGTATGCTCGTAGTATAATCTCTTTCTTATAATAGTCCTCACTTGTTTGTACTTCCTTTCCTGTTGCAACAAGTTCAACAAACTTAAAGCTCCCTTCTAACAAACCAGTGTATCTGGCTGGTGTAAATTCAATAGATGTCATTGCGCTCGTTTATTCAAAGTTACGCCAAAAGATGAAACATTTAGAATGACAATAAAGCCACCTCAGAGGCGATTCTAGGCATTCACATCTCTTAAGAGCTACATATACTTATTGATGAATATATAAGCTAATTATGGCATCTATTCTAGTAAAAGAAAAAGTTGTTTAGTATTCAAGTGAT
>CAISOH010000315.1 GCA_903887005.1 uncultured Bacteroidota bacterium | reverse complement strand
AACTTCTCAAAAGCAATCATCGCAGCAGCAGTAGTACTCGGTTCTACTAATATCTCTTTCGCTCAGGCATCAGCAACGGCTTCAGCCGCAGCAACAATTATTACTCCCATTTCCATCTCTAAAACAGTGGACATGAACTTTGGTAACATAGCAGTTTCTGCTGCTAATTCAGGTACCGTTATATTATCAACTTCCAGCTCACGTACAACGGGCGGTGCAGGTGGTGTAACCCTTCCTTCTACTAATGGTACTGTAACTTCAGCAGAATTTACTGTTTCCGGTGAAGCAAGCTATACTTACGCAATTACTTTGCCTTCAACCGCTACGCTTTCTGACGGTGCCAGCCATACTATGACAGTTGGTTCTTTCACCAGCAATCCTTCTGCTACCGGTACATTAAGCTCAGGCGGTACCCAGACTTTAAAGTTAGGTGCTACACTCAGCGTTTCAGCAGCACAGGCAGCAGGAACTTATACCAACTCAACTGGCGTTCCGGTAACTGTTAACTACAACTAAGCAGGTCTTTAATAATACTTTTTCAAAAGGCCGGCTATTTGCTCCGGCCTTTTGATGTTACAAAAAAATAATTCCATTTTTTGGAAAAAATATCCAGAATCAGGAAAAAATGATTTCTCAAAAATTTCTTAAGTTATTGATAATCAACAATATAAAAATACGGCATAATAATAGCGCTATATATTTTACTGACTGAAAATAAATTCTTCCTCAATTATCAAAAACATGGAAAATACTATACTTCTACTCGGTGGTGATGGTTATTTCGGATGGCCCCTGGCAATGAAAATAGCTGTAAAGTATCCTGCTCAGAAAGTTATTATTATTGATAACGAATGGCGCAGAAATACAGTCAGTAGTTTGGGGTTCCAAACACTGATCCCAATTGCAAAACCAGAAGATCGCATTGCAGCTTTCACCAGGATACATGGCCAGAAAAACCTGCATTATATCCATATGGATGTAAACTCAGATAAATTAGAGGGGGTAATACAAAACGAAAAACCACATACCATTTTCCACCTTGCACAGCAATGTTCCGCTTCGTTCTCCATGAAAGGTATGGAAGAAGCATTATACACAATAAACAATAATGAATCGGGCAATATGCGTCTTTTATGGGCCGTACGCAAGCATGTGCCTGATGCGCATATTATCAAGTTAGGATCATTCGGAGAATATGCAAAAGGCGGTATTGATATTGCTGAGGGGTATTTTTTCCCTGAACATAATGGCAAAGTCGCTACCAGCCCAATGCCATACCCGCGCGCGGCAGACGATATTTACCATATTTCCAAAATAAACGACAGTAACTATGTCGCGATGGCATGCCGCCTCTGGAAACTGAGAATAACTGATGTAATGCAGTCAACAATATTTGGCTTCACTACTGAAGAAATGGCCGGTTGTGAAGAGCTTTATACCCGTTGTGATTACGACTGTATATTTGGTACCGTCCTTAACCGTTTCCTTGTACAGGCTGTTTGTAGCCACCCTTTGACAGTTTATGGCAAAGGGCACCAGCGCACAGGTCTCATGGCGCTGAAAGATGCAGTAAACTCATTAGTTGGTTTAATAGATAATATCCCTGATGCAGGAACACATAAAGTAATAAACCATGTAACCGAAACCAATTACTCAATTAATGAACTTGCCAAAACAGTAAAAAATATTGCTGAAGAACAAGGGTTCAATGTGAATATAGTCAGGTCCCATGACCCAAGAATGGAACAAAACGAAACGAAATCAGAATATGGGATCGAAACAAATTTAAGCGGGCACGACTCTCTTCATACTCCGTTGGCGGAAATCGCAAAAGAAATGATGAAGATAATAGCGAAGTTCAGGGATAATATTTCGCCAGGCATGTTTACGCCAAGCGTACAATGGAATGCAGACATCAATAATAATACTGCCACTGTTAATCACATTTCTCCCGATCCCGCACCTGAAAAAACATACAATTATGATCGCAATAATAATAGTGATAATAATAAAGTCCGGAAAGTCCCGCATTATTACAAAATAAGCGCTGATAATGAATCATACTGGGAATCTTTCCGCGAGCAGTATTTTCAGTCAGACAGGGTAAATCTGAACCCGGGAATGCTTGGCGCCACATCAATACCGGTAAAAAACATTTACTACCAGAATCTTTCAAACAGTCTTAATGGTTTCCCTTTAGGCAATTATGAATATGCCAGGAAAAGCCATGGAGAAATAAGCAGATTATGCGCTGAAATATGGCCGTCTGAAGGTTATAAGCTGACAGTGACGCACAGCACCTCCCAAACAATGAACCTGCTGGCCCTGTCTATGCTAAGGAAATTTAATAAGACAGTAAAAGGCCCGGTTAAAGTCATCACTACCACGCATGAACATGAAGGCGGTATAGGCAGTTTTGAACATTTGCCGGAATATGAAGTTCATTATATTGAAGACGCAATACTTGCCAACCCGCCGGCGCTTGGGAAAATAATTAAAGACCTCCAGCCCGATTTGGCACTCTTCTCGCATGTGTTTTATGACACAGGCAATATTGCTCCGGTAGAAAACTGGTGCGCAAATGTGCGGAAAAACGCCCCGTCATGCAAGATAATTTTAGACGTAGCCCAATCCTTAGGATTATATGATCTTCCATTTGGCTGTTCAGACCTGGTTCTGGGAAGCACGCATAAATGGCTTCATGGCCCCCAGGGCGGCGGACTGATGTGGATGACCGTTGATTTCCAAAACTGGATCGAAAAAACCAGCTGGAGCGGTCACGGGCTTGGATATACACCCGATACAGAACAGTTTAGTATTCCCGGCGGACAGGATTTCATGCTGTATCCTGCACTTGAAGAAGCGCTGAAACTATATAAGAAGGCAGGTTTGCATAATGTGCTTGCAAGGTCATCTCAGCTCGGTACGTATTTTCAGAAAAAGCTTGATGAAGTGTTTTCAAAAAACGGGATCAATCATGTATTTTTAAACAACAAACAATTGTCCCCTGTTATTACAATAGCCTTTACAGATTACGATCCGTACCTTCTGTATAAATATATGAATGCGCACCAGGTTCACGCTAAATTAATTAAGAACCATAAAATATCCGGCGTCAAATATCACATACTCCGTATAGGAATACCCTATTTTGAATCTTATGAAAGGCTTGAATTTGCATTAAATGAAATCAAAAAATACCTTTACGACAAAAAGAAAACAAAATACATGATACTGCCGCTTATCAAACAACCTGTTGCCGTTGCAAAAAATATTTCTCCCAACTGGTATCCTGATTATAATATCAACGCTTATCTAAATTGAGGGAACAGCCCAAACATTTGATTGAGAACGAATATTAAAGTAGCGTATTGTAAAATAGCATATACGTCCCGCATTATGAAAATGCGGGACACTTTTTTTGCTTCTTAAGTGAAGATGACAAAAACACATTCATGTATCTTATGCCAATTGTATATCAAATTACGGTACGAAAGAATTTCTCGCAAAGCCGCAAAGGCGCTGTTCCCAATTAACGTTTTTAAGTTCGCAAAGGTATATAGTAGTACAGATTTTTGACGTTTAATTGGTATTATTCCTATACAAGATGATTTAAAAATGATAAACTGTGGATTATTGAGTTTTAAAAACTCATTTAATTGTGATCTTCAGATGCATCCTTCAGCAACTGCCAGTCATTGATGTCAATTACAGGAACATAATTGACTGAATTGGTATCTATAAGGCTTTGTATGATTGCAGCCCTTTTTTTGGAATCAGGGTGTGAACTGATCCATTCCATTTCAGAAGGTACTTCTGATTGTATATCGGCAAATTTCAACATAATATTTACAAATCCTTTTGGATTTATATGCGCATGTTCCAGGTATCTGACCCCGGCGGCATCTGCATCACTTTCCTGTTTTCTTTCAAAAGCAGAGGATGACAATATTTGTATGATTTTGCCTACGACCTGTGAATTACCGTTTGAGGCAACGGACGCTAATACTGTGATCCCAATTTCATTTACCAGCCGTTTCATTACATGGTTTAACTGGATATGCCCCATTTCGTGGGAAATGACACCACATAATTCAGAAACACTGTCGCAATGATTGATAAGCCCGGTGTAAATAAGAATATGATGTCCGGGGAGAGAGAAGGCATTTACCTGATCATTATGTATCAGGTGTATGGTGATCGCACCAGGCGGAATGGCATTAGCGGTGCAGAGCCTGTTTTTTATTACATCCAGCACATGAGCTACACTATCATCATCTATTTCCTGGTTGCTTTTTTTCAGTCCGTCAATAATTATTTTACCTATTTTGTTTTCTGTTTTTCTGCTGATACCCTGCAAATGCAGGTGTTTCATAAAATCAACCCTGCTCAACCCCCAAAATGAGGATAGAAAGATGATTACCAAAACTGAAAATTGAAAAAAGGTTTTACTCATTTAATCTGTTTTTACATCTGAGAATTTACTTCTTTTGCCGGCCTGCATAGCTGGTTGGTCAATGCTCCCCAGAACCACCATTCGGTATGTATCCCCTTCCTCGTTTTTACTGCCGCACTTATAGTAACTATAAATTCTGTAAGGTTAAAAAGGAAAATAGTGATGATGTAAGCTATATACTTATTTGACAACAAATTATCTCCGAAAAGTATAGACATGGTCCATGAAAAGCCAATAGCATTTACAAACAGTAATGTCAGTTGCGATACCAATGTCTGGGTACAATGCCAGCGGACATAATAGGTACTCTTCCTGTTGGAAAAATAAAAAATGATCGTAGCCAGCAAATTTATTATGGGAAACGGCATCCCTACCATCAATGCCAGGAGCGACATGAGATAGCCATTAGAAGCCTTCTCCGCCTCCATATCATTGGGGATATAAGTTGCTAAATTATTCATGAAGTGAATTTGTAAATATTCCACAGCCAGTTAACTGTTACAACAAAAATAAGCGAAATAGCTACCCATTTCTTCCTGATAACAGATTCAACTGTGTTATAAAATGTGTAAAATGTATTTCTGCGGCTTACAAGATCATACAATACCCAAAATGGGAAAACAACCATTCCGAATGCAATGATAAAACCAACCGGATTCGAATAAAAAGCATCTTTGAACTCCAGCCTGGATATATCTAATACCGAACGGGTGCTGCCGCAGGAAGGACATGGCAAACCAGTGATGCGCCTGAACAGGCACATATTCAGCCCGCTATGCGCGTCAGCCGGAGTATAATAAACTCTGTTCCATAGTACCCATATACTCCCTGCTACCGAACAAACGATAATCAGTAGGTATAACCACTTTTTCCGCATCGCCAGGTATTATAATAACATTCTTTGAAAATTGATAAAATTCAATTCCCTTGTACGCCCCATGATCATGAACCAGTCAACTATTGACCATATGCCCATACCCCCGCAGGTAAGCAGCTTTGCTACACCTAAGCCAGTGTCTCCGATAAGGAACCGGTCAATGCCAAAATGCCCGCCAAAAAGTGACACGATCAGCATGGTCGTAGGGTCTTTAAGATTTACAGTTTGTATAGGCATGAATTTTGAATCATCCGCTTTTCCAAGCATATCATAAATCTGCGGGATCAGATGACTTTCAAAGTATTTTGCATTGGTAGCGATATACATGTCCACTTTTTGTTGGTCCATTGTGTATGTTTTTATTTGTGAATGTAAACATAAAAATATTACTGCAATAATTTTGATGATATATTTTAGATACTATGCGCTTCTTTTATTTTGCTCTGTTTTAAAAAACAGAAAAAAACCATCTGCCTGATACAACTTTCTTCGTTACTGCACTTTAAAATCCTGGTTTGAAAATGGCGGAGCGTCCGGAATTTTGACCACATTGAACTCATGTTTAGTGGCCCGGTGGCAGTTATTGCAGGTATTGGTCAATAAAACATAACTGCTGTTAAATAAAACCTGGCTTTCCTGTTTGATAGCATTACTGATACTATCTATTGCTGGTTCTATCAATGTTATTGACTTTACTTCAGGCCGGCCGGTATTATACTGTTTGATCCCGGCTAAAGCTTCTGATATTTCGTTCACTTCAAATTCAGCGAGTTTCCAGTTTTGGGCCTGCCCTGCAAACCACAGTTTGGCATGATGCACCTGTATGCCCGACATAAATTCACCCAATCCTGGCCTGAATGTATTTTCAAGTTTATGTTGCAGGCTATCTATTTGCTGCTGCATTTTTTTCGTATCACTATTTTGTTGCCCACAGGAGCCAAGCAGAATAATAGTAATAACTGAGAGAAAAATAATTGGCTTCATCATAACCCAGTTAAGTTGAGTAAAAGGTTTGCTAAGTTAAGATTATTAAAAATTGTTTAGACGGTTTTAACACTTTATGGCACGGAGTTTTTATCCATACATACAAAACAACTATTATGAAAACAACACTGATTATATCGCTTTTGTGCCTGGCATCACTGGGTAGCTACGCACAAACAGAATACACAACAAAGAACCTGCCCCCATTGGTAAATAACGGGAAAGCCATACCGGTAACACCTGCATTCGATGAACCTTTTACTGTGGTGACGGATAACCCATGCTATGCGTATAAAAGACATGGCCTTGTAGTGCTGGAATGTCCGGGAGTATGGTTTACTCCGGAAAAGAAAACAATACAGGAAACAACAGTCACTGTAGTAAAACCAAATGGTGAAATCAGGGTACAAACAGAAGGCACTTATATGGGCTATTATCCTAAATTAAAATCAGATCCCGATATGCCTGCAAATGCAGTACCTGCATATCCCACATCACCCTATATTCCATTATATGACCCTCCATGTTATACCTACAAAACGAAAAGTGGCCTGGAAGTCATGGAATGTCATGGATTATTGTTTCCTCCGGAACATAATGACAAATAGAAAGGGCAATTAAGGTTCCCTTTTGATAAAAGAAACCGTGTATTTTGAAGTACATCTGGGATTATACAAAACAATCCGTAATACTTAATGGTGTTACGGATTGTCATTTATTTACTGCCATAGGCTAAATCCGCTCATAACTTTCAATGCCAGGCATCAGGCTGCGCTGTTGATAACGCCTGTCTGGCACAACTTTTATCTGTTATCCGGTAACGAGTATCAGCCATCAGATATCCCTTCAAACTATTACCTTTAACGGCCGTGAAAAAACCGAAAAAAATATCCCACTTCAGGAAGCTTTTAAGAGTGTTAGGACCGGGACTGGTTACCGGTGCAAGCGATGATGATCCCTCCGGTATTGCTACCTATTCTCAGGCGGGGGCGCAATATGGTCTTTCCACCCTCTGGACTGCTTTACTTACCTTCCCTCTTATGGCATCTATACAGGAAATGTGCGCCCGTATAGGGCTCGCTACCTCACAGGGATTAACAAGCATTCTAAAACAACATTACCCACGCTGGGTATTATATGTAACGCTGCTTTTCAGCTTTCCGGCGATTATAATGAACATAGGGGCAGACATCGCAGGTATGGGAGCGGTTGCAAATCTCATAGCGCCAAAAATAAGTACCGAATATTTCAGTATAGCATTTACCCTGCTGTTACTCATCTGTATCATATTTTTTCCTTATCGCAAGATTGCATCCATACTTAAATACCTGGCCATGGTGTTGCTGGTGTACCTCATTGTTCCGTTTGTAATAAAGACAAACTGGATGGACGCATTAAAAGCAACTTTCATACCACACATCCAATGGGATAAAGAATATTTTGGTATCCTGGTGGCCATACTCGGCACCACCATATCACCCTACCTGTTTTTCTGGCAGACTACTATGGAAGTAGAGGAGTTCAGAGAGATACAAAAAGTGCATAAAAAAGTGCTTGTAGCCAGCAGAAGGATGTTTCATGCGATGGAAACTGACATAAATATCGGGATGTTGTTTTCCAATATTGTTATGTTCTTTATCATTCTCACAACAGGGTCTGTGCTGGCTGCCGGCGGAATTCATAAAATCGATACGGTGGAGCAGGCGGCACAGGCGCTTAAGCCGCTGGCGGGTGATATGGCATATTATCTTTTTGCGTTTGGGGTGATCGGCACCGGATTTCTCGCCATCCCTGTGTTAAGCGGTTCCTTATCCTATATATTTTCAGAAACATTTGGCCTTCCGATAGGCCTTGATAAAAAATTCCATGAAGCACGCGGATTTTATATTATCATAGGATTATCGCTGGTTGTTGGATTACTGATGAATAAAATGGGTTTCAGCCCTATCAAAGAACTACTCTATTCTGCAATTTTATATGGACTTACGGCCCCTGTGCTTATTGCCATAATACTCCACATCTGCAACAATAAAAAGATAATGGGTGAGCATACAAATGGAAAACTGGCTAATGCTCTGGGGATAGCTGCGCTCTTGTTAATGACAGCTGCGGCTGTGACATTATTATATTTTCAGTTCGCCGGTTAATGGCTCGGGTTAATGGCTCAATTGCTTAATGGCTGAATGGCTTAATGAATGTGGCAATGTGGTTGGCTTATGGTTAATATAATGAATGTGATAAATGGTTTTGCGCAATTTTAGTTTGATTTTTTTATTTTTGTGATTGTTGCGCAGTTTTATGTTGTAAATCAATTAGTTAGTGAAATTAAGTGCTCAAATTCTTGCGCATTCTTTGCGCTCTGTTGCTCATTTCTGGCTCATTTCCTGCGCTTTGACATTCTATAATATTTTAAATTTTTACAATAACATTCTAATTTCACCACAAATGTAAACAATAATATTGACATTTCCAAATATTTTGTATAATTTATTTTTTTGAATATGGATTAATGAAGGATGCCCATCGTATTATATTTTTGGGAATTACCAGCGTTTTTCGAAATTAAGCGGGAAATTGAAGGTAAATGGAACCGGAGAACGATATTTTCTACTTAATATCGTTGAATTCCGGTCGCAGACCGGGGGAATTGGATAGACACGAGTGATCCTTCGGAACACTCGCGCCAGACGGACACTATTAATAGTTACATCTTCATTCATTATACCTGTTCATATTATCCGGAGACGCAAGCATTGCGTCTCTACAGTGAAATTGGGAATTCACCGGATATTTCGGGTATTGTATTGCTACTTTCATAAGATGAGAGTGTCATGAATTATTATCTTTTATTATTTTGCTATCTTTAAATAATACTTCGGGATCTAAATCAGCTTCATTTTCCCATTCAACAGAATCAAAACATACGCGAACCGTATTGAATTTTGATACATCTTTTAGTTCCTTGAAAATACCGGTATTCAGATATGGTTTCATATCAAAGCGCCTTCTATCCCCGTTGTCAAAGGTTAATAATAGCGTGTAATCAGTTCCTGGTTTTACTTCTTTTACTGCGGGATACATAATGATAAAGTTGGCAAAGGATCTTGTTTATTGTACAAATATATAAAAAGTTGAAGTTTGAACGAAAAGTACTCCCCTTCAGGGGCCGGGGGTTTTACTCCTTCACAAACTTCGTTATCGTTTTCCGCCCTTCATTGTCAGTGACTTTTAGGGTATATACTCCGGGTGGTAAGTTGGCTATATTCACTGTTGCTGTTTCTGTTTCATAAGTGCGGTTAAGGACTATTTGGCCTATGAGGTTACTGATGGTCAGATTACCTATTTTATTGCGCGCTATAATATTAAGCTCGTCATGTGCAGGGTTTGGAAAAATAGAAGCAACGGTTTGAATGTTTGTATTATTAACTGATTCATTATGATAGGTGATTTTCCTTATAATATTATTATCGTATTCTGCTACAAAAATATTGCCTGCTTTGTTAATACACAGACCAATAGGATTAGACATTTGGGCTAATGTAGCGGGTCCATTATCACCGCTATACCCAACAGTACCATTACCGGCAATCGTAGTAATTATTCCTGTAGTATTCACTTTACGGACTATGTTTGCATAACAATCAGTAATATATACATTGTTATCATCGTCAATATAAACACTATTTGGTGCATTTAATTCTGCGTCGGTTGCAGCCCCGTTATCCCCGGTGTTTCCAGAAGTTCCATTTCCGGCAAAAGTATTTATTATGCCAGCAGAATTGATCTTACGGATGCGATGATTTTGATAATCGGCAACAAAAATATCCCCCGTATCGCTAATTGCAATACCACCCGGATATCTAAATTGTGCGGCGGTTGCAGATCCTCCATCACCACTAAAGCCGTAAGTGCCATTTCCGGCAATTGTACTAATTACCCCTGAGGTATTTATTTTGCGGACGCAATAATTTAAGACTTCGGGGAAATAAATATTTCCAAATTTGTCGATTGCCAAGCCATATGGTAGGTTTAATTTTGCATTCGTAGCTGGTCCATTATCGCCACTATAGCCAGCTACGCCATTTCCTGCGATCGTGGAAATGATTCCAGCAGTATTTATTTTGCGGATAACATTATTGCGATATTCAGCAAAATAAATATTACCCATAGCATCAACAGCTATACCCAGAGGCACACGTAATTCGGCTGCAGTCGCCAGACCATTATCACCAGAATATCCTGCGTTTCCGTTCCCGGCTATTGTCGTGATAATTCCAGAAGTATTTACTTTTCTTACAACATTGTTATAGGAATCAGTTATTAATAAATTACCGAACTGATCGTAACACATAAATGCAGGTTGATGCAATTTTGCAACAGTTGCAGGCCCATTATCTCCGCTATATCCTGCTATTCCATTACCCGCAATAGTAGTGATGGTTTGTGCCTGAATTACAAAAGGAAATGAGAGCAATAAAAGAAGAAAAAAGTTTTTCACAGGGTACATTTTATAGAACAAATATAGAGATTAGTTAATTGTGAATATTTATTTTATTTGGCTTTTATTTCTACATATGAAGCTTAACCATCAAAAACTTTACACCTCAATTTAGTTCAACCCATTCGGGGTTGGGTTTTACCATTAGAGCCCAGGGGTTATCACCCCTGGCTATTCAGATTTAACCCTATTCAGGGTTTTATACCAACCGCAATCACCCATTCGGGGTTTTATTCCAACCACAATCACTTATCCAGGAGACCCTATTTAAACAATAAATACAACAACGCTATTCCCAAAATAACGGTAATAACAAATAAAATATAAATACTTCTTTCCAGAAAGCGTATTTTTCTTCCGTATCCGTCAAATGAAGTATTCTGCAAACTTTGGTTATTATCCGGTAATATTGTTTTTTGCGGAACTGCTAACTGGCCTGCAATGGCTATGGCAACAGAAAATTGTTCATTATGAGAAATTGAAATAGAGAATCCGGGGAAGGAAGGCTTACCATTTTCATCATGTTTAATTTCAATTTGATTGAAGGGGATTTTCCTAAGGTCATTATTTGCCTTACAAAGGGCTTCTTTTGCCGAAAACAGACCTGCAAAACTGGCGATGGGATTTTCTTTTAGTATGCAGTGGGAAATTTCATTCATACTAAAATTCAATTTATAGAAGCTGTCTTCCCGGTAATCGGTAACAACCGGGAAGTTTGCAATGGTTTCTATATCTATTCCGCTAGCCCCGGCAAGTGATTCTGAATTAACAATAGGTTGCAGTATTTTTGTCTGATTATCAATGCTATAAGTTGTATTATCTGAATTTAGCTTTAATCTATCTAATAACTCTCCGAAAGTATTTATATCATTATATTCTTTAATTGTGTATCCATCTTTATTGATAGCGGCATACATCCGGTGTATAAGAATAGAACCCGAAATGACAGCATTATTTATCAGCGTATTATTATTAATATCTGATGGATCCTTTTTAATAAAAACAGCAATGATTTTTTTTAATTCTTCCATTGGAATTTAAAAATTGAATAAACACAGGTCACAGATATATTTTTCTTCACCACTTTTTGTCAGCACTTTTATGAACCCTACATCATTCATATCTTCTGAAATATGCTTCAGGCATTTATAACAAACATAAGTTTTTTGTAAAGCATTTCCTTGTAATGAATAACTTTCAATCCTTTTTTTCAACTCTGACAGAAAATTACCCGCTGTTTTTCCTTCAGTAACCCTATGGTCAAATGCCAGGCTTAAAATTGTCTGGTTAGAAACGGGGTCTATTTTGGAAATTCCTAAAATGGCGGAATTATCCTTGTTTATCAAGGGCGCAAATGCCAATACTCCTGAAGCGGATAAGTCAGTAATGGTAAAAGTGATATCAGTCAGGTCGCTCGTTGTCAACTGTTTATCAAGATATTTGTTAGATAACTCAAAAATGCCATCCTCTATTTCATTCATGGTCAAAGCGGAAGTACCGGGCAATTTAACCACTTTGAGTCCGCCCTCTTCTATATCCATAGCTATCCCGACATGCACATTATTGTATGTAACAATGGTATTTTCTGAATAAAAGGAATTTAAAGTTGGATACTTCAATAACAGTTTTGAACATTCATAAACAATCAGCGGTAAAATGGAATTTTTAAAATAAGTAAAATTTTTGCTTACCGATTCTAAAATATTTTCAACGTTAACATCAATATAAAGGGTACTTACTAAACCACTGCTCTGCACTGACGATAAATATTCTATTTCCCGTTTTTTATATAGATTTAATTTAGCAGAAGTAACATTATCAGGAAGCCTATTGTTAGTAACCGTTACTTTTATATATTTGCTATCTTGGTTTAGATAGCTGAGTACAACTTGCTCATTTACAAAATCATAGGCAGTAAAAATATCTTTCGACAAATTGTTTTTTTCAATAAGCTCAAGGGCCTTTAATGAAAATTCAGGTGTATATGTTTTATTGCTGTTTTCTCTTCCATTGGTACCTGCATAGCTGGCTTCAGCTGGTTGATTGGTTGGAAAAACAACAGATTCAGTAGGCTTTTCATCAAATATCTGTATGATTAATGAGTTTACAGCAACCTCATCTCCCTCCTGGCAATTATAAGAAATAAACCCATCCACATTTGCTTCAATGGTAACAGCAGCCTTGGAAGTTTCCAGTTCAATGACTATATCCTGTTTCTTTACCAAATCCCCGTTGCGGAAATTCAAACCCACAACAGTAAGGTACAGATCATTAACTGAATCCTGGGGTACGAATATTTGCTGCAAAACTTTCATTCAGGATTTAAATTTAACGTGAGTTCTGAGGTATAATAACTGAAAACCAATTAGTTGTAACTTTCTATAACCTGTGTTTTATGTCACCCTTTCAGATTCTGTGTTCATTACCTAATCTTTCTGCACTTTTTTATTTAAATTTGTTCCTTAAGGCGGTTTTATACCAGCCTGTTTAGAGTGGCCCTTTGTGGCTACTCTAATTTT
>CAISOH010000314.1 GCA_903887005.1 uncultured Bacteroidota bacterium | reverse complement strand
CCCGTTACAATACCTCCTGCAACTGTTGCAACACTGCCACTTCCGGTGTTCCATGAACCGCCTGTTGCACCGTCAACTAAAGTAATAGTAGAACCTGGGCATACTGTCGCGGTACTACCGGATATAGTTCCGGAATTGGGTGATGCATTAACATTTAATGTAGTAGAAATTAAACAACCAGGTGATGTGGTATAAGTAATCTGCGCTGTGCCTGCTGATTGTCCAGTAACTGTACTGGTACCCGGAGCGACAGTAGCTATTGAAGATAGGCCACTGGTCCATGTACCGCCTGGTGTGATGTCGCTTAACGAAATTGTTGCACCTACACATACATCGCCTGGACTCGGAATAGTAATACCTGCCGGGGTTGCATTAACTGTTACGTTTTGGATGGCATAGCACCCCCCTACAGCAGTATAGGTAATATCTGCAGTGCCTGAATAAAGTCCGGTAACTAAGCCACCCGAAGTAACAGAAGCGACAGTTGGGTTGCTGCATGACCATGTTCCGCTGTATCCTGAAGGAGCGGTTAAGGTAGTTGTTGAACCAACGCACATAAAAGGGGTACCGGTAATACCAGATAATAAACTAACTGTTACCATATCAGTAGCTGCATAGGTTCCGCAACTACTGGAAATTGTATAACTGATAATTGAAGTACCTGCTGCCACTCCGCTTACTATACCGCCGCTGCTCACTGTTGCTATCGAGGGTGAAGTACTGCTCCATGAACCGCCTGTAGTACCATCAACTAAAGTTGTGGTGCCTCCGATGCATAATGTCGGTGTTCCTGTTATTGTTCCTGCGGATCCATTATAAACCGTCACCGTTGTGGTGGATGATGCCGTTCCGCAACTGCTGCTCACCGTATAACTTATGGTTGAAGTGCCGGCTGAATAACCGGTTAATACTCCAGAGCTTGAAGATGCAAAATTGGCTACCCCGGTAATTGTACTGGACCACGTACCACCAGACACCGTACTTGTTAACGTTGTATTGCCAGGGGTAGGGTAACAAATAGAGGTAGTACCTGAAATAGTCCCTGCAGATGCTCCCGAATTTACTGTTACAACAGTGGAAGCTGATGATGTTCCGCAAACATTAGAAACTATATAACTAATAATTGATGTACCAGCAGATACCCCTGTAACGGTACCTCCGGTGCTTATTGTTGCTACTGATGGTGTCGCACTGCTCCATGAGCCGCCTGAGCCTGCAGTTAATGTTGTTGTGGAACCTGCGCATATAGTTGTAGTACCGGAAATAGATCCTGAAGATGGAACTGAAACAACATCTAACGTAGTGGAAATCAAACAACCGGCTGATGATGTGTATGTAATGTCCGCTATGCCTGCTGTTACGCCCGTAACGTCACCTGTGGTTGGATTAACAGTAACTAATGAAGACCCGCTCCACGTAGCACCGGACATCGGCACAGCATCGTACACGGTAATTGTTGAACCTACGCATACATGGCCAGGTGAGGGTACGATAATGCCTGCTGGTATGGAATTAACCGTATAAGAAGCAGTAACATAACTGCTTCCAACAGTATAGGTAATATCTGTGGTGCCCTGGTATAATGCAGAAACATTACCAGATGCATCCACTGTCGCTACAACTGGATTGTTAGAGGACCAGGTGCCACCTGAGGGTGTACCAGATAAGGTAGTCCCGGAACCAATACATGCATTCGTGGTACCTCCAATAGAAAGTGATTGTGCTTTCAAATTGGTTGCACCGAATACACATAACAGCAATAAAACCGCAGTAGTAAAAATTTTGTTTTTCATTTTAATTATTTTAAATAATTGCAAATGGAACATTCCTTACCACACAGATCACTGTCACACATTATCTGGAATCAGAGGTAAATGTAATACGCATTTTTCGTTAAAAAATCAATATAACGCGGTGATAACTTGCCAATAACTAGGTAATAACAAAAGAAGTGAGGAGTATTTAAAATACATTTTTATACATATACGATTGTCAAACGTAAATTTAAGCTATATAACGAAAAACTTGCAAAGCAAACAGTACGATTAACAGTGAAAGTAACCCATGAGAAAATATGTCATTCGGCAGAGATAATCAGCAGGTAAACAGGTCTGAAAGTATCTGGCAGCAAGCGTTTTGGAAGAATAACAGTAACTGCATATATAACAGGATTATAGGCAAAATTGTTAAACTAACGAAACATTTTACCGAACAAAATATAACTTTGTAAACCTGCTGTCTG
>CAISOH010000313.1 GCA_903887005.1 uncultured Bacteroidota bacterium | reverse complement strand
TGAGTACTATAATACTGCATATCCATCATTGAAACAATCTGTCCATTGAGTACTTTGACGTTTAAATCAAAATCAACTTCACACTCGTTGGCATTAGTCACATGTAAATCTTCAGTAAACTCAAATGCTTCCATTTGAACAGCTAAACCTTTGTATTCCATAAATCAAAAATAATAAAGTCTGAATTGTAAATTTGACAAAAATTGATTCAATGTTTCAGAAGGCTTACGAAATCGCATCGAACTATACAAGCCCGTTAATATTGGCTTATCGCTTTTTTGATAAAACAGTTGATAGTGGACTTGGTTCATTCATTATTTTGAATGATGATGGCTGGCTGATGACCGCAGTTCACAATTTGCAAGCTGCCATTGCATTTAATCAGCACAAGCCTGAGCTTGCAGATTATTACTCATGGGTAGATAAGATTAGTCAAGAAGCCAGACTAAATTCCACACAAAAAGAAACCGGGATAAAGGAAATAAAAGCAAACGATAAATGGCTTACTCATCTGTTAGTTTGGGTTGGAGCAAATGGCGCTGAAATACTTGAAACTGTTATTTATGGGGAACATGACATTGCGTTTTTGAGAATTGATAGGAAATTTTTGTCTCCCACGATGAAATATCCAAAGATTAAAAATCCGGCAAAATTTAAAATCGGAACAAGTCTATGCAAATTGGGTTATCCCTTTTATCCTATTAGGGCAACATTTAACGAACAACATAGTTCGTTTGACTTCCCTCCAAATTTATTACCAATACCATCCTTTCCAATTGAAGGGATATACACAAGAAATATGCTGGAAGGAAAAAGCCAGGAAGGATTGGATATTATCTACTTGGAAACATCTTCGCCTGCATTGAAAGGACAAAGCGGGGGACCAATATTTTGACGTGGATGGCAATGTATATGCCGTTGTAGCAAAGAACTTAACCCTGCCGCTGGGCTTTAAAGGCGAGGTGGAAATTAACGGTCAGAAGTTTGAAGAAAACCAGTTTATAAATGTCGGAATAGGCGTTCATGCTCAAACAATTGTTACCCTGCTAAACAAGCACAAAATAAAATTTGAACTGGCAGATTTAATGTGGTGTCAAACGATACCCGGATTAAGGAAGGAACATTGAAATCCGGCAGCTACGATATGACCGGAATTTAACCGTGATTTGCCCGGAATTTAATTTCCTAAGCGGAATAATTAGATTATCCCTAGATTTGGTATGATATTCTTTGCCTACGGATTAACCGCAATACGGAAACATGGACAAAAACATTCAAAAAGAGACGTTCCATTTGGAATTTACTATCAAAAAGCTCAAGAAGAAGCTTGAGGACAAGCAAAAAGAGCTTAATGAAGTGACTTTGCAATTGAATCAGGCGCTTTCTGAAAACGAAAAGCTAAAAAGAAAGCTTAGTAAACATGAAAAACCGAAAGATGCCTATGATTATAGCTGGAGCTGGATCAGTAAAATAGTTTTTACGGTAGCCCAGGCGAATAAACCCCTACGGTCTGCCGAAATAATTTCGGTACTCCGAGTAAGGGAACCAGACCTAAACCATAAGGTAAGCAAAGAGAAATTCCTTTCTGCATTCCTGAATGTAGCTATGCAACATGAACGGCTAATTCCATATAAACTGAAGGGAGTAAGAGGAAATTACTATTGCCTACCGGAATGGATTAGTGAAGAAAGTGAATTGTTGCCGGAAATGAGGACTAAGATTTATTAAGCATTAATAGGTGGAATATCATGTTTTTGTATTGTTCCTTTTCTGTACCAATTAATGATAGTGCCAGATCATTAAAGGCTATTAAAGAATTAATGCAGGATGTTTCACAAAAAATGCCCGGTCACGAAACGTGATCGGGCATTTTTTGTGAACAGTATATACAATTATGCTTCCTTGATCCAACTGCTTTTTCCACCAATGCCTGTAATGATCAACGTTTGAATTGCTCTAGAAAAAACCACATAATATAATGACCTTTCCTGTTGAATATATAACTTACGCTCATTTTCGGAAAGGTTAACGTAATTGGTATGCCGATAAGGTATTGTATTAGTCGACATTCCCTTAACAAAAACGATCTTAAATTCATGCCCTTTCATGTTGTGAAATGTCGAGACATTAATAGCATTCGTGTTTTGCTTATTGCTACTTAGATCCAAGTATTTAATGTTTGCTTTGTTCAGCGTTTTTTTGATGTCATCTAATCCAATATTGGTACGCGCACTAATGCACATTTCATTCGGTAGTATTGATCCACTACTTAATAGTTGTTTTAGCTGTGCTAAAATATAATTGTCCTCTTCCTCAGGATTTATGAAGGTGCTATAAGACGGTTGGTTACCATGCATTAATGATAAATAGCCTTTTAAATTTTCTTGACTACCATCAAAGTCATCAACTAATAATCCTGACACAACATTCATTGCTTGGAGCTTGATCTCTTCTGTAGTTCTATAATTAATTTTTAGTTTTCGACTTCTCCTTCCTTTTACAATTACTCCAGATTTAGCAAAATTCAGCGACCTCATATAAATATTCTGAAATGGGTCTCCGACTAAAAACATATCATTCTCTTTTTCTTCAACCACTGACCTTAATAAACTTAGCTCAGGGTTGCTGAAATCCTGAATTTCATCACAGATAACCGCGAAATAAGGTTTCAACTTCTGTTTTCTGAAATATTGAGAGAGTAAATTGCATAATTCCAGTTTTGAATAATTTCCAGCTTTCTGTTTTTGAAACTCTTCAACTACATCCCAAATTTCTCTTTTGTCCTTTCTTCCGATTCGTGAATTTCTACCAACTCGTGAAGCAGTATTATATTCTTCCAAAGAAGTAATATTTTGTTGAAGTATTATTTCATTATATTCTGCGAAGAGAAATTCAACATCAAAATGTGAAGGTTGTTTCTCCAAGCTTTTGTTCCATATCTCCTTTTCCTGATCTGCGGTAAAGTAACCCACTTTTGCGTTGAATATTTTGTAGTTTGGGTCATTAGCTAAGTCCAAAATGAGCTTATCAATGTTTGATATATGAATTTGCCCATCCTGAATGCCAAATTCTTTTATAGTTTCTTCTAAATACTGAGAAAGACTTTTGGTATATGTCGTTAATAAAATTGGCCGGTCAAATATGCCTGCTTTATCAACAAGATATTTTGCACGATGCAAAGCGCAAACAGTTTTCCCGGTTCCAGCTCCTCCTGTTACTTTTACTGGCCCATTATAATTTCTATAAGCCAGACTACGCTGACTTGGGTGGAGAAATAATTTCCATTTTGCAAAACTTCCATTTAACACTTCCTCTAATTGAGCATCATCAGTAACAATGAAAGTATGTCTAAGGGCATTATTACTTTGCATTGGGTTTTTATCTTCTTTGCCTGCCTCAATATCTTGTAATATTTCTTCAAGAGGGATACCCTCAGCCAAATAGAACAAATACTCAAATACATCAAGCGGCAAGTTACTCTTAACGCTATTGAGTGTTTCAATTGAAGTAATGTTCCGTACCAAACCAATCATTTGCTCGGGCGTTCCGATAGAAATCAGATCAATATCTGCTAGACCACTAAATAGTGATTTTGCTTCGGCAGATTTAGTTGCTATCTGCGGAGATTCATCAGGTTGTTCAAAAAGTTGGAACCCATGGATCTGTTGATTCCATTTGAAAATCTTATTTTTAGCCCAATCCATTGCCTGGTCGTGATTATCTACCCACAAAAGGTGATAGCCATCTCCACTATCAGGTGCCTGAACAATTGCCCTGTATTTATCATCCACCCGAACTGTTCTTAAAGTTTGGTCTTTGAAGGTGCTTATTTTCTCATAGTTAATAGCTGAAGATGTGGGATTCTCCTTGAATTTTTTCAAAAATTCTCTAGTCTTTTTTTGAATTTGTCTAGGTAAAGACGAGAATGAATCAAAAAAAGAATCGTGTATAAATAGTTGAATATTGTGGGTCATGATTGAAGTTTATTAATATCAAAGTCATCAATTGTATATTCATTATAGCCAAGAGCTAAAAAGCGATTTTTAGATTCTTCATCAAAAGCATACATAAAAAACTTAGGTTTATCTGAACCAAGTTCGGCTTGAGCAACAATAACATCGTCTTCAATAATGTCAAAATCATACGCTGTATTTATTGCAATTTTCTTTGCTAAAAGCATATTCACGATGCTATGTAGCTCTACTCTGAAGTTATCAAGAATGTCATTAATTGAACCCGGCAGAACATCAGATTTTATTTCCCTTTCAACTCCTTTACAACTGTGAAATTGAACCAAATTGTAAGTTTGCCAGAACAACTCCCAATTATCTTTATTGTAATCTGACTTTGGAAAATTATGGTATATACCAGATTTTATCTCAAGATTAGTGGCCTGCCCTAGTGTGATGATCTTCAATTCATCTGCGAATTCGAGATTGTCGCTTAAAGCAAACTCTTTAGGTTTTGAACTTTCAAAAACAAAATCGCGTTCAATACCGGATTCTAAAAATACGTCTACCAGTTCTGTTGCTAAACACTTGTTTAATAGCTTAGTCTGACAGGAAAACAGTTGAACAGCAGACCATAGTTTTGTATCTAAATTTGAAATAGGGTGCTTCAGAAATGTAACAAACCTGGAATAGCTATCGAGCTTTTTTATTGATGTCAGATCCAATTGTTTTAACAACGGATGCCTTGATGCTATATTCCCGATCTCAGTAAAATTGAGCTTTTTATAAAAGCTATCCTCTATTTTATTCAACGCACGATTAATAATATCATCCCATGAGAATATCCATAAATAATATTTTTCGGATGACTTAATAGCATCTCTGATTTTCAAATCACCCATGACACGCTGATTTTCTTGTGTAGCATGATATTGATATCCGTCTAAATAAACTACAATATCTTTAATCTCCTGAACCTCATCAAAGGACTTCGATATTCCTTTTAAAGACCATGATACGCACTTAAAAACAAAATCAGGCCGGGAAGTGTATTTTACACCGGATAGAGGAAATCCTAAATTCTGCGGCCAAATTTCATAACAAACAACATTATCTTCATTCTTTAACGTCAGCCTGTATTTTCTAAATGTATTTTCTGTAAGCTCATCAAACTCCGATGTTGGTTTTGATTTATAATCCGAACGAATAAGTTCAATAAATCTTTCTTCGAGTTCTGATTCCTCATTGTTGTTAATATGGGAAAGATGAGTAAGACTATTAACCTCATTCCATTCACTAGCTTTATCTAAAATATCTTTAAAAAGTGTTTCGGCTTCTGCCCTGCTCAATATTTCTCTGTCATACTGATTTGCATATGTGTAAATACACTTATAACAACCATCCTTACCTTCATCTTTGCATAAGCAATTTTTAATCTGATCGTATGCAATATTCAAAAGTTTAGTGAATTCATCAGTGTTAAAAAGCCTTGATAAATACCCAGTTCCTCCCGGAATGCTCTCATACATTATGAGAAATCTTTCTTTTCTA
>CAISOH010000312.1 GCA_903887005.1 uncultured Bacteroidota bacterium | reverse complement strand
TTAGTCAATTTACGTCCGGGGGTACCCCCGGACGTAAATTGACTAAGCGTGTTGCATTTGGTACTTGAACTTAGGCTTCTTTGTTTTAATAGCTATTTATTTATTTTTATTTTTATTGTCAATGAGCGCACCCGCTCCAAGTCCGGCAGCAGCTCCGATCACTCCTCCAAGTACTGCTCCCTGGCCTTTCTTTTTGTCCACCAACGCACCGGTTATAGCGCCGGCGCCGGCGCCTATTACTGCGCCTTTAGCTTTGGCGCTCCATCCTTTTTTCTTTTGTGGTTCAGGAGCGGCGGCAACGGGAGCGGCGGCAGGGGTCGGGTTTGAACCGTAGTTGCTCGTGTTATTGGTTGTATAGGTGGAATTAGCAGGAGCAGGCCGTGACCTTGAATGGTGGGATGAAACAACCGCAGGTTGTTCATTATTCATTGTGGCTTGTCGGGCGGCAACTGCATTCATAGAATCAATAATCTGAGCTTTGACCATTTCTGTTTTCATAGAATCAACTGTCTTTTGTTGGGCCTGGAGTTGCGCCTGGTTACCATTATTGCATGATATCATTAAACATGCAGCAGCAAAAATTGAAATTATCTGTTTCATCACTTATTTTTTAGCCAGCTTGAATTCGCTTAGACACCTGAACAGGGTAATAACCGTGCCAGTAGTTTTTTACGATGGAAACTTTCAGGGCAGTCCCAACCGAAAGTCATATAGCTCAATTCCTAATTCCTATGTGTAAGCGTCCGCTTCCGTGGTATATATAATTTTCCTTTCCGGAAATAGTTGCTCCGCTGTCATTAGTCTTCTACAAAGAAAAAAGTCGTTCGGCGTTTGTATCTGACTACGTCGGGGTGATAGTAAATCTCCGATTGGCAACTTTTTTAACACCCTTACTTTTGAAAATTAATTCTGTATAGCACTATTTGCTTTTAGTATTATTTTCTATTTTTCCAGACAGGATGGAATTAATAGATGGATGAAAAAATAATCTAGCCGGATAACCTTAAAGCCAGAAAGGCACTAATAAAAAGATTGGGCAAAAATAAACCTGGTTGGCAATAGCTATTCATCGCCAGCAGGAATGATACATATTACAATGGCAGGAATCAAGGAAACACTAAATCAGCCTCATCGTTATCAGAATTTTAAAACAAAAAACGTTCAGGCCACTGGCTGCCTCATTAAGATATCGCTTCCATAAAGCAATTGGCAGCGGCCGGGTGATGGTTGGCCCGGTTTTTTCTTATACTCCAACCAATATGTCAAAAGAGGATGGTGCTGTCATGCACAGCTACGTCATTGGTATAAAGTATAGCTATATTTTCATGTGATTGTTCGTGTTTATTATCCGACCGGTAAGCATAGTGTCAAAGACATTATCAACGCAGGAAGAAAAGCCCATAACATATAAATGGAACACCGGCCATTTCATTACTGGTTTTCTCCGAAGGCCATTGTATCTGATTGAAGGCTTTTAAAAAAAGGTTTTGTACCAGTGGTCCTGATAAATGTAAAAAGGATTGACCATTACAGCCAACCCTTTTTACATTTGCTAAGCAATTACTCTACTGTAACCTTAGTGACATAGTTGCCGGAAGCAGTAGTTGCAGACAGTATATAAACACCAGCCGGCTGATCAAGAGTTATTTCAATAACCTTATTTGTTGTGGACGTAAATTCTTTCAATTTCTGCCCCACAATATTTGTAATGGCCACATGAACATCTTCATCAATACCAGATACCAGGTTCATGGTAAATATGCCCTGGTTCGGGTTTGGATATACTTTTAGTTCTGCCTGGTTTATTGTAACCCCTCTCACTATCGTAATGGTGCAATTTGAAAGCGGTATTACAGTAACTACATGCGTTGCTGCCGCGGGGCCACAGCCATTTGTAAGGGTGTAGATAACATTAATCATACCCGGCGCAACCGGAGTTACCAAACCATCCCAATTGATATTTGCAATCAAATCATTGCTGGAACTCCATGTACCGCCAATTGCGCCATCGGTAACATTAATAAACGCGCCCATACAAACACTTGAAGGACCATATATGGTACCGGGATTAGGTAATGAGTTAATGGTAATTACCTTAGTTGCAGCAGCTGTTCCGCAGGTATTGTTTACAGTATAGTAGATAGTATCCACGCCTCCGGAGATGCCTGTAACCACGCCGGCCGACACTGTAGCCCTGGCATTGCTGCTGCTCCATAAGCCACCAGGTACCGCATCAGCCAAGGCTACGGATTTACCAGCGCACAAAGCGGATGCGCCGGTAATAGTCCCAGCATCAGGCATTGTATTAATTGCTATGACCTTGACAGCAGCCACTGTGCCGCATGAATTCGTAACACTATACATAATGGTATCGGAGCCTGCCACAATTCCGGTAACAATGCCACCCGCAACGGCAGCATTCGCATTACTGCTGCTCCACACACCACCCACAGCCGCATCGGTTAAAGTGATAGCAGCGCCGACACAAACATTTGATGCACCTGAGATAACACCGGCATTTGGTAAAGGATTGATTGTAACAATCATTGATGTAACAGCAGTTCCGCAAATATTGGTTACGGAATAAGAAACAGGGTCCGTGCCTGCGGTAACACCTGTTACAATACCGGAGCTGCTTACCGTTGCATTGGCGTTGCCCATGCTCCATAAGCCGCCGGGAGCAGCATCTGTTAATGTGAATGAAGCCCCGGCGCATACGCTGTCCATACCGATGATAGTGCCGGCAAAGGGCAATGGATTGACCATAACCGGCATTGAAGCGCTTACACTGCCACAAGCATTGGTAATGATATATATTATTGTATCCGGCCCCGAGGACATACCGGTCACAAGCCCTGAAATAACGGTAGCTACAGAAATATTGGTGCTGCTCCATACCCCGCCTGCGGTAGCGTCGGTCAAAGTGATACCCGCGCCAACGCATACATTTGACGCACCGGCTATGGGAGCCACGGTTGGCATTGCATTGACTGTTTCTACCCTGGTAATAGCAGCAGTACCGCATATATTCGTGACTGTATAACTTATGGTAGCTATGCCTAAGGATACACCTGTAACAATACCGGATACTGCGCCAACGGTTGCGATAGCTGTATTGCCGCTTGTCCATACGCCGCCGGAAACGGAATTACTTAAAGGTACGGTTGAGCCATTACATACATCAATACTGCCTGATATTGCAGGCAGCACAGGGACTGCGAAAACAGTATCATTATAGGTTGCGCTGGCAGTACAACCAAAACCATTTGATACCGTATAAGATATAACGGTTGTTCCTGAAGACAAACCCAAAACAAATCCGGACAACGCTCCGATAGTAGCCACCGCTGGATTGCTGCTGCTCCATACACCGCCCGGCGTACCATCAGCCAGGGTAATGCCTGAGCCTGTACATTCACCGGTAGCGCCACTAACCGGAGTTACTACGGGAGCAGGATTGATAGTTATTATTTTATTGGCAACGGCTGTTCCGCAGGCATTGGTCACTGCATAAAAGATGGAGTCAATACCGGGAGTTACTCCATTAAGTATGCCCATACCGGAAAAAAAGGCATTTCCATTGCTGGTCAGCCATGTGCCGCCCGGTACCGGATCAGTCATAATGATAGCTGAACCAGCGCATACACCTGAAGGCCCGGATATTAAACCGGCGCCCGGGAATAACTGGATGGCAATTATTTTCACTGCCGCAACTGTTCCGCAACCATTCGTTACAGAATAAGATATCGGATCAGTACCAACAAATATACCGGTAACCATACCGCTGCCTGTAACAGTGGCGTTAGCGTTACCAGCACTCCAGACACCGCCCGGCACTGCATCCACCAAAGTAATGGTTGTGCTGGTACATATACTATCAGGCCCTGTAATGGTACCGGCATCAGGTAATGCGTTGACCATAATAGTTGTTGAAGTACCAATTGTACCGCAGGCATTGGTAACCGAATAATTAATAACATCTGCACCGGAAGATACACCTGTAACTAATCCTGAAACAGCGCCAACTATTGCTAAGGCAGTATTACCGCTGCTCCATACACCTCCGCCAAGCGCATCAAAGAGTGTAATGGAGCCCCCTGCGCATACACTGCCCGGCCCAGTTATTGCCGGGATAACAGGGAAAGTAGTAATAGTGATAATCTTTGTTGTTGTAGCTATACCGCAAAAGTTGGAAATTGTATAGTTAATCGTATCTGTACCAGGAAAAATTCCTGTTACTATTCCCCTAATAGTAATTGTTGCATTAACATTGCTGCTGCTCCATGCACCACCCGGCACCGCATCTGTAAGCGTAATCAATGAGCTTACACATACGGCTGACGGCCCGGAAATAATTCCGGCGCCTGAAGCTGAACTGATTGTAACAACCGCAGTAGTTACCGCCGAACCACAACTACTTGTTACTGTATAAGAAATAGTATCTATACCCGCAGCAGTACCGGTTACAATTCCAGAAGCAGGGCCTACTGCCGCATTTGAATTACTGCTGCTCCAAACACCACCTGCTACCCAATCGGATAAAGAAATGGATGCACCGGAGCAAACACCTGCAGGGCCTGAGATAGTTCCTGCTGTAAGTAACGCACCTATGGAAAGCACCGAAGTGGCAACAGCCGTTCCACATGAGTTGGTAACTGAATAACTGATAGTGTCTGTACCAATAACAAACGGCGTAACAAATCCACCACCAGTAATGGTTGCATCAGCGTTGCTTACACTCCATACTCCACCCGGAGCAGCATCTGCATAAGTCGCAGATGATCCAATACATAGTGATGCGGGGCCTGTAATGCTACCTGCATCCGGCAATGGATTAACAGTAACAATAGCTGATGTTACTACCGTTCCGCAACTGCTGGTAACTGAATAAGAAATAGTGTCTGTACCTTCGGCAGCACCGGTAACAACACCACCTGTAACAGCAGCGCTTGTATTGCTGCTGCTCCATACGCCCCCGGAAACTGCATCTGACAATGTAATTGCTGAACCAGCACATACACTACCCGGGCCTGATATGGTTCCTGCTGTAAGAAATGCGCCAATTGTAATAACCTGTGTTGTTATTGCAATACCACATCCATTGGTAACTGTATAGCTTATTGTATCTGTACCAATAAGAAGCGGAGTAACCACACCTCCAGCTGTTATTGAAGCATTTGCATTACTTATACTCCACACACCACCGGGAGCAATATCTGTATAAGTAGTAGTTGGGCCAATACAAATTGATGATGGTCCGGTAATGCTTCCGGCATCTGGCAATGGGTTTATTGTAACCGTATGGGAAGCTGATACTGTACCGCAACTGCCGGTTACCGTATAAGAAATAGTATCAACACCTCCCGATACACCTGTAACAATACCACCGAGGACGGTAGCGCCTGCATTACTGCTGCTCCATATTCCACCGGGAACAGGGTCAGATAATGTAATAGCAGAACCTGCACAAACATTACTCAAACCGGAGATAGCGCCTGCGGTAAGAAATGCGCCTATGGTTATGATCTTTGTTGCCGAAACCGTACCACAGCCATTCGTAAGGCTGTAACTTATCGTAACTGTTCCTGGGGTTAATGGTGTAAGTAAACCTGTACCTGTAATAGTGGCATTCGTATTGCTGGTACTCCATACACCACCCGGTGCGGCGTCAGATAGTGCTGCAGTTGACCCAACGCAAATTGAGGAGATCCCAACAATGGCCCCTGCATTCGGTAATGGATTGATGGTAATAGTTTTTGTGGCAAATGCTGAACCGCATCCGCTCGAAACTGTATAAGAAATAACAGATACCCCTCCTGATAGCCCGGTTACAATACCGGAGACAGAACCAACTGCAGCGTTTGTATTGCTGCTGCTCCATACTCCGCCAACTGCCGGGTCGGTTAAAGTAACTGAAGCGCCTGCACATACGCCTGAAGCACCTGTAATAGTGCCTGCTGTCAGGAATGCGCCAATCGTTATCGTTTTTGTTGTTGAGGCGGTTCCGCAAATATTGGTAACAGTGTAAATAATTGTATCTGTACCGGGCGATACTCCGGTAAGTACTCCTGTACCGGAAATGGTAGCATGGCTGTTACTACTGCTCCATACCCCACCCGGAACAGCATCTGATAAAGTAGTAAATGTGCCTGCACATACCAGTGGTGCGCCAACAATAATGCCTGCTCCTGGTATGGTAAGAACGGTTGTAGTAGCAGTAGCGCTGACTGAACCGCAGCCATTTGTGACTGTATAGCTGATTGTTACTGTTCCTGCACTGACACCCGTTACCAAGCCTGTCCCTATGCCTACAGTGGCAATAGCTGTACTACTGCTGCTCCATATGCCACCGGCCGCAGCATCGGTTAAGGCGGCGGAAGAACCTACACAAACTGCAGAAGCGCCGGAAATACTACCCGCATTCGCAGACAGATTAACTGTAACCGTAGCAATAGTAAAACAAACACTGGTGGTATAAGTAATTGTTGCGGTACCGACAGTTATACCGGTTACCGTACCTCCGCCACTAACAATAACAACAGCAGTATTGCTGCTACTCCAGGTACCGCCGCCTGTTGATTCAATTAAAGTAAAGTTATTACCGGTACATAATGTAAAAGAAGCAGGCAAGATTGCTGCCGGGCCAATAATAACTGAGGCGGTAGTAGTTGCAGAGCAGCCACCTAATGTATAAGAAATGGTAGCCGTGCCTGCAACAACACCCGTAACTAATCCTCCGGCGCTAACCGTTGCGACACCTGTAGCACTGCTGCTCCAGATACCGCCCGGAGTTGCATCCGATAATGGGGATGTGGTTCCCAGGCAAACATTTACTATCCCTAAAGGAGTAATAGCTAAGGGCGTGTTATTAACTGTAACAGATTTAGTTGTATTGCAACCTAAACCTGTGGTATAGGTAATTGTTGCCGAGCCTGCAGAAACGCCGGTGACATCGCCGGCAGAGGAACCTACGGTGGCAATTACTGTGTTGCTGCTGCTCCAGGTGCCGCCAGCTATGGCGTCACTTAATGTGGTTATTAACCCTGCACATACTGTTGTGGTTCCTGTTATCACTAATGGCACCGGATTAACTGTAAAGGTTCTGGAGGCATAACAAGCTGCACCTGTTGCATAGGTTATTGTAGAAGTACCTGCCAGGACGCCATTAGTCAAACCAGAGGAGGTGGCAATAGTTGCAACTGTAGTGGTGCTGCTGCTCCATGTACCGCCTGCGGAGGCATCGCTAAGTGTAACTGATGATCCGGCACAGACCGAGGGTGGGCCGGTTATGGGGAAAAGGGCTGGTGTTATCGTTACCGTTGTTGTAGCGGCACAACTTGTTGCAAGTTTATAACTAATGGTTGCCGTACCTATAGCCAATCCGGTCAGCAAGCCAGTGGAGGAGCCAATACTTGCAACAGTAGTATTGCTGCTGCTCCATGTACCACCGGCAGTGGCGTCGCTTAGGGCCGTTGCAGATCCGGCACATACTGTTTTTATACCGGTAATAGCGAGTGGTAACGGGTTAACTGTAACTACTTTGGTTGCTGCACATCCTGTGGAAAACAGGGTATATGATATTGTTGAAGTACCACTTGCAACGCCAGACACAACCCCTGTACCTGTGCCAACGGTTGCTACCGTTGTTGTGGTGCTGCTCCATGCAGCTCCGCCTGTGATATCGCTAAGCGCTGTTGTTGATCCTATGCATACTGATGCAACTCCTGTTATCGGTGATGGCTGGGGATTAACAGTTACAGATGTAGTGGCATACGCATTGGATGGACAACCGCCAAGAACAGCATAAACGGTATAGACCCCTGCTGCCGCTAACGGAACATTGGTAATTGTAGGATTTTGAAGCCCCGAAACATAAGATGCCGGGCCAGACCAGCTATACGTAACACCAGTAGTAGGACATGAGGAGGTCAGGTTGAGTGAACTTCCTTCACAAACAGGACTACTGCTGCCAGCAGTCGGGGTTGAAGGTAATGGCTTAACGGGATTAAGGTTTAAATACAATGTATCCTTTAACCCGGTACATGCGTCCACACCAATGGCCCTTAATGAAATAACGGTTGCCCCGGTATTAACCTGTGTTGACGGGCCGGAATAAGTCGTTAGCGTTTCCCCGGTAAGAGCCGTCCAGGCCCATGTGAATGTTCCCGGATTAGTAATTGAAACAGTTGTTAGGGTACTGACACAAACACTGGCTGTATCCCCAACAATGTGTGCGCTGGCTGTATCGCCGGTAGCGGTCCAGTTTGGCAGGGTGGACTTGAATGCATTGATAATATCCGAGGTGTTCAAAATGTAGGCATAGGCAAATTTCACACTATCCCCCGCTGCAATATTCCCAAGATTAAATACGATTCCGATGCCCGCATCTAAAGTATCAACTCCTGTATATCTTACCGTTCCCGATCCGGCATAAAGTGCGTCGCAATTTACAGTTGGAGCCAGCCCTGAATTAATCATATAGCATTTAGCCCTGCAATCCAGTGTTCCAAGGCCCAGGTATGCACGTGTATAAGTAACACCCGTCGCCGAAACAAGTGTAGCATTCAGTGTATCCGGTAACTGGTAAGTAATTGTATTTATTGTAGTATATACACCTGTTGTAGCCACTTCCTGGTCCGGGTCCACTGTTCTCTGGTAATAAACATTATTTCTTGTTACTCCTGAAGTATTTGTAAGTGTAACGGAAATGGTGAAAAATAAATTATTGGTATCAAGAGTTGTGACCTGTCTTACTGATATACCGTTCCCGTCTATTCCCTGCCACGTACCAACGCTTCTTCCTCCACTATTATAATAGGATACATTACTCCCTGACAGCGTACCGGAATAAAAAACACCCGATCCGCAACCCGCACTTTGATTCCACGCGTTACTTTGCACGCCATTAACTTCAAGGCTCCATCCTTCCTGCGGAGTGCCTGGTAAAAAATAATCGCCAAAATATGGAGGGGTACCAATCGTCCATCCGTCTTTGTCAGGATCCGCCACCCATCCCAAACCTAATGTACCGCTACATGAACCGGTACATGAATTTTTCATGGATACACCTCCCCTTGGATGATATCCGGCAGGCGCGGCTTCACCGGAACCAAAAGCACCGTTGCTGTTTATTCCGACTTCAACATATTGACCTTTTAAAAACACATTGCAGTTTACCAGTTGCGCGCTTACTATATTTGTAACAAATGTCACAACAATAAGTGCGGTTAATGTTTTAATAAAATTCAGGACTTTCATATTATTCGCAGATTATTCATGAAACTATTCTTGATTGAATATTATTTATCCTTTCCGTTTTTCTGAAAAGGTATGCTGTATAATAATCCTTCACTCTTTTCCCAATATATGTTTACCTTATAATTACCCGGCTCTAATTTCGAAATATCTATCCTGCTTTTATGTATGTAATCCGGACCTTCTGCTTTCCATTGAACAAGCTTCCGGTCATTAAGGTCAACAATGGCTGCCGTGAATATTACCGGGTCCGGCGTACTTAACTCAAGGTTCAAAACATTGCAGAAAGGAACAGGAGATAATGCGTAATTTACATTAATATGCTCCATAATTCCTCTTTCCTTATTGGCCTTTTCTATCTCAAAATGCCCGGATAAAATAGTTTTGTCGATTACCTGGTTATTACTTTTATCAGCAACGTGGTTTATTGTTTGTTGCCCGAAACTATTGCTAACATTAATGAATAGTGCAAATGCCAGAACCAGGACTAAATACTTTCTCATAAAACAGTTTTTAATGATCATAATAGATCTAAAAGAATAAAAATATTTTAACCGATCCTGCATGGGGGATAGTAAAACATCTTTGCAGATAGGTTGTAATTCAAACGGGATGTTAAAATAATATATTTCTACCACAAAAAGAATATAATAGGAATAATATTTAAATTTATATACT
>CAISOH010000311.1 GCA_903887005.1 uncultured Bacteroidota bacterium | reverse complement strand
TGATATTATTATGAGTATGATTTTCCTCTATGTTTTATAACGCAAAGATTTACAACAGCCTTTAAAGTTGTTACGTGAAAAACACCACAATAAAAAGGGTATTTTTACTGTATTCACTACTATTAATTCTATAAAAGAGCATTATAGTAAGTAAATAAATTGGATTACGAAATTTTAAAATTCCGTAAGAATACTAAATTTAATTTTAAAATAAAACATGATTTTCGTCATATATATAATTGTTATAAAATTACGAATCAATTTGAAAGGAAATAGTAAGATATAGCAAATGTCATCTTTACTATGCTATACTTGCAGTGGGTAAAATTGTAAGTTCAGAACTTTGTGCAGGCTTGTGTTCAGAATTCAGCATGTCATGGTTCGGCGCGGCTTACCATGACAAATTATCTATTTTACTATTTCAACAAGATTCACTAATTTATCCCGTTTAAAGTATAGTAATTGAATTGATTTACAGGGTGTATTCGGTACCCCTTTTTATTACCCTTTATTAAACGCGGTCATGGCCTTACCGATGCCCTGGGTAGCAAAACACTCAATGGCGTCAATGCTTTTAAATAATGCATCTTTTACAAAGGGTACTTCAGAAGGTTTCCATTTGCCCAATACAAATTCTACCTGACGGCCTTTGGGAAAATCACTGCCGACTCCAAAACGCAGTCGGGGATACTTATCTGTCATAAGAACAAGCTCAATATTTTTCAGGCCATTATGACCAGCATTGCTACCGGATGCCCGGAGACGTAAAGTGCCAATTGGCAATGCAAGGTCGTCAACCAGTACCAGCATATTTTCAAGGGGTATCTTTTCTTTATCGAGCCAGTATTTTACAGCCTTGCCGCTCAGGTTCATAAAAGTAGTAGGCTTAATAACAATGAAGGTTTTGCCCTTCCATTTTACTTCCGATACAAAGGCGTGGCGGTCTAAAGAAAAAGCGCCGCCATGTTTTATTACAAAAGTATCTGCAACATCAAAACCAATATTGTGGCGCGTAGCGTCATACTCCATACCAATATTGCCCAACCCAACGATTAGAAATTTCATTTAAAAAATTAATTGGTTAAAAAGTTAATTGGTTAAATAGTTAAAGGGTTAAAAGAGCGTAATTTGTTAGTTGCCATATTGGGGCTAATTGATAATTTTACAAAACTACATTATTATTTTGCTCCCGGTTTAGTGTAGTGTTCTAAAAAATAAAAATCGTAGTTAGCATAATTCCTGAATACATACGGTTGAATGTCAAGTCCCGGTTTTTTCATTAAATTTGTATAAAACATAAACCAATGAATGTGACGGCGATAAAAGATATCAGAAAAGAGGTAAAAAAATACATTGATTTCGCTGATGATAAAACAGTGAAAATGATTTACGCTATGCTTGAAGTAGAACAAAGAGAAGACGCATGGGCTGATGAAGCGTTTATTACTGAAATGGATAGGCGGACAAAAGAGTACGAATCAGGGACAGCCCGATTATTTACCCTTGAAGAAATGGAAAACAACGCCCGCACAGCCTTTAAACAACATAAGAAATGAAAGGTTATTCGGTAGTGTTCCATGGTGCTACAGCTATAGATTATAATGACGCTTACCGTTGGTACGAAGAGCAGCAGCTTGGTTTAGGAGAAAAGTTTTTAGCTGCGGTAAAAAACAAGGTAGAGAAAATAATAACTAACCCTGAAATTTTCAGTGTTAAATCAAGGCCAGGATACCATGAGGCATTGGTGGAAAGCTTTCCTTATACAATTGTGTATAGAATTAATAAAAAACAAAAAGTAGTGTTTATTACTTCTATACATCATCAAAAAAAGCATCCACGAAGCAAATTTCGGCGGTAACTACCCCAGTTGCCAGTACCAGATAAGAATACGTAAAAGCTAGAACTATATTATCTACTGTGTGGTAATTGGTTAAAAAGTTTGTAGCCAATTAACATCAACCTTTTACCCAATAGACCTCTTTAACTCCTTCAAAAAACTACCTGATTAAGATCACATCGCCTTTAGTTTCTTCTTTATTACCGGTCAGGCACTTGCCTTTAAAGTAGTACATATAAGTACCTATTTCGCAGGGCATGCCGTTGAATTTACCATCCCAGTATTGCCCTTGATCCGTGGACTCAAAAACCTGCTGGCCCCATCGGTTAAAAATGACCAGGTGGTATTCTGTGAGGTTACCGTAAGAGATTATTCTGAAGCCATCATTTTTGCCATCTCCATTGGGGGTGAATGCATTTGGGTAATAGAAATTGCAGCAGTATTGTATGTCCTTATACCTTGCGATGGTTGAATCACTACATCCATACTGGTCAGCAACTTTTACCTGGAGGGTTACAGGCGTCATTATCCTTATATATTCCTTCCCTGAATTATCCGTTAGAATTTCAGTTTTCGGCGTCCAGGTATATTGAACACCGCCGGATGCTACTAAATATATCGTATCGCCAAGACAGATATTTTCAGGGATAGTTATAGCGGGTACTGGTAAGAGATGTACAGCGGCAGTGGCCCGGATCCTGTCAGACATGCATAATTGATATTCCTCCGTAAAATACCAGGTATCTGTACCAGGTTGGGTAGTATTGGGAACAGGCGGATAATACATCGGGTAGCCATTTGAACTATACCATGTGATGATCGCTCCATTTCCTATAGGCGTTATATCAATTGGTTTTTCAGGCGCGCCGATACAATAATCATCTACAACAGGCGCTAAAGGCAGCTTGCCGCTATCCTGAACAATGATTGCCGCAGTAGTGGTACAAAATGGATTAGAACTTACACTAACCGTATAACTTCCGGCCGCGAGGCTGTCTTTTATTATGCCGGTAGTATCGGTATAGGTTTTCAATACCTTCCTGCCCTGCATAATAGTAAGTGTATGTGGAAGATAACCTGAGATAAGGTTGTATTGCATATACGCCTTATGGATACATTGTGTAGGAGATATTAAAATACCTGAAACAGTGGGTGGAGGAGTTACATTGATAGTATAGGCTATTGTTTGTTTAAAAGCTAAAGGGCAATGATTATCGTTTACTGTAAGATAAAATGTATAAATACCGGTTGAAATGGCAGCTGTAGCCCAGTCGAAGGTCAAAAAAGGAGCAGGTGTATTATTGTTTGCTATATTTAGTGTAGCAGTGCCGGGCAATGCGCTGTTGGATACTGAAAGGTCATCACCATTTGGATTAGTAACACCAATATTAAAAGATAAGTGAGGCGTACCAATACACACATTTACAATGTTTTTACCGGTTAAGGCCCCTCCGGAAACATTTTGCCCGGTAAGATTGGGAGGTGTTCCCTGGCAATTATCTAATACCACAAAGGTCATTTCCCTTTCACTGGTACCGACCAGCACGCCTTTTCTATATTCGGATACCTGGCAAACTACCAGTGCGTTCTGTGTTTTGTTTGGAGTAAAAGTGCCCTGGCCATTCAATGCGCTAAAACTAAAGGCCCCCGCACTGGTGGCTAAAGGGTTGATTGCGGTATAGGGCGAAATATAAGATACCGCTTTTCCATTATTGGCATCAACTGCCGGTATGAGGCTAAATGCAATAGAATCACCATCCGGGTCAATGGCCCCCTGGTTGTATTGGCCTTCTAAATTAATACAATAAAAAGGAGTAGGAATAGAGGAATAAGCCGGAGATGAATTATCTCCGAGGGTATTATTCAGGTCTGCCTCAAGCTGTATGGTAGTGCTGTTGACCGTTCCCGGTGTGGCGTTTATGATATTAGAAATACTACCACTTCTGCCAGCATTTGTTGCTGCAGGCCCCATATTGCCATTAAATATAAATGCCCAATCAGCAGACTTTACCGGAATTGATACGGTATCGGAATAGGTGAACTTTCTTACACCAGGACGAGAGCCGCCATTACAACTGGTATTCTTTATTTCAGCAAGGCATACAGGTGATACTTCAGTTCCTAATTCTACGCCAGGCAAATTGATAGTAGAAAATAAAATACCGCCATTGTAAATATTTACAACAGGCGTGGCGGCATAAAGTGTATTGAATATGGCCGAACCGGCGCCGCAATCTCCATAAACGGTAAGTGTTACTTTATATGTATTTCCTGAGACATGAGTATATAACAACTCTCCGCCAAATATATGGCTCGCATAGCTATTAAAGCCATGCATAAGGAAGAACAGCGCAACTAATAATCCGGATATCCTTTTACTCACCTGAATAATATTCTCTAATGCACAAAAAAGACGTATAACTTTCTAAAATACAAATTTCGGGTATTAAAAAATGAAAACATTAAAATTTTGTGCGAATTTCTTTTATTTAGACGTATAAAACCGGTAATATCTTTGGTTCCCCAATAAATTTAATATTTACATTTTTATTTATAGTATTAGTTGAATAAAACCGGCATCTGCAAAGATACAATGGGAAGATTTGCACCTTCAAAATAGAGTTATTATGCAACATTTTACACTTAAAAAAATTTATATTACTTGAATTTGCAGCAAGTAATCTGTACCTTGGCGGGCAAAACGAAAACAGATAAAAATATGTTAGTGAAAATGAATGTCGTTACGATAATTGGATCTGGTACTATGGGCAATGGCATCAGCCATGTTTTTGCCCAAAATGGGTTTAATGTGCACATGATGGACATAAACCAGGGCGCGCTGGATAAAGCTTTGGCTACAATAGGTAAAAATATGGACCGGCTTGTGGCAAAAGGTACCCTTACTGAAGAAGCAAAACTTCAGGCTTTGGGGCGAATAAAAACCTTTACTGATATGGTGGAGGCTGTAAAAGACGCTGACCTTGTAATTGAGGCGGCCAGTGAAAATATTGACCTGAAACTGAACATTTTCCGGGAGCTCGACAAACATTGCCCTGCAAACTGTATCCTTGCGACCAATACTTCTTCCATATCCCTCACACGGATTGGTTCGGTAACAAAACGCCCAGGTAAGGTGATAGGTATGCATTTTATGAACCCGGTACCAATAATGAAATTAGTGGAAATAATAAACGGCTATGCCACAGATGCAGAAGTGACACAAACTATTTTTAATTTATCAGAGCAGTTAGGTAAAGTGCCATGTGTAGTGAACGATTATCCTGGCTTTATCTCTAACCGGATATTAATGCCGCTGATCAATGAAGCTATACTTGCATTGCAGGAAGGCGTAGCCGGCGTCTCAGAAATTGATACTATTATGAAACTGGGTATGGCACACCCGATGGGGCCATTGCAGCTTGCTGACTTTATAGGTCTGGATACCTGCTACTCCATAATGCATGTGTTGCATATGGGCTTTGGCAATCAGAAATATGCACCGGCAACATTGCTTGCAAATATGGTGCAGGCTGGCTATATGGGTGTAAAATCGGGAGAAGGATTCTATAAATATACCCCCGGCAGTAAAGAACTTGTTGTAAGTGCAAGATTTGCAACCAAACAGTGGAAGCAGTGACTTTAATGCGATAATGCGATAATGTGAAAATGTAGTAATGTGACAATTCGTTAATTTGATAATTATTGAGAGGCTGTCTTCATTTGTTTGAAGCAGCCTCTTTTTATTTGAGTATCGCTCAACTCCTTATATTTGTATATGTATCAATTAGTAATTGCGTCCAATAATGAGGGAAAGATCAGGGAAATAAAATCCATGATAGAGGATATTGAGCTATTATCGTTAAAGGATATCGGCTTTACTGCCGAAATACCTGAGCCTTACCATACTTTTGAGGAGAACGCCTTGACTAAGGCGTCAGCTATCCATCAATTTTCAGGAAAGAATGTTTTTGCTGATGACAGCGGTTTATGTGTGAAGGCGCTGCATGGCTCACCGGGTGTTGACAGCGCTCATTATTGTGGCGAACGGGATGATGAAAAGAACCTGCAGAAGATTTTGGATGAACTCAAAGGGGCTGACGACAGAAGTGCATTTTACAAAGCGGTGATATGCCTTATCTGGAATGAAGAGGTGTACTATTTTGAAGGGATATGCGAGGGTGAATTAATTGAAGAAAAAAGAGGAGCAGGAGGATTTGGGTACGACCCGATTTTCATACCAAAGGGTTATGAACAAACTTTTGGAGAACTTCCTTTAGCCATCAAAAACCAAATTAGCCACAGAGGCAAGGCCGTAAGGAAAATGATCGCTTTTTTGAATGAGCAATAAGCGTTAATCATAAGAAAACATAGGTGGTGATAAATACGGAACACCCTTTATTGAATTCAAAATATTCTGGGGCGACACCAGGGATGATGGGGACGCAATTTGTGATCACATAAAATAAAACAATAAGGGCATTTTCTTGGTGGCGGTAAGCGTCAAATCTCCAATTTTTCAGATAAGGATATCTGAAAAATTGGAGATTTTTGTTGTATAGAGATAATTGGTTCCATTTCCCGGGTTGGAATTTTACGAATTAAATAAAATTTGTAGTTGTTGGTAGCTGCCAGGCTAGCATGAACATAATTACTAACCTGATTGTCTGAAGTTTTTTTCTTTACTGTTAATTTCAGTTCTGGTGCAATGATTGACAATCTGTTATGCGAAGATCATAGAACTGCTCGTCCTAGACAGAAAATATTTATTTCCAAAATATTGACATTCCGGATTTATTTGCAGGGTAAAAAAATACTTGTTTTTAAGTATTTTTTAATAAAAGACCTGCAAGTACTTTTAACCGAAGAAAAATCAAGTTTTTCTAAATTTATAACAATTAAATATTATAACTTATGGAGCAAGAGCAAAAAACAATTATGCCAGGGGATGATCCGGTACCTGTAAACTTAGCATCGGCAGAAACCGCATCCTGGAGAAACTATATCAACACTAACATAAGTCCAGGTGAAATGCCTATTTATGGTTTCTATATTCCGCTAAACGACATCCAGCAAATAATGCAATATGCGGTAGGGGGTGTAAGGGTTTATGGTGCACTCCCGGTAGCTGATCAATTATCAGGCATGCATCTGTATATCGTGCCGGTAGATGGTAGCGGCAACGACATTATAACCGTGAATAGTGCCAGCGTAATTTATGATACTACACAGCCATGCCCACCCTGCTGCGGAGAACCCAATGAGTTGAATAGTAACCTGGAACAATAATAATAAACCGGAGGTTGGATGATATTATTAATTGGGGCTTCGTACATATATATGGGAATAGTGGTACCAGTAAGTATTATTATTCCCATATGTTTTGCAATTGCCAAATACAGGACTTTTCCTGCTGAATTAAAGATAGTAACATGGTATTTGTATTTTAATGGTATTACAAATATCATAACCGGGATATTGGCATCCAATAATATTAACAATATGCCGGCACTCCATATTTATACAGCGCTTGAATTTATTATCATATCCATTTTTTATAAAAAAATACTGGAAGGAACCATCATAGGGAAATACATTCATGTGATAATCTTATCCTTCCTGATATTATGTGTAATTAATGTAGTTTTCTTTCAAAACCTTAATACATATAACAGTTATACCAAATCGCTTGAAGCTATTATTGTTATTAGTTTAACTATAGCGTATTTCAAGAAAACACTGGATAAAATAGATATATTGAGGACTATTAAAAACATAAATGTATATATCAATTCAGGGATCCTGATCTATTTTTCCGGTTCATTTACGTTGTTTATTATTTCAAATACCATTTCTGCAAATTCCAGCCTTAGTAATTTGACCTGGAATATACATGCTACATTCCTGTTGGTAATGTATGTATTATTTTCTTTTGCATTATGGCAATACAAAAAATAAATGACAATATATATGCGCTGATTTTGATTGGCACTTCGGGGAGTATATCCCTGGCTTTGTCTGTTATTTATTTATATGTCAGGTATCACAAAAAATTTTTAATTCAAAGTGCTGAAATTCAGAAAGCAGAACTGAATCACAGGCAACATGTACTAAATGCCATTATGCAATCGCAGGAAAATGAACGGATACGCATCAGTAAAGATATTCATGACCATATAGGCAGTTCCCTTTCCAACCTGCGCTTCATGGTTTCACGCATTCAGCACCTTACTCCCGATATACCAGCCATCCAAAGCATAACGGAGGAATATAAGACCATGATAGACAGGGTGATTGAGGATGTAAGGAATATTTCACACAGTTTGTCGCCCTCCGGGCTAGCCCTTTGGGGTTTCCAGGAATCACTGGAAGAATTTTGTGAAAATATGAGCCTGTCCACTGGGCTCGTGATCCAGGTTACGGATTATTCGTGCGGCATCTTAAAGCAACTACCCTTTGACATTTCTCTATCCTTGTTCAGGGTAATGCAGGAACTATTATCAAACACGATTAAACATGCATCTGCCCAAAAAGTAAGCATCATAACGAACAAAGAGAACAACTATATAATGATACAGTATTCTGATGATGGTAAAGGCACAGATGCAGATGTTTTTCATAGTCATGGAATAGGTATGTATAATATAGAAAGCAGGCTAAGTATGATACAGGCTGAATATACCATGAAATCATCAGCAGGTGCAGGATTTTCCTTCAATATAAAGCTACCGCAAAACAGTCTTAATAAAACAATGCTTTATGGATAAAATAAAAGTTGCATTAATTGAAGACCAGCATTTATTTCGTAATGGGGTAAATGCCCTGCTTAGAGAGGTAGAAGATTTCGAAGTTCTGGCAGCGGTGGAAAACGGGAAGATATTCCTGGACCTGCTATCCGGGAGTGAAGGGATTCCTCATGTAATATTAGTGGATATCAACATGCCGGAACTGAATGGGTTTGATCTTACGTGCATCGTTCAGAAACTATACCCTTCTATAAAGATCATCATACTGACCGTTTATAACCAGGAACGCTTTATCAGTAAAATGGTAGAGGCGGGTGTTGCCGGCTACCTTGTAAAGAACTGCGACATTGAAGAAGTGATCCTTGCAATAAGAACAGCACATAAAAGCGGTTTCTACTTTAATGAAAGTACTTTAAGTGCTATCCGTAAAAGCTTCAAAATAAAAAACAGCAACTTCCGTTCACTTTCTAATATACCTATTGACCTCACTGTGCGGGAAATTGAAATACTCAAACTCATTTGCCAGGAACATACCAATTCGGAAATAGCACTGCAATTGCATATTAGTTCACGTACTGTTGACGGGCACAGAAATAACTTACTGGCAAAAATCGGCTGTAAGAATACTGCTGGCCTGGTATTGTTTGCGGTCAATAATCATATTTATGAAAGTACGATCTTCAGGTAAGCACCCCCCGTTTTTTTACCTGTAATTCAAACAGGTGTTTTTACGTGCATATACCCACTCAAAGACCTGTTTTCGAAAACAGGTCTATAAACGCTGTTTCAACGCTGTATCGTGTAGTTATTTTGTGTCATCGATCGTAGCTACATTGATAAAAAAGGCGGAAACCGAAAAGCCGGAAACAGAGTAGGTATAAAAAAATAAAAAAATTATTTTATGGGCCAGCAATATGCCATCAATTTTGCGAACAACTCAATTAACGGTTGGAGTGCATGTGTCTTCCAGCAAGACGAAAATATCGGTCAAACGGGTGTAATGTCCCTTGCATGGTTTGCAAAAAAATGTAATCCAGCCACAAAATGTAATTTTAACTGGACAATAGATTACAGCTTTGTGTGGGCAGAAACAGGCGTGTTAGTACCTGGAGTAAACTTCTCAGCTTCCCAGACTGTTGCTGCCGGCCTTACAAGCAATAACCTGATTACTTTTGACAATAACGGGGCTTTCCTGTTTGAAGGACAAGGAACAGCTACCCCCGCCGGATCTTTGTATATAGACCAAACACCTAATATTCCATTATATACAGCTTCTGTAGGTATTGGAATGTCGGGCTCGGGTACTTTTGCGGTACAGGCCCAGCCAAACATAAATGCCACATTTACTCCGCATCCAAAATACTGGATGGCTTTCGGTCAGTTTACTCCTGGTGATGTTTTGGATATTCAGCAGATGTCCAATATTGTGGAGATAGACTTTCCGGCAAATGTTTATACGATGTATGTAACTTTCAATGCTGACAATTCGTGGACGGTTTCACAATCTCCATCTGTCAGTGTTGATAAAAGTGCACAGTTAATGAGCGCAAGGAAAAAATAATCAAAACCGCAGGTAAAAAGACGGCGTCTTTCAGGCGTCGTTTTTTTATTTACAAATAATCACGAAGATTTTATACTTCAACTTTGTTACAACTGATCAATTATGGATACTTATTCCATCAACTTTACCAACAATTCCAGTAATGCATGGAGTGCCTGCGTTTTTCAGATGGACGAAAATAACCAGGCGGGTGTAATGTCGCTCGCATGGTTTGCGCAAAAATGCAATCCGGGCACAAAATGTAATTTTAACTGGACAATAGATTATTTCTTTGTATGGGGAGAGACAGGTGTGTTAGTGCCCGGAATTAACTTTTCAGCTTCCCAAACTGTTGCTGCCGGCCTTACAAGCAATAACCAAATTACGTTTGACTATAATGGCGCCTTTCTTTTTGAAGGGCAAGGAACCTTCACCCCTTCAGGTTCTCTTTACATTAATGAAACGACCAATATTCCAATGAATACAGCTTCAGTAGGTTTTGGTATGTCGGGGGCAGGGACTTTTGTGGTACAGGCACAGCCAAACATAAACGTCATATTTACGCCAAATCCAAAATACTATATGGTATTTGGTATTTTTAATCAGGGCGATGTTTTAGATACCCAGCAAATGTTCAGGAGCACTCCGGGCGGAGCCCGCGAAATTCAGCAAATATCCTGTATTGTTGAGGTTGACTTCCCGGCAAATGTTTATACCCTGTATGTAACATTCAATGCTAATAACACCTGGACGGTTTCACAATCACCGGTTTGAAAATGACAAAAATCCCCATGTCTTCGACAGAAGATCTCTAACATAAAAATCAGGCCTATTACCGTATTAACGCAACAAATGTAAACCGAGATTGTTTATGATTATGCCCTTCGGCGAAAAGCTGCCAATGACATGTATTGTAAATGGTTGATATTCAATCACTTAAAATCATATCTTTTTTCAGCTTTTGCCCTCATTATCTTACTTTTTCTTTGCTTCGCCAAAGAAAAAGTAACAAAAAGAAAGGCGATTTTTGGCGAAACGCTCCGCACGCCAAAAAATAGCTCTACGCTGTTTCGTGGGGGAAAACTATTAAGGGACGACAGGAGTCGGCAATGATGAGACTATAGTAACTTTTCCAGAGGTGTATTTTTATCACCTGGCTTAAATGCATCTGCGTCGCAAAAGAATCTCCGTTAGGCGTGAGTGCTGTTTACTATGATTTGTCATTTTCAAAGAGCTTGTGCGCAGCAAATTGTTTACTCAGGATGACAAATATGGGTTCTAATATTATCATAAATTTAAAATTGTACACTTTTTAAGCGATTTTTTTATTTTCCACCCTGATAGGTTCATTATGTTGGTTTTCAATTAGTTGTATAAATTATGACCGAAAAAAACTGGACATTATCTGGACGTTTTCACTACGTCTTTTTTGTCTGAATCGCGGATTAAAAGGGATTATTATATTACACGGATTTCTTTCATGTGTTTTTTTGCGGCTTACCTGCATTAGGAATAATCTAAATTTTAAGGATTGCGCAATTCTAGTTTGATTTTTTTTATTTTGTGATTATTGCGCAGTTTTATATTGAAAATCAATTAGTTAGTAAAATTTTGTGCTCAAATTCTTGCGCATTTTTTGCGCTCCGTTGCGCTTTCTTTGCGCACTGAAATTTTATAATATTAAATTTAGTTGTCATAGTATTCAAATTCAGGAACAAATATAGACATTATTATTGACAATTCCAAATAAATTGTAAAATTTATTTTTGTTTAATGTGGATTGGTGGGGGCGAAGCACAAATATGTGTTGACGCAACCGGAATATAAATTGGGGCAATATTTGAACCATGAAGCGGAGACGGATGCAATCCGTCTCTACGAATTATGATATAAATTGATTCGGGCGGTTGCCTGGGGCGCCGCAGATTAACATCCACCTATGATCCTTCGATTCCCCGGGGCAGGCTCAGCCAAAGTTTACGCCAAACTACAATTATTATTTTTTGTGAACATTACAGACAATATGGGCATTCAGCTATTGTTCCATAATGACGGTGAGTCCATGAAAAATTAGACTACTCACCTGCGACGGAAATTTATTTTTATTTAATGTGGATTGGTGGGGGCGAAGCACAAATATGTGTTGACGCAACCGGAATATAAATTGGGGCAATATTTGAACCATGAAGCGGAGACGGATGCAAGCCGTCTCTACGAATTATGATATATATGGTTGCAGGGTATATTGCAGGTCTTGTAAGGTAATTCAGCCATTACTCCCCGATGACGCCAAGTCCCGCGAAAAGCTGAGAATCGGCTATGACGGAAGGGGACTTACTGCTATATGAAAACCAATTGTTAAGCAGTTCTGATATTGTTCACTGATAAAAGTGATCTTAGAAAACGAGACCCGCCTGAAAAACGAGGCCCAGAGGGTTTATGATTGGGAAAACACTTAGGATAATGTTGTTAATAGTCAATGCCTATAGGGGCATAAATTTAAAGCCTAATGATGGCAATTAAAACAAGTAATATTTGTGTCATTAAAATGTCAAAATATTTTTGATTTGAAATTATACAAATATTTTATATATTATGTGAGTATTTGTTTTTCCTGCTCTAGATAAGGATATTGTAAAATGTGGCAGTCAAACAACTGGAAATTATTCCAGTTATAACAAAATCTGCTTTTTTAGCAATTATCGGGTATTTCCTTCATTTATTGATTACAATTAAAGAGCAGAACCTATAAAGTATTCTGTTTTTTCTTTGAGAAAATTTCTGTGCCAAAGAACATTGATTCCGTATATGCGGAACTTTGCTCAATAGTTAAGGTGTTTTTATATAAAATATAAAAAGGTCTTAATGTCATCAATGATTCGGTGAAAAGCGTGAATTGTGGCACATATTTCGGGGCTCGTGTGTTGGTGGAGTTCTGTGGGGGCTCACTGTGACGTGTTTGCAGTTGATTGAATTTTAATTATAAATGAGTTGTGTTATTTTATTTTTCTCATTTGCAGGGGCTGCATTTCCCTGATTAAACTCAGCAAGATACTCATCATTGTCACGGTTCGGCGCGGCTCACCATGACAGGAATTCTATTGGCTGTGGGCTTAAACTCAAGTCAGTTATCATTTTTGAAGCACAAGTAAAACAATAAAATATAAATAACAATTAATATAATTAATCGTACAATAAAACTACCAATGATGAAAAATTACGCTGCTGCAATGCCTTTCAGAAATAGAGTAAGCGATATATTAAATTTATGCGCTAAACTTAAATACACAGGTAAAAATGTGAAGGGGACCGCAGGCGGAAGGGCACTTCTGCTTTCCGGTATTTTGTTGTGCAGCGGGTTGGCGGAGGCGCAAACCCCCACTATTACATCGGTAAGCCCGAATGCGGGCAGTACAGGCACCGCAGTAACTATTACAGGTACTAACTTTAATACTACGGCTGCCAATAACATTGTTTATTTCGGGGCTACCAAGGCAACTGTTTCATCTGCCTAGCAGTACCTCGCTGAGTGTTACCGTGCCGTCAGGGGCTATTTATATGCCGGTAACTGAAAATAATACAGCATCATCGCTGATGGCTTTTGGCCAGTATTCTTTCCTGCCTACTTTTGCAGGTGGATCGGGTGCTATCCGTCTTGATCCTAAAGTGGATTTTACGAGCGCGTCAATTCCTTATATTATAGCGATAGGAGATATAGATGGTGATGGCAAACCGGATATGGTTGTTGCCAATTACGGTGCAAATTCTGTTTCCATATACCGAAATACCAGTTCTTCCGGCTCCATTACTTCCGGATCTTTTGCTGCAAAGGTTGACTTTACTACAGGTACTAATCCCGTTGGTGTAGCTATAGGAGACATAGATGGAGATGGCAAGCCCGATATTGTGGTTACGAATTACGATTACGGAGGAGGCGGTACTATATCTGTTTTTCGGAACACCGCTTCCAGCGGCACTATTACAAGTGGATCATTAGCCGCAAAAGTTGACTTCACTGCAGGCAGCCAACCGTGGGGATTAGCGATAAGAGATATTGACGGAGATGGTAAAGCGGATATTGTGGTGGTAAATAACGCTTCCAATACAGTTTCTATTTTTAAGAACACAGCGACCAGCGGCGCTATAACGAGCGGTTCATTAGCTGCAAAGGTGGATTTTACGACCGGGACAAATCCGGTTGGAGCGGCGATAGGAGATATTGACGGAGACGGGAAGCCGGATATCGTAGTGGCAAATAACGTTGATAACACAGTTTCTGTTTTTCGTAACACAGCGACCAGCGGCACTATAGGCAGCGGCTCATTAGCTGCAAAGGTAGATTTTATAACAGGAACAGCTCCCTATGAAGTAGCAACCGGAGATATTGACGGAGACGGTAAGCCGGATATCCTGGTGACAAACTACGGTTCTGCAACCGTTTCTGTTTTTCGTAACACAGCGACCAGCGGCACTATAAGCAGTGGCTCATTGGCCGCAAAGAATGATTTTACCACCGGCAGCGCTCCTTTTGGAATAGCGGTAGGGGACCTGAACGGAGACGGGAAGGCGGATATTGCGGTGGCCAATTTCAGTTCTAATACAGTTTCTGTTTTTAAGAACACAGCGACCAGCGGCACTATAGGTAGCGGCTCATTAGCTGCAAAGGTGGATTATACTGCCGGGACAAATCCTTATGGAATAGCTATAGGGGATATGGATGGAGATGGTAAGCCGGAAATTGTATTTGCAAATCATGGCTCTGCTAATGTTTCCATACTGCATAATAATCCGCCGCCCCCTACCATTACATCTGTAAGCCCGAATGCAGGCAATGCAGGTGCAGCGGTAACTATTACCGGCACAAATTTTAATAATACAGCTGCCAATAACATTGTCTATTTCGGAGCAACCCAGGCAACAGTTTCATCTGCCAGCAGCACCTCGCTGAGTGTTACCGTGCCGTCAGGGGCTATTTACATGCCGGTAACTGAAAATAATACAGCATCATCGCTGATGGCTTTTGCCCAGTATTCTTTCCTGCCAACCTACAGCGGAACGGGTGGCATTGGTCTTGATCCTAAAGTGGATTTTACCAGCGCGTCAACTCCTCGTAATATAGCGATAGGAGATATTGATGGCGATGGCAAACCGGATATGGTTGTTGCCAATTACGGTGCAAATTCTGTTTCCATATACCGGAATACCAGTTCTTCCGGCTCCATTACTTCCGGCTCTTTTGCGGCAAAGGTTGACTTTACTACAGGTAGTAATCCCGTTGGTGTAGCTATAGGAGACATAGATGGAGATGGCAAGCCCGATATTGTGGTTACGAATTACGGTGCCGGTACTATTTCTGTTTTTCGGAACACCGCTTCCAGCGGCGCTATTACGAGTGGATCCTTAGCAGCAAAAGTTGACTTTACTACAGGTGGCAGTCCGCAGAAATTAGCGATAAGAGATATTGACGGAGATGGTAAAGCGGATATTGTGGTTACCAACAGGAGTTCTGGCACGGTTTCTATTTTTCAGAACACAGCGACCAGCGGCGCTATAACGAGTGGTTCATTAGCTGCAAAGGTGGATTTTACGACCGGGTCAAGTCCGGTTGGAGAGGCGATAGAAGATATTGACGGAGACGGGAAGCCGGATATCGTAGTGGTAAACAGCGGTTCTAACACAGTTTCTGTTTTTCGTAACACAGCGACCAGCGGCACTATAGGCAGCGGCTCATTGGCTGCAAAGGTAGATTTTACAACAGGATCAACTCCCTATGAAGTCGCAACCGGGGATATTGACGGAGACGGGAAGCCGGATATTCTTGTGGGAAACAGCGCGTCTAACACAGTTTCTGTTTTTCGTAACACAGCGACCAGCGGCACTATTACAAGTGGCTCATTGGCTGCAAAGGTGGATTTTACCACTGGCACTTTTCCTTTTGGAGTAGCGGTAGGTGACCTGAACGGAGACGGGAAGGCGGATATTGCTGTGATCAATTACAATTCTAATACTGTTTCTGTTTTTACAAACACAGCGACCAGCGGTACAATAACCAGCGGCTCATTAGCTGCAAAGGTGGATTATACTGCCGGGACAAATCCTTCTGGAATAGCTATAGGGGATATGGATGGAGATGGTAAGCCGGAAATTGTATTTGCAAATCAAGGCTCTACTTTTGTTTCCGTACTGCATAATAATCCGCCCCTGCCCCTGGTGACACTTACCGGCGGCAGCCCCCAGAGTTTAACTCTCTGCAACAGCGGTTCAGCGGTATCTGTTAATTCATTACTTACTACAAATGACATTACAGGGCTTACGCAAACATGGACGGTAACTTCAGGCCCTGCGCACGGCACCATGGGTGGTTTTCCGGCTACGGCCTCATCAGGCTCCGGAGTATCGCCAACCGGCACCACTTATACGCCCACCGGCGGATATGGCGGCGCAGATGCATTTACCATACAGGTTTCGGATGGCAGTACGACTGCAACTACAGTTATTAATGTAACTGTAACTGCAGCAGGTACGTGGCTTGGCGGTACCAGCACCACCTGGGCTACGAGCGGCAACTGGTGCGGCGGCGTACCTACTTCCACAACTAATGTTGTAATACCCACCGGCGCTACCTTTTATCCTGTTATAACCACCGGAACCGGTATTGCCAAAAATCTTACGATCCAAACCAGCGCCACTTTAACTGTTAACGGAGGCGCACTGCAAATTGGAGGCGCACTATCCAACAGCGGTACATTTACGGCTACCAGCGGGAGTATAGAAATGAATGGGTCTTCTGCACAAACCATACCTGCAAATACCTTTGCTTCCAACACCATACAAAACCTGAAGATAAATAACAGCGCGGGCGTTTCGCTTAGCGGCAGCCTCAAGGTAACGGGTACCTACACACCCACAAGCGGTACACTTACTACCGGCGGCTTCCTGACTCTTGCCAGTAACTCATCGGGAACGGCAAATGTGGCAGTAGGCAGTTCCGGAGGCAGTTATGTATCCGGCAATGTAACGGTGGAACGTTATATAGCTGCAAATGCCGGCAGGGCATGGAGGTTATTGTCTGCCAATACTACTGGGTCACAAACCATTCATGCTGCATGGCAGGAAGGAGCGTCTGTTTTGGCTGATCCTAATCCGGGTTATGGAACAGTTATTGACTGCGACAGCAGATATAGTACTTCTAACGGATTTGATGAGGCAAGTCTTCATATGTCCATTCTGGCTTTCGATGTAACCGGACAAAGCTTCACGACCAATCCGGTTACCAATACCAATGTAAAAACGTTCAGCAGCGAGCCGGGTTACTTCGTGTATATGCGTGGAGAAAGGACCAAAACATCATCTAACACCGGATCTTCGGCTACCATACTGCGCTCAACAGGTTCCCTGCTGATGGGAGACCAGTCTGCCATTACCGTACCTGCCAGCCAATATGTGCTGGTCGGCAATCCTTTTGCATCCACTATTGATTTCAGTTTAATATCTCCGACAGACAGGACCAACGTGGGAAACAGGGTATGGCTGTGGGACCCCAAGCTTACAGGCAGCTATGGCGTAGGCGGCTATACCCTGGTTGATGCCAGCACTGTACCTGCATGGGCGCCTTCAGTAACAGGCGGCAGTTATAGCTCGGCTATCAGCACTATACCTTCCGGCATGGCATTCTTTGTAAAAGGAAGTGCCGGCACAGGCAGTTTAACGCTACGGGAAAATATTAAGGTTGCAGGTAACAGCAATAATGGTTTCAGACTGACAGGCAGCACTACGGAACAATTCCAGGTTATTATGAGCGTAGTAAATCCGGATGGCTCCCAGTCGAATGCCGATGGAGTATTTGCACTATTCGATGATAAATATTCCATAGCAGTGGATGATGATGACGCCAATAAATTGTCCAATACCGGTGAGAATCTTTCTATTCTCCGTAATGGTACAGCACTGTCGCTGGAAGCGCGGCCTGTTGTAGCAACGGATGATACTGTTTACCTGGGAATAACGGGAATGAAACCACTCAATTACCGATTTACTGTTACGCCAACGGGCTTCAGCGCTGGCGGGTTCTCTACAGGTATTGTTGATAATTATCTAAACACTTTTACTCCTATCGACCTTTCCGCACCAACTACCTATGATTTTGCCGTCAATGCAGATAATGGTTCTTTTGATCAGAACCGGTTTTACATTGGTATGCACCAATCAACATCCGGCCAGCCAAATGTAACCGCTGAAAACGGAATAACAGTATATCCTAATCCCACAGATAACGCGCACATAAATGTTCAGTTTACGAACATGGAAAAAGGAACCTACGGACTGACGTTGTACAATGCGATTGGACAAAAAACTCTTACGGAAACAGTTATTTATCCGGGAGGCACTGTTACCAAACAATTAAGATCAGAAAACATAACCCCCGGTATGTATCATTTATCGGTAGATAAAAATGTTTCTTTTTATAAATCATTTAAAATAATCATCACACAATAATGAAAAAATTACTACTGTTAATCGCTTTGTTCTGTTCCTTTTCTGCATTTGCACAGCTTGACCCTGGCGGCACCCCTGATGTTGGTACGCCTATTGATGGAGGCGTAAGCCTGCTTATAGCCGGGGCTATTGGTTATGGTGTAAAGAAATATAAAGAAGAAAGAAAGAAAAAGAATGAATCTGAAAATGAAAATAAAAATAACAATTAAGTGATGACTTTAAAAAAAATAACCGCCGGGTATTTTCAAAGTGATTATGCTTTCATTTTGCCCTTTGCTGTATATTTTATTTTTTTACATTATGGTGGCCGCGCCCTGATAGGGCTGGCTACTCCCGGCGGCTATTATATAGAATTTGTCAATAAATACTTCAACTTTCTTAGCTGGTTAAGGATGTTCTATTTACATGCATTAACCTTTATTCTTAATGGCATAGGCATGAAAAGCTATATTTACAGCCACAGTCTGAAGGTAATAAATGGTACAAGTTTACGGCTTGAATACTGCTGCCTTGGCGTTGGTATCATCAATTTCTGGCTGGCAATAGTTTTTGCCTATCCTCAAAAAATGAGTTTGAAATTCAGATACTTTTTTTTAGGCACTTTTGGTTTTGTATTTCTAAACCTGCTGCGATTTATTGTGCTGGCGATAGTATATAGCAAGTCTATGGGTACACCTTACAGGCATATAGACTATCATTTTATATTTAACTGTTTATTGTATTTCGTACAGTTTATTTTGTTGTATAAATGGCTGCAGCATCCGATGCTGAAAGGTAATAATAATGGCTCAATGGCTCAATTAATGTGAAAATGTGTCGTTCGGCGAAAAGCTGCCAATGACATGTATTGTAAATGGTTGATTTTCAATCACTTAAAATCATATCTTTTTTCAGCTTTTGCCCCTCATTATCTTACTTTTTCTTTGCTTCGCCAAAGAAAAAGTAACAAAAAGAAAGGCGATTTTTGGCGAAACGCTCCGCACGCCAAAAAATAGCTCTACGCTGTTTCGTGG
>CAISOH010000310.1 GCA_903887005.1 uncultured Bacteroidota bacterium | reverse complement strand
TTGACTAAGCGTGTTGCATTTGGTACTTGAACTTAGGAAATTCATCCGTTTATGCAACGAATTATTATTAACTGTTAATTAAAAAATCACTATTCATCTTTTTTATAACGCATAAAACATTAAACAATATTCATATAGTTTATAAATTTTTAAGCGGAGTTATGGAAATTAATAAAAATAATTCTTATCTTTATAACGGTGTTTTGAATCATAAAGTCAACTCTTTATGTTGTGGGTTTTATTGTTGTGAATTTTTGTTTTATTTTGGGCTTGAAAAGGCTCCTATATTGTTGTCTGAAAAAGGGAATAAATTAACGAGTAGTTTTTTGATGAAATAATATCCGTTTAAAGCTTTTAAAATTTTGACAAATGAATAAAATGTACAAAATCCTTACCTTTCTATCGGTAATATTAATGGGATGGAATTCAGGTTCTTTTGCCCAGGTTACTACATTTAGCTATACCGGCAGTGTACAGGCATGGACCGTTCCATTGGGAGTTGGCCAGGTCATAATACAAACAAAGGGAGCTCAGGGCGGAACTAATTCAGGTGGTTTTACCGCTTTACCCGGAAACGGAGGTTGCGCTCAGGCCACTTTTACAGTAACTGCTGGCCAGGTTTTAAACGTTTATGTAGGAGGCCAGGGAACTAATGGCGTTACAAACACAGTATCTCCCGGCGGTTTTAACGGCGGTGGTAATGGCGAGTTTGTGACTTTATCGTATGCCGGCGGCGGCGGCGGCGGCGCCTCTGATGTTCGTTTTGGAGGAATTGCATTATCTAACAGAATGATAGTGGCCGGCGGCGGCGGCGGCGCTGGTTCGGGGTGTAACTTTTTTAGCGGCGGTAGCGGCGGTACGCTTACTGGTGAAAACGGTGGACCAGTAATACCAACATCATGTCCCACATTTACATCACCTGTTGGCGGTGGAGGCGGTACGCAAACTTTGCCAGGCGCAGGCGGTTCGGTTACAGGTTTAGGGCCATCCGGATCGGCAGGTAGCGCACTCGGCCTTCAGGGGGGTAACGGAGGAATAGGATCACCCGGCGGCGGTGGCGGTGGTGGTTTTTATGGCGGTGGCGGTGGCCAATATACAGGCGGCGGCGGCGGATCAAGTTTTATTGACCCATCCGGTAGTCTCACTTCTTTATCACGCGGCTGTAACTCATCAGGTAATGGTTCTGTTTCCATTACTACCATATGCCTGCCCGCAGTGTCAAGTGTAACAGCAAGTTCAACAGTAATTTGTGCCGGCGGCACTTTAACCGTTTCTGACCCGGTAGCCGGCGGCACCTGGAGCAGCAGCGATGTAACTATTGCAACAGTCAATTCTTTAACCGGGGTTGTGACAGGCGTTTATCCAAATGGAGGGGTTGCTACCATTACTTATAATATAGGGCCGTGTACCGGTACTATTACCGTAACTGTAAACCCGGCGCCAGCTGTAATTACTACTGTAACCGGAAGCGCAATGATGGTTTGCTCCGGACTGACAGCCGCTTTAAGCGACAGCACATCCGCAGGCACCTGGAGCAGCAGTAATACCGGTGTGGCGACAATTGATCCGCTTGGAACAATTTCAACTGTAAGCGTAGGTACTACTACTATCACCTATTTGTTACCAACAGGTTGTTACAGGACTAATACGTTTACTGTAAATCCATTACCTGCAGGCATTACCGGCACAAAGGTGGTATGTGTTGGCTTATCAACGACTTTAAGCGACCTCACAGCACTGGGTACCTGGAGCGCCAGTAATACAACGGCCTCGGTAAATCCGGGCACCGGAGTAGTAACCGGCGGTACGGCAGGCATTGATACCATTACTTATACTATAACGGCCACCGGTTGTATAGCCACGACTACTTATACGGTCAATCCGCTGCCATCACCGATAACGGGCACTTTTGTAGTCTGCAAAGGCTCCATAACTACATTAAGCGATGCTACGCCCAGCGGCAACTGGAGCAGTAGTACTACAACAATTGCAACAGTTAATTCTACAGGAGATGTAACAGGAGTATTACCAGGCACAGCAACAATAACTTATACCATAACGGCCACCGGTTGTATATCAACCGCTGTTGTCACGGTTAACCCGCTGCCAACTGTATTTACCATTTCACCTAACAGCACTGTACATTATTGCGCAGGCGGGGCTGGAGTAGATATTACTTTACCGGGTTCACAAGCTGGCTTCAAATATGAGTTGTGGTTTGCCGGTTCACCGATAGTTATATTAACCGGTACCGGTGGACCACTTGACTTTGGGACACAATTTGCAGCAGGAACATATACTATACTTGTTACCGATATCACATTAAGTACAAACTGCCAGAGTAGCATGGCTGGTGCAGCGACAATTGTTGTTGACCCATTGCCAGGCCCGATAACAGGTACTACAACAGTTTGCGCGGGCTCATCGACTACCTTAAGTGATGCCGGCGGCGGTACCTGGATAAGTGGTACTACCAGTGTCGCTACAATAGGCGGCGGCACCGGCATACTAACCGGCGTACTCCTGAGCAAAGGCACGTCAACTATTACTTATACATTACCGATTGTTCCCGGCGCAATAGTAGGTTGCACGGTAACGGCCATTGCAACCGTTAATCCGGATAACCCAATATATGGAACAACAGTGACCTGCTTAGGCAGCCCGATAACATTATTTGATACGGCTGATGGCGGCATCGGCACCTGGAGCAGCATCGGGGTATCTGTTGCAGGAGGCGGGACCACGGTTACAGTAACAGGAGGAGGTTCCGGGACTGTCACCTATACAACCGCTCTTGGCTGTTCATCCACTACCGGTGTAACCTTTACTCCGTTAGCGGCGATAACAGGGCCGAACAATGTATGCCTCGGATTAACCATTGCATTAAGTAATATAAATGCAGGAGGCACCTGGACCAGCGCTAATACCAATGTTGCCACAGTAGGTACATCAGGAATAGTGACCGGTAAATCAGCTGTAATAACAGGTGGCATCACTACCATTACTTATACATTAGGTACCGGTTGTTATTCCACATATGCTATTACCGTGAATCCATTGCCGCTTCCGATAACAGGGCCGGATACTGTTTGTATCCTTTCTACTGTTACTTTATCTGATGCGACTCCTGGAGGTACCTGGACAAGCGCCTCCCTTGGCAGCACCGCCTCGGTTAATGTATCAACTGGTGATATGACTGGCGTCAGTCCTAGCCCTGACCGGATAACCTATACTTTGACAGCGACCGGTTGTATAGCCACTTACCCGGTAACTGTAATAGCATTACCGGCGGCCATAACGGGTACCAAGGCATTTTGCTGCGGCCTGTCCACTACATTAAGCGATGCAACGGCTGGTGGCTGGAGCAGCGGCGACCCTGCGGTTGCCGTAATCGGCGCCGGGACAGGCATAGTTACCTGCGTTTCACCAGGCACGGCAACCATTTCATATACATCTACGAGGGGCGCTTGTAACATCACCACCGTGGTGACGGTAAATCCATTACCGGCGCCGATAACAGGAAGAGATACCTTATGCGGCAATGGCTATACGACTGCATTGTCTGATATATCAACGGGTGGTACATGGACCAGCAGCAATACACTTATTGCAACCGTTGACCCCTTTGGCATAGTGACCAGTAAACCTGGCGGCGGCGGAGTTATCACTATTACATATACTTTGCCAACAGGCTGTATTATGACGCAAACCGTTTTGGTAGAACCATTAGCTCCGATAACGGGGCCAAACAGTGTATGTGTTGGTTCTACCATCGCATTGAGCAACATAATTGGCGGCGGCACCTGGAGCAGCAGCGCAGTTGGAGTTGGAACGGTTGACCCGGTAACAGGAGTAGTAACTGGAATATCTTCCGGTTCGGTTACCATAAAAGATTCTTTCGCTACAGGTTGTTTTACAACTTATGTAATCACAGTTAATCCGTTACCTGGCGCCATTACCGGAAAGTTAACCGTATGTGCCGGTTCTACGACTACTTTATCCGACGCAGGAGGCGGTACCTGGAGCAGTGGTAATACTAATGTTGCGACAGTGACAGTTGGCCCTCCCGGTGGTGTTGTTACAGGGGTGCTTCCAGGATCGGTTCCTTTTGGTACGTCAACCATCACTTATAGCTTACCTCTTACAGGTTGTATGGCTTTGGCAACAGTTACCGTTTACCCGTTGGGTACGATAACCTCTTCTACCGGGAAGTTCTCTTTATGCCAGGGAGATATTATTACATTAAGTGATGCTACAGTGGGCGGTACCTGGACAACCAGCGTTTCGTCAGTTGCTACGATCGGGTCGTCTTCCGGCATAGTGACTTCACCGCCACCGCCACCAATAGTAGGAGGCAATACAGTTATTACCTTTACAACGGCTTATGGTTGTACAGCAACCAAGACTTTAACAGTCAATGTTGTACAAAATATTACAGGTACCCTGACTGTTTGCCAGGGCTTAACAACAGCGTTAACTGATGCCACTGCTGGCGGTACGTGGTCCAGCGGGGGTACTCAATTAACTGTTACCAGTCCGGGTGGGGTGGTTACAGGTGTTGCACCTCCCGGCGCTGTAATTACTTATACCAGTCCTGCTGGTTGTATAATGGTAGCTTATGTAGTAGTTAATCCGCTACCGGCACCGATAACAGGTATATTTGAAATTTGCCAGAATACGACAACTTTCTTAAGTGATGCTACCAGTGGAGGTGGCTGGACCAGTACACTTCCGGGAATAGGCAGCATAGATCCGGTTACCGGACTACTTGGAGGCGTATCAGGCGGAACAACAGTAATAACTTATAAGATCAGTTCAACAGGTTGTTTAGTTACCCAATCGGTAGTGGTAGATCCTGTGGCACCAATTACAGGTACCATGAGTACTTGTGTTGGCTTAACATCGCTTTTGACAGACGTCGTTGGCGGAGGTACATGGACCAGCAGTAACACTACTGTTGCGACAGTGACCTTAGGCCCTGTAGGAGGTTTAGTAACAGGAAAAGCATTTGGCACCACTACTATTACTTATACTACTCCTAAAGGTTGCCAGGTATTTACCACTTTTACAGTAGTTCCATTGCCTGTGCCGATAACGGGCATATTTACTGTGTGCCAGGGATTGCCGACACAGTTGACTGACGGTGCTGGCGGAGGTACATGGACAAGCAGCGATGTAACAACTGTGACCATAGGACTTGGTCCTGTTGGTCCGGGTACAGGTGTTTATACAGGATTAAAGGGAGGTACTTCGACAATAACCTATACAGCCGGTTCCGGTTGTTATATTACACAAGTAGTCACAATTAATCCGATAACGCCTATTACGGGGCCTAACCAGGTCTGCGTTGGTTCTACCATTTCTTTGACCGATGCTACAGCCGGTGGTACCTGGACAAGCAGCAATACAACTGTTGCAACAGTAACCATTGGTCCCGTTGGGGGTGGTGTTGTATTCGGGAATAACCCTGGTACCACAACAATTACCTACACACTGGGCAGTGGCTGCAGCGCAACACACATTGTAACTGTCAACGCAAATCCTAATCCAATAACAGGGCCCAATGTTGTATGCGTTGGTTCTACCATTTCTTTGACCGATGCTACAGGCGGCGGTAACTGGACGGTCCAGATTGGAACTATTGCATCGGTTACCGCTGGCGGAGTCGTCACGGGTGGCGCTGGCGCTGGTGCGGATATTATTACTTATACCATACCCTCCACTTTGTGTTATGCTACGTATCCAATAACGGTGAACCCGCTACCTGCAGCAATCACAGGTATTACTAATGTGTGCTGGGGCGCGTCATCTACATTAAGCGATGCAACTGGCGGCGGAACCTGGTCAAGTACAATTTCGTCTGTCGCAGTTATTGGCTCAACTTCCGGGGTTGTTGGAACTTTTGTGGGCGTGTCAGGCACAACTACAATCAGTTATACACTGAACCTTACAGGCTGTGCTGTTACCACCTTATTTACGGTTAGCCCGATACCAGGCCCTATTACCGGCCCAACGCAGGTTTGCGTAGCTTCCTCTATTACATTGTCAGATCCTTTGGCTGGTGGTGTGTGGACAAGCATTCCAATTACCACTGCAGGTGTTACCCCGGGTCCTGGTCCGGGTGGAGGAATAGTTACCGGTGTATCAGGCCCCGGTGTTGCTACAATTGTTTATACAACGCCTCCGGGTTGCACTGCTACATATACTGTAACGGTGGTGCCCCAGCCTGCGGCAATTATTACACCTCTCGGAGATACCAATATATGTCCCGGCAGCTTTGTAGCCCTTACGGCCAATACGGGTGTTTTATTAACTTACCAATGGTATAGCAGCCCGGGTATGACTTTAATACCCGGGGCAACAGCATCCAGTTATATTGCTGCACCGGCAGTTAATACCAGCTACCAGGTGACGATCAAAGCAGGTACAACAGGTTGTAATGCAACATCTATTCCTATGCTGGTTTCGATTATTCCGACTACCGCTGCGATATCAATTACTACCGGGACTTCCACGTCATGTGCAGGCAGCTCAGTAATATTGACAGCGACGGGTACAGGGGTGATAACCGGCTACCAATGGCTGGATTATGGCACGCCTATTTCAGGCGCTGTGGCTGCTACCTACAGCCCCACTGTTACCGGCGACTATTCGTGCGTAGTAACAAATGCAACAGGCTGTTCGGCTACATCTAATGTCATTACTATTACCATTCATCCGTCACCGGCGGGTACAATAACTCTTACCGGGCCAACTAGTATTTGCGCCGGCGATGTAGCAGTTATGACAGCGGATGCGGGTGCAGGTTATACTTATCAGTGGTATGATGGTGCGCCAATAATTCCGGGTGCCACTAACGTGACTTATTCAGCAACGGTTACCGGGACGTATAAGGTAGCAGTAACAAATAGTTTTGGTTGCTCAAAAACTTCCGGGACAATTACAATAACAGTAAACGCGAAGCCAAGCGGACTTAGTATAGATTCAACAGGTCCTTTGACATTCTGTACCGGTGGTTCGGTTACATTAAAAGCGAAACCCGCCGGACTTCCTGTGACTTTATGGCAGTGGTATAAGAATGGCGCTCCGATAACAGGATCTACCGGGCCAAACCTTTTTGTAGCTGGCAGCGGTATGTACAAGGCGCTGGCAACAAATGCCGCAGGGTGCAGCGATTTTGGACCGGAAGTCAAGGTTACCCTGATTAGTACGCCTGTAGTTACGGCAATGACATCGGCCTCTTTTTGCTGGGGTGGAAGTGCAACACTCGGCGTTACAGTAATTGGCAGCCCGGCAGTTACCTATTTGTGGTCGCGCAATGCAATTCCAATTGCAGGCGCTACTAATAGTACGTACAATGCTACAATAACCGGTACTTACGGATGTACGGTTACTGCGGTTTCAGGCGGTTGTTTTGCAATCAGTACTTTAGTACCCGTATATCAGAATCCGCTGCCAAATCCGTTGGTTACCTTTGACGGAAAGATTTTCAAAACACAGGATACCTTTATATATTACCAATGGTTTAAGAACCTCGTTCTGATTCCCGGCGCCACCACTTACAAGACGCCTGCAACAACCAATGGTAATTACAAAGTAGAGGTTACTGATGGCAATGGCTGCCAGTCATTCTCAGATATCTTCGTACTTACCGGCTGGACTTCAACCGGAGGTGGCGTAGGAGTGCCGGTTGTGAAAAAGGGCGAGTTCAGAATATTCCCTAACCCTGCTCAAACCATGGTGCATATAGAATCTGCAGATGAAGTGCGTGCTGTAATTAGCGGCATAGACGGCAGGATGCTCATACAACAGGATGCGGCTAAGGATATAGACATCACCAGACTTGCAGACGGTGTTTATACCATCATGCTGTATGACACTAACGGCCAGATGGTGAAAGCTGAAAAATTAGTAAAAACGACGAATTAGATTTGAAGTTGGTTAATTAATGAAGCGGCTGTCCTTAAAGGGCAGCCGCTTCTGTTTCTATACAATCATATGAAAATAATACGTAAGTGTCAAAAAGTAGAAACTAAATTTCAATAAACTTGTTTATTTTATAAACTACTTTATCTTTGTGTGGGATTTAATTCAAAACAATCATCTAAAGAACACAAACAATATGGAAAACAATGAAAAACAACATTTGGAATTGATCGCGGATATGATCAATACCGCAAGAAAAGAGTTCAGCGACGACAGCTTTATTTACCTCGTTTGGGGGTGGGCCGTGTGCATTGCCAGCATTGCACAATTTGTGCTGTTGCATATGAAGAGTGAATACAACGCTTTAGCATGGGCTATATTAATGCCTTTGGCGGCAATTGTGCAAATCGTAGGCCTGGCCCGGCAAAAAAAGAAGGAAAGAGTAAAAACCCATGTTGACAAAGTATTGGGATATGTGTGGATGTCTGTTGGCATATCTTTGGGCATTGTATTGTTTTCCCAGAATACCTTACAATTTAATACCTACCCGGTACTCATAATTTTGTACGGGATAGGCACTTTTATATCAGGGGGCCTTATGGACCTGAAAGTTATGAAGGCCGGGGCCATTTGCTGCTGGGTGATAGGCGCTGTGGAATTCTATACTAAGTTTGAATACCAGTTGCTGCTTTTAGCGCTGTCTGTTATACTGTCTTATATTATTCCTGGTTATATTTTAAAAAACCGCTTCAGGCAAAATGTTTAAAGATCTGAATCCAATATTGCATTCACAATTGAGGCTGGCAATTGTTTCCCTGTTAATATCCCTGCAGGAAGCCGAGTTTACTTACCTGAAAGAAAAAACCAAGGCCACATCGGGTAATTTGAGTGTGCAGCTCGATAAGTTGAAGACTGAAGGTTATATAGAGATTACTAAAACATTCAGGAATAATTACCCGCTCACGATGTGTAAAATAACCAGGAAAGGGATCTCAGCTTTTGAGGAATATGTGGAACAACTGAAATCGTATATTAATCCCGGATAGGAGCGTAATGTTGTTATTTGGAATTATGGCAGATAGATTTGACAACTTTTCAAAAGTTGTCAAATCTGGAAAAAACGCAATTTCAACTATGTGAATTTATGATGACAATATTTTTTATTTCACCGCCGGTTTATAACCCTTTGCCGATTTAGTTAAATAATTTGCCGAAATAAATTTTCGTATTATTAGCCATAAGTATATTTTTACAGCATAACTATACATTTATTTATATGATAAGACTTGTTTACGCCTGTTTTTCAAGAGTGTTTATAATTCTGCCATTTCTTTTTGCTGCTGCAATATCAAATGCCCAATACAAGATCAGCGGCACGGTAGTGAATGAAAAGGACAAGCCTTTAAAAGGCGTAAGTGTTTATCTTGACAACACCATTGACGGTGGCACCACGGACAGCCTGGGTATTTTCAGGTTTACCACTTCAGAGAAGGGTAACCAGACTATTGTGGCATCGGAAATAAGCCACGAGAATGCCGGGCTCCCGATTGTTATCAATGGAGATATGAGCGGCATTGTATTGAAAATGAAATCAAACAAAGCGCACAACCTGGATGCTGTGGTCATTACAGCAGGTTCTTTTGACGCCACCAATGATAAAAGCAAGACCGTATTGAGGCCATTAGATATAGTCACCACAGCCGGTGCCAATGCCGATATAGTAAAAGCAATAGAAACATTACCCGGAACGCAACAGACCGGTGCTGACAATGGTTTATTCGTGAGAGGAGGCGATGCCAATGAAGCTGCGATACTTGTTGACGGGATCGTTGTTCAAAATGCATTTCTGAGCGGTCCTCCGGGAGTGGCCACGCGCAGCCGCTTCGGGGCATTTCAGTTCTCCGGCGTATCATTCAGCAGCGGTGGTTACAGCGCCCGTTACGGTCAGGCATTATCGGGCGTTCTGGAATTAACCAGCAACGACCTGCCAGATAAGAGTACGATAAATCTTGGAGCTAATATGGCCGGGCTGTATGCTTCAGGTACCAAAAAATGGAAAAACAGCAGTTTTGATTTTGGCGGCGGCTATAATAACACTACTCCTTTTTTTGGCCTTGCAACAACCAACTTCAAATTTTACAAAGTGCCGGTAGGCGGCAACGGCAATATGAGGTATGCCTGGAAGCCCAATAAGGACGGCATATTGAAAGTGGGGCTGAACTGTATGAATTCTACCAGCGGTATTACTATACCTAATCCTTTTGCCGGAATCCCGGATAGTTTTGCTACCAATACTGCCATAAAAGATTTAAGTAAGGAGGGCGACAATCTGAATTTTGTAACCAAAGACCAGTATTATTTCGGCACTGCATCTTACCGGCAGATGTGGAAAGCAAAATACAGTCTTTTTACCGCGGCATCTTACAGCCTCGACCAGACAAACAATACCTTCGGGGATAAGCCTATTAATGAGCAAGACCACAGGGCACAGTTCCGCATAGAAGGCAAAGACTATTTTACCAGCCGTATGAATTTACTGCTGGGAACCGATGTACAGAGCTTCGGGATAGATAAGAAATCCTTTGGCATCTTCAACCAGAATTTTACTGAAACAATAATTGCAGCCTACACGGAACTGGAATGGACACCGGTAAACAGGATCGCTTTTCGTCCCGGCCTGAGGTACGAACACAGCGCCTTGCTGAATGTAGATAAAGTAGCGCCAAGGATGTCTATGGCGATAATGACAGGCAGCCACAGCCAGGTGTCATTGGCAAGTGGTATTTTTTACCAGGATGCAGATAATTCTTACCTGATGGCAGGACTGAAACAGAAGCCGGGTATGCAGGAAGCAATACACTATATAGCCAACTGGCAATATACAAATGATGACAGAACATTGCGGCTGGAAGGTTATTACAAAAATTATGCGAACCTGATACGTGAAGTATATAACGGCTATGACCCGACCACCTATCGCATCATTACGAACAATACAATAGTAAACAACAGCGGGCATGGTTATGCACAGGGCCTGGAACTATTCTGGCGCGACAAAAAAACCGTTAAAAACCTCGATTACTGGATATCCTACAGCTATATTAATACCAAAAGGCTGTATGCAAACTATCCGGTTGAGGCCACACCAACATTTATTGCCGATCATAATCTTAATATCGTGTCCAAGTATTTTGTTGACAAATTGCATACCAGTTTCAGCGCTACTTACAGTTTTGCAAGCGGTCGCCCTTCTTACGAACCGGTTACTTTTCTGAGTTCCCGGACACCTGCTTTTAATAATCTTGCGGTCTCTGCCGCCTACCTGCATAGTTTCGGCAAGTGGTTCACGGTATTTTACCTCAGCATAGATAATATCACTAACCAGCATAATGTTTTCGGATACAGATATTCTTATAGTATGAATGGCGCAGTAAACAAAACACCAATTTTGCCAGCATTATACCGATCAATATTTTTTGGAGTGAATATGTCGCTGACACAGTTTAAGAAGGATGAGTTGTAGAGGTGTTAAAGGGTTAAAAAGTTAAAAGGTAAAAAAGGCAAAGGCTAAAAAGTTAAAAGGTTAAAGGCAATAGTTAAATTAAAAATCACTAAACCCGAAGGGATGACATTATTATAGCAAATTCCTGAAATTTTGTATAAAACCCCGAAGGGGTGATATAACATACTTGTTAAGTAAAGACATTGGGATTAAAAGGTTAATAAAATTAAACACATAAAAAAAGAACAAATGAAAAAGATCATTTTAACGGGGGCAATGGCCCTGGCTGTAATGAGCGCGCAGGCGCAGGATTTTAAAACTGTTTTGGGAAAAACATTTATGGCATTTGATACCACACAGGACCCAAATGTAAAAATGGAACAAAGCAATAAACTGGCATTGATAGCTAAAAAATGGGATAATGAATGGACTGCCCATTATTATGTGGCTTTAAGCAAAGCGGTGCTTTCATATATGGAAAAGGATGCAGCAAAACGTGATGCATATCTTGATGAAGCTGATAAAGAAAAACAGGATGCTGTGACATTGCTGAAAAAGGAAAATGATGAGACCTATGTGCTTGGTGCATTTATAGCCAATGCACGTATGGTAATAGATGGCGCAAACCGCTGGCAGAAGTATGGGAAAATATTCCATGATGACCTGGAAAGCGCTAAAGAAATCAATCCAGATAATCCGAGGATGTATTATCTGCAGGGTACAAACAAATTATTCACTCCAAAAGCCTATGGCGGCGGTAAAAAGGTAGCATTGCCCTATTTTGAAAAGGCGGATGGGCTATATGCCAAAGAAAACAGTGATGATGCAACCAAACCATATTGGGGAAAAGACCACAATTCTAAATTCCTTGCAGAATGTAAAAAAGAGGACAAAGAATAAGTGATATTGAGAAAGTGAAGATGCTGGCATGATAATTTTATATCACTAAGCAAAAGACGATTAATATTTCCTCTCTATTACCTCCTCTAAAATTTTCCCTCCTCAGGGGCTGACGCAGATAGCGCCAGCCCCTGAACTATTTGACCCCTTTCTCCTCCCGATGGAAAAATCGGGACAGGTTCCGAGGACCATCTATTCCGGACATAGTCCGTTTTTTTGCTGGATTTAAGTGACACATTTAAACCTTAGTGAAACTACTTAAATGAGAGTGGGAACCTGGATTGAAATAAATATACTGAAAAAAGTATTGACAATATTCAGAATTTTATTATCTTCGTACCGGTAATCAGCAATATGAGTTATAATACCAAAACGACAAAACACTTTGACAAGCAAGCAAGAAAACTGCCTAAACGGTATATGTCTATTATTTCTGATATTTAGGAGTTACGCGCGTCTTTGGCTAATAATCCTTTTCAGGGTGATGGTTTAGGCAATGGTTTGTATAAAGTTCGTATGTCAATCAAGTCAAAGGGAAAAGGAAAATCCGGAGGCGCCCGTGTAATAACAATGGTAAAAGTTATTGATAAAACTGTAACACTTGCTGCCATTTATGACAAATCGGATATGGAAACCATAACCGACAAGGAACTGAAAGACTTATTATAAACATTTCAACAGATATCAATGAATACGGATCAGGAAAAAAAGAGGAAAGCAAGGAATAAAAAAATATTCCTTAGTGAATTAAAAGGAGCCTTTAATGAAATCAAAGAGGCTGAGGCCTATGCCAATGAGACCGGATTGCGATATAGTGAGGCATTTGATGTGGTTAAGAAAAACGGCGGTGCACGCCCAGGCGCAGGGGCGCCTAAAAAGGCTGTTGTTGCGACTAACAGATCAGTAAAGCTTACTGATAAAGATTACCGGAAAATTGTAAAAAAATATGGCACATTTACCAATGGGGTAAAATCGCTATTACAGGAGTAGGAGTAGTTTATTATCCATTTGTGCCAGTTTGATATTCAATTTGTGTTTGCAAAATACTTCAACTGTTGTACCCTGATGCCGCGGAGTGCCTGAAAAAGGATACCCGGCTGGGACGGGAAGTTAACAACAAAACCAATGACAATCGAGGACATTGTAAACTATGCTTACGCTGATGAAATTGCAAAGGCGAATGAGATAGCGAAAAGTAAAAACAGAACAAAATAAGGGCTGCGATTACAGCCTTTTTTATTATCTTTAAGTATGAATAGTTACTTATTATGCTTCCTTATTCTGATATTGACCAGTTGTTCAGAAAAAAAAGTTGTTGATATTAATGACATAGAAAAAAAGCAAACCTTTATTAAAATATTGGGGTTTGTAAAGGCTCATCAAATTGATTCTGTAAGAAAATATTATCCATATCAGTATGAAGATGATTCTGCTGGTTTTAATAATACTATGCAAAATGCTAAGATGATGATGAATGAAAGCAATTCAGGAATAATGATGGATAGTATTTTCATTATTGATAGCTCATATGTTTTGTCTGAAAAGAAATATTTTCATGATTATTATTTACGTTTTTATAAAGACACAATATATTTAGGTGGCATAAAAATGGATTTTTTCGGGAACATGAACAATTGCGTATCAGTAATTGAAACAGATAAATATTTAAACGCTGCACAAATGAATGACCTTGTGGATAGCCTCAGTGCAATAGCAGAAAAAATATTAAAAGAGTCTAAAAAAGAATAATTATTACTTCAGACTATTACACTTCACTAACATTTAAACTGAGACACTACCGCTTACCCTTATTATCTGTTTTAATTGCTAAAATTGTATTAAGAAACATGGAGAAGCCCCTTTAGGGGTTTGGGGTAGTAATCAGGAGTTCAGCATCCCTTCCAGTTCTTCCTTCTTTATCATCACGAACACTTTTTTGCCATCGGGGGCGTATTCCGGCTGGGAGCAGGCAAAGAGTTCATCTATAAGCGCTTGCTGTCCTTCGGGTTGCATGATGGCGTGTTTGTTCCGGGAAAGGCGGCGCGCCATATGCGCCAGTAGCAGTTCCGTACGTTTATTCACTGCGTCGGGAGATTCATGTTTCAGGTGTTCCACAACCTCATCGAGTACATATTTTTCTTCCCCTGGCGGCAAACCTGCCGGTATTCCCTGTACCACAAATGTATTTTGCCCGAAAGGAGCAATATCAAACCCTATCCGTGCAAGGTCAGCCAACACTTCATTGAGCAACAGCGCGTCCTGTGGTGGCAATTCATATGATGTGGGAAATAGTACCTGTTGAGAAGGAGTAGCATCCTGGCTGTTCCATTCCGCGAGCAGTCTTTCGTACCATATACGCTCCTGCGCCCGCAGGATGTGTATCAGCATCATGCCTGATTTTACAGTGGTAGCCAGCATGGTACCGTGCAGCAATAACATATTACCTGCGCCTTTTCCCTGTGTGTCGCCACCTGAAATTAAAGAACCCTGAGAAGTGGTATTATCATTGCTCCCAACCGCTGACTGCAAATTGCCAACTGCCAACTGCCGACTGTCAACGGCTACCGGCGCCTGTGCTATCTCATAAAGGTCTTTCCAGCGTTTCAGACTGTCTTTGCGCTCTATGAAATGCGCCTGGTTCTTATCTGTAAATGTGTTGTATAAATAACCTTTTTGTGTTTCCTCCCGCTGTCTTTCGGTAGATGGTTGCTGCACAGCGCTCATTTGCTGGATCTCTGCATTCAAAGTAAAGTCAAGCGAAGGGGCGATATTGTATCGCGCCAGGGAGTGTTTTACCGCGGCATTCAGGTAGGAATACATCAGGCGGTCGTCTTCAAATTTCACCTCCTGCTTGGTAGGATGCACATTCACGTCCACGCGCGATGGGTCAACCTCCATAAATAATACGTAAAAGGGGAAGGAATCCTTTTCTATCAGGCTTTCATAAGCCTTTATAACCGCATGATTGAGATAGTTGTTGCGGATAAAACGGCCATTGATAAAGAAAAACTGCATACCGCGTGTGCGGGTTGCAGCTTCCGGCTTGCCAATAAAACCATAGATATTCAACAGGTCTGTTTTTTCCTCCACTGGCACTAGGTTTTTTTCATAAGAATTGCCGAGCAGTGAAACGATACGCGCTTTTAAATTCCCGGGTTCCAGATGAAATTGCTCGACCCCATTGTTCCAAAACCGGAACCCGATTGCGGGATAAGCCAGCGCTACACGGGTAAATTCATCAAGAATATGGCGTAGTTCCGTGGTGGCGCTTTTTAAGAAATGCCTGCGGGCGGGTACATTGTAAAACAGGTTCTTCACCATGATATTGGTGCCGGTATTTACGGCGCAAGGCTCCTGCAGTTTCACCTCTGTTCCTTCAATAATTATACGGCTTCCGGCATCGTTTGCGGCCTGGCGTGTTTTCAGTTCTACTTGTGTTACAGCAGCAATAGACGCCAGCGCCTCTCCCCTGAAACCCATGGTGCGGATAGTAAACAAATCTTCAATGCTGCGTATTTTGGATGTGGCATGGCGTTCAAAACTCATACGGGCGTCGGTGGGGCTCATTCCCTTGCCGTTATCTATTACCTGTATCAGTTCTTTGCCTGCGTCTTTTATTACTAATTGTATTTCAGTTGCACCAGCGTCCACCGCGTTTTCAAGCAATTCTTTTACCGCCGATGCGGGCCGCTGTATCACTTCTCCCGCAGCTATCTGGTTAGCAATATGATCTGATAATAACTGGATTACGTCTGGCAAAGTGTAAATGAATTTTTGTTTGTAAAGATAACGATAAGTTTAAAGTTAAATAAGTTGCACATATTGCTTATTTTAGCTCTGTGAATAACCATATTTTTGTAAATAAGGTACTGTTTATAATCCTTTTATTCATTACCTCCGGTTCTGTTTTTGGGCAGGAATATGTATATGTGAATACCGACAATCTGATATTAAGAGACCGGCCTGAAAAAGTTTATATTGTATTTGCTATCCTTCATGCACCTTCCAGGTTGAAAATAGAACCGTATGAAAATGGTTATAAAAATGATCCTGCAATAACAAAACGGTTTTACCAGGTTTCCATATCCTATAAAGATAATGATGGCATTTATCATTACACAGATGGCTGGGTGGAAAAAAAGTATGTTGTTGACGACCCGGATAAAATTACCGTAACCGGTGTGGATAAGCATTTGGATTTAACTGTAACGGAACCATTTCTTGTACCATTCATGGGGGAGGAGGAACAGGATCCCAACAATGGAAATGCACGGGAATTCCAGGCGCCAAAGTATAAAGGCGGAGAAAAAGAGCCGGAACCATTTAAGCGGGTATATCACAAAGGACCACGTGGCGGATGCTATTATGTAAATGGTAAAGGAAAGAAAATTTATGTGGACAAGGGATTTTGTAAAGACAAGTAGAAATTAAAAACGTACCTAAGCCTTTAATACAGACCTAAAAATAGTGTAAAAGATTGGTAAGTTACAATTATATTATTTCTATTACCTGTATTGCCACAGCGCATCCAGAAACCATTTCTTACTATCATAAAAATGCCGCACTACTGTAAATCCTGCAGCCTCCGCTATCTCATCGGTTTGCTGTACGGAATATTTTTGAGAGATCTCCATGTATATCTGTTCGCCTTCTTTGAAATCTATCCGGCCTGCTGTTCCTATTCGCACAATTTGGTTTTTCAGGCTTTGCAGATAGCTTTTACATTCGCCCGTTTCGTCTGAATAAGCCGGGCAATGTTCAAACTGGCTGAGATCGAAATCAGCGTCTAAGGTATTGTTGATGCGTTTAAGGAGGTTCAGGTTAAAACGCCTGGTTACTCCGGCTTTATCGTTGTATGCATCCAGTATTATTTTGGGGTCCTTCTTCAGGTCAAAGCCGGTAAGCAAAAGGTCTCCGGGCATAAGATGCGCTTTTAATGCGGAGAAAAAACCGGCGGTTTCCGCCAATGGTATATTGCCTATACTGGAACCGAGAAACAGTACTAATTTGTTTTTTGCAGACATTCTTTTCAATTCCTCAAGCATAGCAAAGTACTCACCGTTAAGTCCATGTACCCTGATGCCCGTGATTATGCCAGGAAGCTGTTTATTGAGCCGGGTTATGATGTTTGCAGAAATATCTATGGGATAATAAGTAAAGTCTGCCTTATGTTTTGCAAGGGCTTCAAGAAGGTAAACTGTCTTTGTTGCATCGCCTGCACCCAATTCTGCCACATCAAATTCATGGAAATGATTGAGTATGGTATTGGCGAGTTCATTGCTTTGGTTAGAGAAAATCTCGCGCTCACAATTCGTAAGATAGTATTCAGGGCATTCCATTATCTCCATGAATATGGCGTCACCAGCTTCATCGTAAAAGTATTTCGACTGCAGGTATTTCGGTGAAGCCTTCAATCCGCGCCATATATCATCAAAGAATTGGTCCATCATTATTTATTGTGCCAGCCGGATACCGGTGTACTGCCAGCGAAGATACGGATGAAAAAAGTTGCGGTAAGATATCCTGCTATGTCCCTGGGGCGTTACCTCTGATCCACCCCTCAACACCATTTGGCTGACCATGAATTTACCATTGTACTCCCCTATAGCGCCCTCCGCTTTTTTAAACCCCGGATAAGGCAGATAAGCGCTGTCTGTCCATTCCCAGCGCCTGCCCCAGTCTAACTGGCCGGCGATTGCCTCCCATTCAAATTCAGTTGGCAGCCTCATTCCCTTCCATGCCGCATAAGCAGCCGCCTCATAAAAACTGATATGGCAAACCGGTGCGCTCCTGTCAACCGGTTTAAGCCCCATTAATGTATAATTATACCAAACCCCATCCATAAAATGCCAGTACATTGGAGCGATAATATGATTGTTTTTCACCCAATCCAATCCTTCTGCATGCCAGAACTGATGGGCCTGGTAACCACCCTCATTTATAAACTCAAGGTACTCTTCATTAGTCACCAATTGCCTCGCTATACTAAATGGCTGCAGATATACCTTATGCCTGCCCAGTTCATTGTCAAAGCAAAAACCATTGCCATTATGCCCTATTTCATAAATACCTTCTCTGACTGGTATATACTCATTAAGAACGCCATCAATAGTCACCTTTCTTTTTTGAATTTTGTCGCTATACACCGGGAAAAGCGGGTTATGGCCCAGGATGTACTTTATATCCGTGTATAATAATTCCTGGTGCTGCTCTTCATGGTTAAGGCCCAGGATGATAAGTTCCTGCAATGCTTTAGATAATCTCTTATCCAGCAATTTGTTCATTGCATTATCCACATGCTCCCGGTATTTATATACTTCGGCCACTGCAGGGCGGCTCAGGTTGCCTCTGTCGGTGCGTATGACACGGGTGCCAACGGTTTCATAATAGCTGTTGAATACAAAGTTGTAATTAGGGTCAAATTCCTCATAACCTTCCAGGTTTGGCTTTAAAATAAAAGCTTCAAAAAACCAGGTCGTATGACCAAGGTGCCATTTTGGCGGACTTACATCCACCACTGGCTGCACAACATAGTCCTCGGTTTTCAGCGGCTTGCATATCTGCCCGCTCCTGTTGCGTACCTGTTTATATTTATCTGCCAGATTCATTTCTGCTTTTGGAATTTTTGAGACGGGTAATCATTTCAGTAATAAATGTAAGGAACTATGGAATAAAAAATCTTATCACTATTGTTTTTAAACCTTTCCTGTCAATAAATAATACTTCTTAATTTTAACATTATACAAATTCTTTTTCTTATAGCTTTGATTTATAAAGCAGATATCTATGGCAAAGCACCCCTTTCAAAATTTAGTAGTTACACTATTAATGTGCTTTTCCTTCCTGCACACAAAAGCACAAAACGAGTATTTTGTCAGTATTGACCAAACAAGTGGCAGTTTTGCTAAAATAAATATGCTTCAGGGCGTTAACTGGATCATTCCATACAATAACGCATATGACCAAAAAAACCATCGTTATATTTTTTGCGGAGGTTCGGATGCACTAAACTGGCATCTATATACAATAGATGCTAATACCGGGGATATTCTTGATTCACCGGTATTCTACAACTTCGCAGATCCGCATGATAATATATACAGTCTTGCTTATGATGATGCCAATGATAAGCTTTATGGACTTCATTGGAGTAATTCTGCTCAAAAAGAATATTTCATATCTGTTGACCAGCAAACAGGAGTTTATACTATTATAAGGGCACCTCTAAAAACTAAAGTTAGTAATATTTAATATAAATTTAACAATTTATTTTTATTTATTGTATTATATTTGTTACTGTAAATCAAGCAATTGTTCCACATGAAACAATTTAAACGTAGCAAAGCAGTTGGTTTTTTTGATGAAGATTTCAGGCTTGAAAAACTCACCAAATTAGGAGACCCTTTGGTAAGATTAGCAAGAGGAGTAGATTTTGAATTTTTCAGAGCTTTTTTGGAAGAAAAGTTGCACATTGATCCTAAAAACGATGGCGGTCGCAAACCATACGATTATGTGTTGATGTTTAAAATACTCATTTTGCAACGTTATTATAACTTGGGCGATGACCAGGCAGAATACCAGATTTGCGACAGATTGAGCTTTATGCGTTTTTTGAAATTAACGATAGCCGATGATGTCCCGGATAGTAAAACCATATGGAACTTTCGTGAGCGGCTTGTTGACTTGGATATT
>CAISOH010000309.1 GCA_903887005.1 uncultured Bacteroidota bacterium | reverse complement strand
GAACTTCGGCTGATTAATGACAAATATTATCTCTATGCCTATAAAACAGTTTATGACAAGGCAAATAAGAAGCCAAAGAAGGTTACAGGTAAGGTTCTTGGCTCCATTACTGAAAAAGATGGGTTCAAACCATCACCCAAAGCCACCAGCGCAATTATGGTTTCATGCGTTACTCATCCAACAACAGCCAATAATTCGAGTACGGTTACCCTTCAAACTAACACCACTATTCTTACTACACTTCATCCACGTTATTCTAACGCGCATGTAAAACTTATCGTTTGGATATTTGAATTTGATTTTTATGCTTTTAAGACTCCTTTGATACCCGCGACAACATATGCATGGAATGTAAATTCAAAAATGGGTAGTTCAACATATACAAACAGCTCAAGTTCAAATATGTTCGGTCTGCCTTTTTTAAGTCTTCGTACTTTACCCAGGACAGTGACCTCATGGTCAATAACGGCAACAAATAGTTGTGGCAGCGCTTCAAGTAGTGGTGGTGCATTCAAGACAACTGATGACGATGCACCTTGTTATGAAATCAATATTAATGCAGATACCTCTGAAATCAACAACATAATCAATATATTTAATGACAGACTTCAATATATTGATGAAGATTCCTGCGATGCCAATCCTGATTATCTATGTAATGCTTATAAAAATCTTGCTGACTCAATTGCAGCAATTTATGATACTGCAGGCAAGAGAAATTACCATTCAAACAGCGTTTATAATGGCCCCACTATCATTTATCCGAACCCTATTTTAAATGAATTGAATATATCATTTGGGAGCCGTTATATTATTAATTCACCTATTGAACTAAAAATTCTAACTATTGATGGTAAGGTTTTAGTTGACAATAAGGGCATTCTTGATAACAAGACTTCTAAAATCAATTTACAGGAATTAATTCCAGGTAATTATATGTTGGAAATAATCCAAAATTCGCAAATAGAAAAATTTAAGTTTGTTAAGGAAAACTAATCAGTAAAAAGTATATGTTCTTCTTTCTGGTTCATTAATCAGAAAGAAGAACATTTTTTCTTCTAAGATTCCATCATTGCCGATGTCCACTTTCTCACAGTCTTCTAAAAATAAAAAATAGTCGTTGACCTGTTGTCTCCAGACTACGGTCGTGTGGCAGTCATTGACCAAAGTTGGTTACATCGCGTTTATTATCTGTAAATAATAACCTTCCTGTAAACATTTCTTTTTACTGAAGTAATTATAACTTAATAGCCCCCCGGAACCAATGCTTTTAGCAACCAGACAGATTGTTCAGTTAGCCTGGTTGTAAATAGATCCTGCCCGAAAAGATTGATCAATCTTAAAGTAGCGGTTATTCTGCGCCATTTACAACTATGACATCTTTGGCCGGGATTGGAAAAATCCTACCAGCCCAATCCTTCTTTAGCGCGCTGTTCTCTGATAAAATCAGTACCAAAAGTGAGCTTCCTGGCTGCTGGTGTTTTACTATCTATCATTCGCCAGAAAGGAGTTATCTTTTTTATTGGTTTACCCGACAGATAATCTTCATATGCCGCTTCAGCTACAATCCTTAAAAAGATACCGGATGTTACCGGGCAACAATACTGCGCATTATATGCTGCTGCAAGGTCCTTGCGCATTTGCTGCAGGCTGGTATGCACGCCTTTTGGAATATTCCTGATATAGGCATCCACAATTTCAGGAGTAGCAATAAGCATGGTGGCGCCTTCCGGTATATCCGCGAATTTTTTATCAATAACCTTCACTTCCCAATCCATACCTGCATTCATTTTTTCATGCCAGGTCTTGCGTTTGTAAGCCATATAACAAAAGTTATGACAAAAATAAATACATCTCCAAACTTAGGCAATGATAAAAATCAGATCAGTTTTTTTCAAAAGTAGTTTCGCATTAAGTAAGTAATTATTAATTTCGCACCCTGCATTTTCGGGATGTAGCGCAGCCCGGTAGCGTACCACGTTCGGGACGTGGGGGTCGCAAGTTCGAATCTTGTCATCCCGACTAAGTGCTTGATAATCAACTATTTATGTTGAATTCAGGCACTTTTTTTATGCCCTAAACCTACGTGGTGACACATCTTTTCAGCCACGGGCAATCACATAATATCCATTCTACATAACATAGGCTGAGCCGATAAAAACACACGTTTGTGTCACCATACAGGCATTTTGTGTCACCACATATAGCCATTCATTTCATTCTTAACCATCTAAATCTCAGACATGAAGAGTACATACTTTTCGGTCAAGCTATTCCTGAGAGCCGAAAGGTTTAAGAAGGATGGTACAGCAATAATATATGCTCGTATAAGACTTGACCGCAACAAAATAGAACTTACAACAAACAGAAGTATCAATCCAGATCATTGGAACGCTTCCAGTTAGGAGGACACCTTTTATCCGTATGCCTTAATAGGGTCTATGATAGAATGTGTCCTCTTCCGCTGGGTAGGATACTGTTACTATCTGCCTACAAGGAAAAATTTGTACGCCACCAGTAACCGTATTCCTAATCAGCTTACCTCTACAATTTCGATGGAGAGACCCAGGTTTTTTACTGAAAGTTGCAAAAAGAGGTTACCCAAGGGGAGGAGAAAAACTTCCAGCCATGCTATAGCTACTTGCGGTGAATTTTTCGCCCCTCTTATTTTGTCAGGTTGTTTAAGAATTAAGATCTGTGTTTTGTAGAGGCTTTTATTGCCCAATCAACTACCTGTAAACAAATGGCATAAGCCAGCTCTTCATGTTCAGGTGCATGTGAAATTGCCTCACCAACCATGTTCTTGTCAATGCCTGAACCAAGGTTTATTGGTATGGCAACAGGTAGTACCTTCTCCACTCCATCCTTTTCTTTGGTCAAATTATAACCACTTTGAAGGGTAAAAGAAGTGCCAGTGCTTTTCTCAATTGTCTGAACTAATTTGTCCAAACGATTAAGTAATAGGGCACTCAATACCTGTTTGTGCAATGGGCCTTCATTTGTAAGTTGGTCAGTAGCCCATTTATTCTCTTTTGGATCTGGAATTAGAAGAGCTAGTAATCGTTTTGGAACTGCTACTACTGCAACGTCTTCAACTGTTTCATCGTGTTTTTTATTATGTGTGGGCATTATAGTTGTTGTTTAGCCGTGAATGAATTTTCACCGTCAATATGATCTCCTCAATTACCATGCCATGCAGTGGAGTGGGAAGTTATTTACAAGTACTTTGTGAGATTTGTTCATTACATACTTGTTTAGTCATAGCGCTAATTTGCCTCATAGAACGGGATATCTGCATCGTAAATGCTGGCATTAACATCTTCTTCTTCATAACCCTGAGTTAAGTCAGCATGATAGGCTGCTTTGTCAGCAGTCCCTTCATAATAAATACTATTCACTGGTGTGGATTGTATTCGTCCTTCAATGAAATTATTTGATACCTTATCCTGATTCATTATCATCATAATATACTTTTTGCAACAATGCTAGCATAACTATGCCAGCAATAAATAATCAATTCTCACACAGTACGTATATACTTCGAAGTTTATCTTCCGATAAGTCAATCATCTGACGTATAGGTAAGGTTTTATTGAGTGTTACATCCTTTACAGGTTGCAAGGTCAGCTTTGCGTCAGAGTTTTGAAATGCAGTTCTGTCTTTATGGTTTGCCATAATGAAATGATTGTAGCCTTCTTCCATAAGTTTCTGACCTAGATCCTTTGTAAACTGTATATATACCATATGATGAACTTCTATTTACACACCACTAAAAATAGCCATTTGCCCTTTGGCTATAAAGCTCTGCATTAATTCAGGGCTAAAGTAGCTAGCACTGTATACTCACTATATGATTCAGGTCAGTACCATGGCTGACATTAGTTAATTCATCAAATTTAATGTGCATAACTGAGTTGACATTCGCAGCTAAATGTTAACTGACAAGCACCCATAATGCCATTCCCACGCTGGAGTGCCCATGGTCATTACAAAGCATTATTCACTCTTTAAAACAACATTATATGGCAACCACCATAGAAGAATTCGTATGCAGGTACTTTAGCCTGCCACAAACTGCCCTTGTAGATACCCTGCTATACGAGGATAAGCACATGGATTTATTCAACAACCTGTATAATTTGCACGTATATACAGTAGAGCTATCCACAGGCGCATTTACTGGCACACATAGCCAGCTTATGATAAAGAAAGCTGCTGTAAACAAGGTGCTACAACAGGGCAGCAATTACGTATTGGAGAAGGATATTGAGGTCTTAGAAACTACCATTGGCACTGAACACACAGTATATGAGTGGTATCCTGTACCATATTGGATAGCCAGGCATATGATAGATGCAGATGAAGTTGTCTTGTCATGGAAGGATTGTTATTGGTGGGGCAGGTGTGTAATTGGGCAATTGTTGAATTTAGACCCTGTAATCATTGCTCTTTATAATGCAGTAGAGGTCTCAAATGCGTCACCATAATGCAACAAAATGCGTCACAGTTTTGGTTCAAATGGCTGAAAGTGAAGCCTAGCGTACCACGTTCGGGACGTGGGGGTCGCAAGTTCGAATCTTGTCATCCCGACTTTAAGCACTTTGCAGCAATGTGGAGTGCTTTTTTTATTGGCATAATCAGAAAATACTTAGTTTTAATTAATCATTTATATTTCAACTCAAAGACACAACATGAGAATATTAACACTTTTATTGTTAGGCATTATGTTTGTTAGTTGTGCCAGGAAACAAGTCAGAAACAGCCTGGCTAATGAGCATCTGAAGGGAAAGGTTAAGTCAATTGTTGAAATCTATTCCTTTGAGAAAGACTCCACTTTTGTTCAGAAAGAAATTCATCTTAAAAATTTACTGGCAAAATATCAAAATAATGTTTATCGCTATGATGAAAATGGGAATATAACAAATATAGGAGACGTCTCTGATTCCCTTCAATGGAATACCAGCATTAAATATGATAACTCCGGCAAAAAAGAATTACAGGAAAATTATGACAATGGTAAACTCAAGAGCACAATAACATTTAGATATGATAAAGATAACAATCTGGCTGATGGGATCGAAAAATACGTTGATGGAAAGACATTTGTCATGTATAAATATGAAAATAACAACTTGGTTGAGGAAAAATTAATGAATGATTCAGGAAGGATAGGGCAAGTAGTAACCTACAAATATGGTAGTGATGACAGGATAACTGAAAAGGCTATTTTTAAAACAGACAACCTGCTGTATGCTATCAACTATTATAAGTACGACAATTATGGCAACCTGATTGAAGATGATGATTCACTGGCATTCGGGCCACAGATAAGAAACCTGTTTGAATACAGCAACTTCGATGAGAACGGGAACTGGCAGACAAAGATCATGCATCAATATGAGCATTTTACTAAAGATGGCCAAACCTTTCCACAACATAAGATTGCTACTGAGTACACACGTCGCGAGATAGAATATTACCATTAGTAATTTAGTATAGCTATTTCTTATCGCAATTGTAATTTTGTATAGCAGGTGCCTCATACCTGTTTTTTATGTCCTCCCTTCCACAGCCAAAATCAACTCCTGTTTTCGCCCCGCTATCGCATTGAACAGAATGTTCATATGTATGGCTGCGTAAGAATTATCACAACTCGAACAATAAGAATATCGTATCTGCACAATCTTTTACTCTGCTCAAATCCTTACTCGTATTGGGTTCTCGTAACACAAGTAAGCGGCTACGGAGGGATATAGAGGGGCATTGCCTATATCCAGTCATCCGATATTTACACAAATGGGAACAATTAAGCACAATTCTGGATAATTGTTTCCATTTGTAGATTAGCATACGGTATTCCAAAGAGTTACATAGTGCACAGGCCTTGAAAGCCTTCCTTCAAGCCATTCAGCTAAAAAGTTTGGGTTTAAACTCATTATGAGTTGATTCTCTACTGGCACGACTTTAGTTAGTTATGAAGTAAGGAAGTTTTTAAAGAGTAATTCACATTTTAGTATAAAATGTTCACAACTCTTTTCATCATCCAATACTAATATATGTACATTCGCAAAAAGATTAATAATGGTTTTCTTTTCTAAAGGGGTTTCGCGTTCTGCGATGTTTTTCATACATCTTGCTTTCTGTTTTTTGGTAATTGGCTGCAATAATTCGGATGGCGCCAAAAAAAAGCATCCAGGGCCATTGTCGGCAACCAAACAGGATACTACCTCCAGGCCGAAAAAAGCAGATTCTATTGCCGCAGCACCACCGGTTCTTATACTGGATACTGCAAAATACAACTCCCTGTTGTTACATATGACACATGATTCTGTTAATAAGAAATGGCCTGTAAAGGCTGAATATCCTCTACCGGGAGCTATTTTGCCATTTAAGAGAATAGTTGCTTACTATGGTAATTTTTATTCTACCCACATGGGAATTCTTGGTGAACTTCCACCTGATGAAATGCTTAAAAAACTGATGGGTGAAGTAAAGAAATGGCAGGCAGCTGACACCCATATGGCTGTAATCCCGGCCATTCACTATATCGCTGTTTCTGCCCAATCATCTCCCGGAAAAGGAAATAAATACCGCATGAGAATGCCATTTACCCAGATAGATAAAGCGATGGAGCTTGCGAAAAAGATCAATGGTATTGTTTTTCTTGATGTGCAGGTAGGATGGAGCACATTACAGGACGAAATACCGCAATTAGAGCCATACCTGCGCCTGCCCAATGTGCATCTTGCCATAGACCCTGAATTTTCAATGAAAGACAGATCTCACAGGCCCGGTACCATTATCGGCACTTATGATGCAGCGGACATTAATTACGCAACGGAGTATCTCGCTAAACTTGTAAGGCAATATAACCTGCCGCCCAAAATTTTAATCGTTCACCGTTTCACAAAAGGAATGGTTACCAATTATAAGCAAATAAAGCTCCATCCAGAGGTGCAATTCATTATGGATATGGATGGTTGGGGATTCCCTGCCAAAAAGGTCAGTTCCTATCATATCGCAGAAGTTACCGAGCCTGTTCAGTTTACCGGATTCAAATTATTCTACAAAAACGATATACTTACCCCCCCCTGGAAAACAATCATGAAACCGGAGGAAGTTCTGAAATTATATCCTATGCCTGTTTATATCCAGTATCAGTAACCAAAATCATTTGATTGGATTGTTTAAGCCTGTAATTTTGCAGGAATAAAGTAGTGAATTAAAAGAAGATGTAGTGGCATGATTATTTCTCGCGTTGAAAAATGGGATATCATTATTTTTTATAAAAACACTTTTTCGTGTACCCGGCTAAAAAAGAAAATCAGCGAAACAAACCAAATGGCAAACCTGGAAAGTTTAGCTGGATATTTTATTTCCTGCTTGTTAACCTGATCATTTTCTTTTTTATTGGCAAAAATCAAACTTTTGAAGAAATAACCTGGCCTGTTTTCGAAAATGAAATGCTGCTGAAGCATGATGTGGAAAAGATTGATATAGTCAATAAAGAAACTGTTGAGGTTTACATTAAAAAAGATAGCCTTGCAAAAACACGATACAAAAGTGTAGCAAAGGTATTTAAGAATTATGCCAACACCGGCCCGCATTATTTTTTCCGCATCGGTTCTCTGGAAGTATTTGAACAAAAGCTGGATAAGGCGCAAATTAATCTTGCCGATAATGAAAAAGTAGCCGTTTCTTATACGAACAGGCAAAACTGGTGGGCCGGTATTTTGTCATGGATATTTCCTATTGGGTTGATGCTGTTATTTTTCTTCTATTTACGCAGAGCAAGCATGGGAGGGCCCGGTGGCAGTTCCATTTTCGATTTTGGAAAATCCCGTGATGCGGAATATAGTAAAGGAAAAATAAGCCCGGTTACTTTTAAGGATGTGGCTGGTTATGATGAAGCAAAGACCGAGGTAATGGAAATTGTAGAATTTCTGAAAAACCCGGGTAATTTCACAAAATTGGGAGCTAAGATACCGAAAGGTGTTTTGCTTGTAGGCCCTCCCGGCAGCGGAAAGACATTAATGGCAAAGGCGGTGGCCGGAGAAGCTGCGGTTCCTTTCTTTTCGCTGTCAGGTTCTGAGTTTATTGAAATATTCGTAGGTGTAGGCGCGTCAAGGGTGCGCGATCTTTTCAACAAAGCAAAGGAAAAAGCCCCAAGCATTATTTTCATAGATGAGATTGATACTATTGGCAGGGTCAGAGGCAGGGCTATGTCTGCCCAGGCCAATGATGAACGGGATAGTACGCTCAATCAGTTACTAACAGAAATGGATGGCTTTGATCCAAATACCGGGGTAATTGTAATGGCAGCAACAAACAGGGCAGATATTCTTGATCCCGCATTGCTCAGAGCAGGCCGTTTTGATCGACATATTTACCTTGAATTACCAAATAAGAATGAACGGGAAGAAATTTTTAAAGTTCATTTAAAACCGCTATTGCTGGATAAATCAGTTGAGAGCGAACTTCTTGCCGGACAAACTCCTGGCTTTTCCGGAGCGGATATTGCTAATGTTTGTAATGAAGCTGCACTCATTGCCGCAAGGAATAAAAAAGCCGCAGTGGATAAACAGGATTTTTTTGACGCCATAGACCGGATTGTTGCAGGGCTGGAAAAGAAAAGTAAGATCATTACTCCTTCTGAAAAGAAGATAATCGCATACCACGAAGCCGGCCATGCTATAGTAAGCTGGATGCTGAAAAATGTGGACCCGCTGGTAAAGGTGTCTATCATACCACGCGGAAAATCATTAGGGAGCGCATGGTATTTACCGGAAGAACACCAGATAATAACGCTTGCCCAGTTTTCAGACCAGCTATGTACAGCTTTAGGTGGAAGGGTGGCGGAAGAAATCGTGTTCAATGAACCATCTTCGGGCGCACTTGACGATCTGGAAAAGGTTACAAAACAGGCTTATATGATGGTTGCCAATCTGGGTTTAAGCAGTGAAATAGGAAACATAAGTTATTATGATTCTACCGGGGCTTATGAAGCCGCGTTTAATAAACCTTATAGCGAAGCAACCGGCCAGTTAATAGATCAGGCAGTAAGGAAATTAATTGAAACAGCGCATAAGAGAACTGAAGATATTTTATTGCAACATCGCACCGGATTAGATAACCTCGCACGGTTATTGCTTGATAAAGAAATTGTTTACAAAGAAGATTTAGAACAAATATTGGGTAAGCGGGTTTAGCCTGCAATAGAATATGTAAATAGGTAAAAACAATTCGTTTATTAAATTAATCTTACAAAAAAGAGGCGGAAAAATAAATAAATAATAACCTCACAAATTTCACCAACAAAAGTATTGAAATTGGGAAAAAGTGTTATTTTTGTAGAAGTTCTTATTACATAATTTAGATAAAATTAATGTACGTTTTAAGGCATTTTTTTAATACTTCTCTGATTTTCCGCATTATCAATAGTTTATGCCATTAGTTTGATTTTCTGCGAATTTTCCGGAGAGAAGTTTATTTAAAACAGTGCATTATTTTACTTATATATTGTTTAAAAGCTTGTATCTGTTTACAGAGGCATGATTATTTGTTTAGTTTAGAAACAGAATCAGTACAGATTTTTTTAGAAAAATAATATTCATACTTTTGTTAAAACTCAAAACACTACTTATGAAATACGCTGTTTTATTTATTTCCGCAATTTTACTTTTTACTGCCTGCAAGAAGAAGAAAGAGCCATTGTATTGTTATATATGTGTCATGAATAATTCCACAACGTCCCAGGATCAAACATATGTTAATCCTCATCAACAAATATGGAGTGATACGCTTTGTAATTACAATTATGGAATGATAATTACATATGAAAGAGACCATACTTACAAGGATACTTTCCTATATAATGGTATTACCTTAGTATGGAGTAATTGGACTGCAAATTGTACGCAAAATTAATTCCGATCCGGATCTTATTTAGAAACCGATATTTTTTCAGAATATCCTGATAAGTATCGGTTTCTTTTTATCTTTTATTTCAAGACAATGATCTATACAGATTTCTTAATCAGGTCAATCATTTTATCAACTTCTGAAGTGTTGTTATAAATATGCGTGGAAACACGCAGGCAGTTCAATCCATTTTCCGGGACCTGGCGAATGCGTATTTTGTTTTCTGCGCAGAGGTTGTAAAATTTTTGGTAATCTACTCCTTTTATTCTGAAACCATTCACCGCGCAACGAGAGCGCTCTTCTGTAGGCGTCAGCAATTCTATTCTATGGCCAAATTCCAGCAACCTGTTCTGTGTATAATGTCCTAAATATTTTATGCGGTTATGAATATTTGCCTGCCCTATTGTTTCTATAAAATCAATAGCTGCATTGACTCCGGTGTATAAAGCATTCGCCTGTGTGCCGCCAAAATACCGGTGAGCGCTCGGTGCATAATCGCCAACAGTCACAGGGTCTGTCATGAGGTCCCATTTTCCGTTATCTGTACCTCCGCCACCATAATGGGGAGTCAAAGTTTCCTGGAATTCTTTCCTTACATACAAAAATCCGGTTCCTTTAGGCCCCAGCATCCATTTGTGGCTGCAGGTTGCATAAGTATCACAACCCATATCATGAAGATTCAAAGGCATCATTCCGGCACCATGCGCTCCATCAATAAGCGAAAAAATACCTTTGTCTTTTGCCAGCCTGCATATGCTCTTTACAGGCAACACCTGCCCCTGGGTACAAGGTATATGCGGTGTAGCTATTACCCGTGTTCTTTTAGTTATTAAAGATGCTATACGGTTTAAAGTTTCATCGGCTGTAGAAGCGGGGGTATATTTTTTGATTACAATACCATGCTGTTTTTGCCTGTTGAGCCATGGCAATGCATTCCCTACATGCTCATGAGTAGTAAGTATTACTTCATCCCCTGCCTGCAGCGGCACTCCCCAGCAGGCAATATTTATTCCTTCAGTAACATTACGTGTCAGCGCAATTTCATTCTCATTCGCTCCTACGAATTTTGCCAGTTTCCCCGGTGTTGAATCATAGCCTCCGTAATTACCTTCCCTGTCCTGGTCCATCATGGCATTATGTATCGCCTCAATAACAGGAAATGGCGAAGGGCCAAAAGTCCCGTTATTAAGATAGGTCCAGTCTTTACTTAACGGGAATGACTGTCGCACATTATGCCAGTATGTTTCATCATCATCATCAATTACCTTTCCATCGGTAACGATTTGAGACTTAGCAGCAAGGGCCTGCATTTCGCTTATGGTAAAAGCTGCAATAACAGATGCTGATCTGATAAAATTTCTACGATTGAATTTCATATATTGAGCATTAAGGATTCATTAAATGTACTAAAAAATCAATAGTTGCACAATCATTTGAAGAAAAAATTCGTGGTCAAAATGATTTTGACTTAAAGTCAATTGCCAGTTCTGGTTTTTCCGGACAGGTTTTACACTTTACTGACAATAGAAGCCCTTTTATCAGTGTTAATCATTTGAGGTTGAACTAATTTTGCACATCAGGCTTTATAAAAATTTAACGCTACAGATATGCAAAAATATTTAACCTTGTTTATTGTATTTTCCTGCCTTATTGCAAAAGCACAGGACAACAAAAACCTCGCCTACCCTGATGAGAAGCACTTTAAAAACCTGCGCCAGCTAACCACCGGCGGAGATAATGCAGAGGCATATTTCGGATTTGATAATGATCATATAACTTTTCAGCGTACTAATCCTCAGGAAGGCATTTCGTGCGACCAGATATATTATGGCGATATAACAAAAAATAAGAACGGGAAATTTACATACAAACGCGTAAGTACCGGCATGGGGCGCACTACCTGCGCTTATCTTATGCCCGACCATAAACATCTGCTCTATGCATCCACTCACAAGACAATAGATACATGCCCGCCAACACCGGACAGGAACAAGATCAAAAAATACGTATGGCCTGTTTATGACAGTTACGACATATTCATTGCCGACCTTGATGGCAACATTACAAAGCAGCTAACCAATACACCTGGTTATGATGCCGAAGCAACTATATCTCCCAAAGGGGATAAAATAGTTTTCACCAGCAGGCGCAATGGAGATATAGATCTATATACCATGGACCTGGATGGCAATAACGTAAAGCAGATCACAAATACTCTTGGCTATGATGGAGGCGCGTGTTTTTCGCCCGATGGCAAGAAAATAGTATGGCGTGCATCCCGCCCTCAGACACCTGAGGAAGTACAGGATTACAAAGACCTGCTGGCGCAGGGATTGGTAATGCCAACACACATGGAACTGTTTGTAGCCAATGCTGATGGCTCAAATGCCCACCAGGTAACACATCTGGGTAAGGCTAACTGGGCTCCAGCCTTCACACCAGACGGCAATCATCTTGTTTTCGCATCTGATTATGAATATGAGCGTGGCTTCCCTTTCAATTTGTACATTGTTGATCTGGAAGGCAAGAACCTGGAACGTATTTCTCATGATGGCAGTTTCGATGCATTCCCTATGTTTTCACCGGATGGTAAGAAATTCATTTTCAGTTCAAACCGTAACAATGGCGGCGGGCATGATACCAATGTGTTTGTGTGTGATTGGGTGAATTGATTCCATAATGGCTTAATTGCTCAATAACTCAATTTGTAAAATCAGGAAAATGAGTATCGCAATTTAAAAATGCTCGAATACTATTCGTAATTCGGCAACGAACTACATCTCACCGTATTCCTTTTTGATTAAGAGAAGAGCAGACAACAATATTCCGGAAGTGGTAGAAATCATGAATATTGGAGATGAGCAAGCCCCACATTGGGTTTAGTGTTCCGGGAAAAAATGTATCTGAACAATAAAGCTGAACGCATTGTCAAATTGCCAAATTAAATAAGCCATTACGCAATTGAGCAATTAATCATACTTTTCCAGATCATACTTCTCTATAAGGTTAATAAGTAGTTGCGGATACTTTGGATTGGTAGCATAGCCCGCTTTTTTAAGTCCTTTGGCCCAGCCTTTATAATCCGTTCTTCTCAGATTGAACAGGTTTGAGTACCGTGGGCGCATTAGGAACTCTGAATGATCCCTGTAAGAAGCGTCCGCATCCGGGTATTTCCGGAAACATTCATTGCGCTTGTCATCATCCATTATGTAAGTTTTTCCGTTCCATTCATTCGTGCATTTAATACCGAAATGGTTATTAGCATATCTAGCGAGGTCGCTGTTGCCATTACTGGATTCCAGGATACCCTGTGCAAGAATAATGCTGGCAGGAATACCGTATTTTTTCATCTGGCGTATTGCGGTGCTTTTGTAAATAGCAATGTATTCATCGGTAGTATTTTTATGAGGGATCCCATTTTTGCGTTCATAACGGGCCCGTTCTTTCTCCTGTCGCCTGAGCGCTTTCCGGTGGGTATGGCAGGAAGAGAGTGTTATTAGTAACACAAACAGCCAGGCATAAATATTGCGCATGAAAAGAGAATGTTCTTTGCGAAATTAATTGGTTTAATTGCAAACTTATAAAGCGGTTATTAACACCATGGTAATAACTGAAAGAAAAAGCGTAATCGCTTCCTGGTGTGGTAAACGAATACGCTCATTTATAATTCCCTAAAACCCTGAAATCTATATAATCAGCTAATTATTTAATTCCATTAAGATTGTCAGCCCCTGCCATCTATTTTTATCTTTTTAATTTTTTTATTGATGGGCACAAAACCACCAACATAGAAGTTGACACCATAAGCTTTGGCACCAAAGAATGCAAGCATGTCGTCACTGCCAAAGATAAAGCCGCCGGCACGAAAACCAAGCCCTGCTTTTATACCTTGTGTCATAGCGCTGTAGGTAAGTGGTAATGCCACGCAAAAATATTTTGTATCCCAGCGCGGTGTAATAGTTACCTGGCCATAAACAGAGTTACCAAAATTCATACGGTTAGCGAGATTGGTTATCCATGTACCATTAACATAAAAATGCTCCATTACATAATAGTCAACTCCCATTATCATTGCAGTAGGAAGATGCACTTTTGTTGACCTGCCGGTAGTATCCATATGATACCCGTGGCTATTGGCATATCCGGCGAAATTGCTGAAATTTTTAGCGCTTTTCGCAAAGTCGCCAGTGCTCATAGAACCATTAGCGGTGATTGTTGCCTGCAAAGATGTATAATTTATAGATCCTATATCGGTAACTGCCAATGAACCTCGTAATTTGTATTTATTACTGCTTTGATCAGTGCTGTTAGTCTCTTCAGGGCGCCATTCATAAACCATACCCAGGTCAGCGCCCCAACCATTACCACCTTTCTTACCGAAAAACTGGCCTAAAACATCACTAAGCCCACTTGTAAGTTCATTGGTGCTGTTTATGGCCGAGGTTGCAAATTCAACATCTGTTTTTGTGGAGTGTATTGAATCCTGGGCTTTAACATATTCCCCATCCAGGTTGTTTCCCTTAAGTGATAAAAAACCGATACCTCCCAGCCTCGTAAGGCTTATCCCGCCTTTTAAATAATGTTCACCTTTGTTATATACTTCCCTGGCATAAGTAAGTTTTATTTCAGACCATACATTAGCTGTCCAGTTAAAATTATCAGACTTGATTGCAATGTCACCATTGACTGATCCAGGATTCATCGCTGCTTTCCACAAATTTTGATCAAAATGATTGAATTGGTCTATGCCTCTTATCCTTGTAGTAATAGCAACGCTGTTTTTATCATCTATTGATACCATAAGGCCTGGCCCGTAAATGTCAGCAACAGGTAGTATCACATTAAACTCATTACTTTTTGAGAAGGTAAATATATCGTTTAAATTAGGATTCTTTGCATGAAAAAATGCATTCATTACTTTGCTGAGATTTATAGATGCAAGATTATTGTCAACACCAACATTTAATGAAAAAAGGTTTAAAGCAAACCTCGTCCGGCTATCCGCAATGTTTGCAGGGTTAAGTTCTATATTATTCATGCCGCACCAGTTGCTTGTAGAAATACCTAAAAATTGCTGGGCTTCTGAAGTAATTACCGATGCTGCTAATAAAACTACAGTTAGTACATACTTTTTCATAATGGAAATTAGTTTTTAGAAATGAAAAGATTTTTGTAAATGTAAAACAAACAAATAAGCATCCAAATTTTTATGAAATCACACTATAGTAATACATGCTAATCAGAAAAACAATAATTCAACCCATTCATATTTTTCAATTTCTTCTCAATAACACAGCCGTTAATTACTATTTCTTACTTTGTTCAAGCTGTTTCTTTTGCAATGAAGCGATAAATGTGTCAGCAACTGCATAACCTACAGTTTTTGCCATCAGCGCATAGTAAACAGCCTTGTTCTCATTGCCTATGGCATCATAAGCCACACTGAGATTATAAGAGGCGGATTGCAGTACATCTTTCGACTTAAATTTTACAGCTATTTCCCAATCTGCAATGGCAGCGTCAACATTGTTTTTACTGAACTGGGCTACCCCCCGGTAGAAGTAATAAAAAGGATTCGATGTGTTGAATTTGAGCAGCATATTATATTCATTAATAGCCAGGTCATATTGTTTCCTTTGCACAAAATTAAAAACACTATCGGCAAATATTTTCTCGCTTTCCGGGTTAAGCCTGTATGCGATAACAAAATCTTTCAGTGCATTTACCGAATCTCCCATCATGGTATAGGCTATAGATCTGTCAACATAAGTTTTAAGTACATTGTTCTGTAATTCCAATGATTGTGAATAGGATTCTATAGCCTTTTTGTAGTCCTTTTTTAAGGCGTATATATTCCCTACCCTATCATAAATTTTTGCATCGGCCGAACGGATCATGGTAAGTACTCCATAATTTTCCATTGCCTTATCCAGTTCTCCTTTATCAAAGTAATAATTTCCCAGCCATTTATAGGAAAGCAGCGCCCTGTATGGATATTTTTCAATCGCGTCTGATAGTAAACTTTCTGCATCATGCCATGCGTAAGTCCGCTCGTAGCACAAATATGCAAACCCGGAAGAAATAAAAAGCAGTACAAGGATCATTGCAGTTTTAATAGCCGGGAAGTTCTTGATAACTTCCTGCAAAAAATAAGCGATCAAAAAAAATAATCCTATGTATGCAACATAGGAATACCTGTCGGCCATGATAGCAGCGCCTACAGATATGAACTGAAGTACAAAAATGACATTGGCAAGGAAAAAGCCGATACCAAAAGCTACTATCCTGAAATAAGTACGGGCGTATTTATAAGTAAGGTACGGCAAGAGGACAATAATGGCTAAAGCAAGAAAAGGAGCTGCATAATATATGGTGGGTAAATAACCACTGATAAAACGATACGGATAAGGATAAAAAGTGGATAAATACGTAGGATTAAATAACTTGGCTATGTACATAACAAAGCCGTAAGCAGCATACATAATCCGTTCCCAGATCGTAAGGACGCCAAATGACGCGATTGCGCCGGTTTTGTTCTGGGTATAGAAGGCCATAACGCCGCACATAAGCGAGAAAAGAAAGAACAATATCTTTTCGGTTACCAGCTTTTTACTCAATTGCCGCTGCGCAAGCACATCTATACATAATAATGAAAGCGGGAAAACCACCGCCATTGGCTTGGACAGGCAGGAAGCTACAAACACAAAGAAGGTAGCCCAATACCATGTCATTTTATTGGTAGAGAGATACTTCAGGTAACACAAAAGCCCTATGAAATAAAAAAATGCATAAAGCACATCTTTCCTTTCAGCTATCCACGCCACAGACTCCACATGCATTGGGTGGATGCCAAACCAAAGCGCTCCGAAAGACGCCACAAACAGCTTCCCCTTTTCATCCATTTTCAGCAGGGCGCATAATTGCATCATGAGGAAGAACACCAATATTACGTTGGCAATATGGATAAGCACATTGGTCAGATAATACGCCATCGGGTTTAACTGGGAAAAGTGGTAGTTAACCGCCAGCGACAGCATACATAGGGGATGATAATTGTTTTTGGTAATGTCTTCTGTAAATATGACTTTCAGATTATGTGCCGTAAATGCCTTGATATATGGGTCGTTTGTTACATAAAAATCATCGTCCCAATTAGTAAACTCATTGTGCAGGGTATATCTGAAACATACAAAAGTCAGTACACAAATGGCACCGAGGATCAGCATTTTTTTAGTCAAAAAAGAATTCATCATTTATGGGTTAAATCGAAAGTAGATAGTAGAAAGCCAAAAGTAAAAAGTCAAAGCCAAAAAGTGTAGCCTCCTCTCTGCTTTCATTTAGCAATGTAATAAAAAAATGTTGATTGAGACTGTTCCCCCGGCAAGAGGCTTTATTATTTGCTTTTAGTGACTAAACGTTTTTGTGCCAAATGTTTGTGAGCAATTCTAGTTTGATTTTTTTTATTTTGTGATTATTGCGCAGATTAATATTGAAAATCAATTAGTTAATTAAATTTGGTGGTAAAATCCTTGCGCATTCTTTGCGCTCCGTTGCGCTTTCTTTGCTGTTTTTTTAATTGTCTGAACTATGATTTTTAGGATTTGAGGATTTTAAGATTATCATAAATTAACAATTGTACAGTTTTTAAGGATTTTTTTTATTTATTCTTTTAGAGGTTTATTCTATTGATTTTCAATTGATTGTTTAAATTACTACCAAAAAGAACTGTACGTTTTCTGTACGTTTTCTTTACACTGCACTTTTTCCAACTTTTTTGTCTGAATCGCGGACTAAACGGATTCAGGGATAACACGGATTTATTTATTTTCACTACTCACAAGGGGAGTTTTCCAGCTCTTGTGGGCATTTTCGACTTTTTGGGAACAAAGTTCAGATAAGATATTGGATTTGGCAAATTGAAGTTTTATGATAATGCGGTTTTAGCGTTATGATATACAGCTATGTGTATATCATAGATCTTTTTTTGGCGATAATTTATTGATAGGTAATGCGATATATGTTATAAAGTGCTTCGCCTGAGTTCAAGTACGAAAATGGGGTGTTTTTTGCCGTGGATTTTTTGGGATTACGGATTTTTTGTATGGTTGCAACAATTCGTAAATGATTTCATGGTGGTGTGTGGAGACGGATGCAATCCGTCTCTACGTGTTATGTAATTATGATAACAATTGGTACATTTTTTCAATCAAAAACTGAATTATATACAGTAACCATGTAATTGCAGCAGCAAGGAGATTATCTATTGCAGCGCTAAAACGGTCGTACCGGACATTTCCAATCCATTTCTGCATACACATTTTGAATAATTAGAAAATATTTTGAAGTGATATGTTTTGAATAAATATTTAGTACTTTTATTAATTGAAACTGTTGATATATACGTTTCTCCAATCGGGAAATTGGATACCACAGCGATGTAGGCAGGAGACTGTGCCGAACAACATTTTTTTTTATGGAACACTACCGGAAACATGGGAAATTTTAAAATAAATATACTGAATTTATATATATATTATGGAATACACATATAGTAATAAACTATTTTTTAAGCCCATTGAAAAGAAAATTATTGATAGATACCTTGAAAAGGTAAAAAGAATAAAACTAAACGATAATAACCATATTGTTCAAGGACTATTTATAGATTCTGAAAAACTAAATTATAATGATGTTTCATTGATAAATGACGGGGACATCTTACCCCAATATTTAAATTATTGGCTTGATATTGTAAATAATATCAATAATAATTGTTTGAAAAATAAATTTTCTACTTTTTGGATTAATAGAGGGGAAATTTATGGTAGCGATTTAGGAGAATGTTGTGGTTTTATGCTTGATAAACAAACATGGGAAAATACCGAGTCTCAATTATTGTTTTGTTGGACAGAGAAAGCAGCTACGAAATCAAATAAAGTTATTCCTGTTAAAGGGTATTTGCTACCGATATATCTTGGTATAATTGCAGTATTAGATTCTCAAGATAACAATGAGTTGTCAATTTATTTTTAATATAATAAGGTGGTATTCCAATTTGTTGATTTTGTTTTTTAGCTGGTACTGATTATATATACGTTTCACCATTCAGAGAATGGCTGCCACCACGACGTAGGTCTGGAGACTCACGCCGAACAATGGGGATGGTATATTTAGTACAGCAAGGAAAGGCACATTGAATATATTTGGAAAAGAAAAAATAACTATGAATCGGATTTTCTATATCATATATAGATTTGTATATCAATACTCTAAAAAAAGTACTCAATCAGAAATTAACCTGAAAAGCATTAATATATTAATGATGATTATTTTTGCTAACTATTTTGCTATTTCATCATGGTTATATGTTCTTTTGATTCAAACTAATATATTTAAATATAATTATTATGCATATTCATTTGTTGAACCAATTTTGATAATAATTATCATTAGAATTTTATTTAGAATTTATAAACGATCGTCTGCTTCTATAATAAAGGAGATGAGTTCAAAATTCATAATTTCAATAAAGAAAATTAAAATTTATTTTATTTTAATGTGTTTATTTTCAATTATCATACCATGGTCTAGTGTATATTTAATTGGAAAAAAAAATCTATGGCGAATACCTCCAGCCATCATCGAAAAAATCCGAAAAAACCATTGAAATGCAAATTGATTTTATTCCCCATTCGTCCACGTTTAGTCGGGTTACTACACCGAACAACAATTTTTTATGGAACACTACCGGCAACATGGGGCTGAGTGCGTAGGTGTCCCACACCGAAAAAAAGGTGTGGGACACCCTGAGCAAAAAAACAGCGATTGAGCAAAAAAATATTGTAGAAATTAAAAATTTAAAGCTATGGCAATAAAAATCAATTACAGAGCCAGGGTTGACGCCAAATGAGTAGTGTTTCAGATTTGTTGATTTTGTTTTTTAGCGGGTACTGGTGATATATACGTTTCGCTATTAAGAGAATGGCTACCACCACGACGTAGTCAGGAGACAACGCCGAACAACAAATTTTTTTATGGAACGCTACGTGCAGCATGGGGCTGAGTGCATAGGTGTCCCACACCGAAAAAAAGGTGTGGGACACCCTGGGCAAAAAAACAACGATTGAGCAAATAAATATTGTAGAAATTAGAAAATTAAAAGCTATGGGAATAAAAGTCAATTACAGAGCCATGATTGACGCCAAATGGGCAGTGTTTCAGATTTGTTGATTTTGTTTTTTGGCGGGTACTGGTGATATATACGTTTCGCCATTAAGAGAATGGCTACCACCACGACGTAGTCAGGAGACAACGCCGAACAAACAATTTTTTATGGAACACTATGGGCAATATGGGATATATATAATATTATAAACAAATAAATCTGGTGGTAAAGAATAATTCAGCAGAGGATATTTATGAATGGTATTTAGATACTATTCAAAGATGTGGCACATATTTGCTAAAAGCAGATGATGAAACAATTGAGTATGAAATTTTTGAAGTATTTGACATAGGTATAATATCATTTTTTTATATTGATACATTGATGATACTTTTTAATGCAAGGCTTATTACTAAAGATGAAATGGACAAAGGTTTGCGACTAAGACAAATGATGTTTGATTTACAGAAAAATAATGAATGGAATTTAAAATCATTTAGAACCTCACCGAACTGGAAGAAAGTCCTTGATTTAGTTGACGAAATAAACTGTATGCATAAGTAGTGGCAGTGTTCCAGATTTGTTGATTTTGTTTTTTGGCTGGTGCTGTTGATATATAGGTTTCGCCATTCAGAGAATGGCTACCACCACGACGTAGTCTGGAGACAACAATAGGTGTCCCACACCGGAAAAAAGGTGTGGGACACCCTGAGCAAAAAACAACGATTGAGCAAAAAAATATTGTAGAAATTAAAAATTTAAAGCTATGGCAATAAAAATCAATTACAGAGCCAGGGTTGACGCCAAATGAGTAGTGTTCCACATATATACATGTTTCTTGCAAATTATACAACAAAAAGTAACCTTTATTTATTTACACAGCCTTAGTTTACAGTTGGCAGTTGACAATTAGCAGTTGGCTAAATTTACAGTTGGCAGTTGATCCTTTGCAGTAAATTGTCAACTGCCAATTGTAAACTGCAAACTGCGGGCTGTTAACTAAAATCTATTCACCACTTGCCTGAGCGCTACTAACTTTTCAAGCAATGGTTCCAGCAGAGCCAAATCCAGCATATTGGCGCCATCTGATTTTGCATGGGAAGGATCAGGATGGGTTTCTATGAACAGGCCGTCAGCGCCTACTGCTATACCCGCACGGGCTATTGTTTCTATCATTTGGGGATTACCGCCAGTGACCCCGCTTGCAGTATTGGGTTGTTGCAAAGAATGAGTACAATCCAGCACTACAGGCACATGCAAACCCTGCATAATAGGTATGGCCCTGTAATCAACAATTAGATCATGGTAGCCAAACATAGTGCCCCTGTCGGTAAGCATAATTTTAGTATTGCCGCTTTGTTGTATTTTGTCAACTGCAAACCTCATTGATTCAGGCGAGAGGAATTGTCCTTTTTTTACATTCACTACTTTTCCTGTTTGCGCTGCAGCAACCAGTATATCAGTTTGCCGGCACAGGAAGGCAGGTATCTGCAGTACATCCACATATTCCGCAGCCATAGCAGCCTCATCGGCAGCATGAATATCAGTAACCAACGGCACATGGAATGTGTTACGGACTTTGCTCAATATTTTTAAAGCAGCCTCATCGCCTATACCTGAGAAACTATCAAGGCGGCTGCGGTTAGCTTTACGGTAAGAAGATTTGAAAATCAATGGTACCCCATGCCGCTCGCATATACGCACCACCTTCTCTGCGGTCTTCATAATTATTTCTTCACTCTCTATAACACATGGCCCCGCCATTAGAAAGAAATTTTTGGCGATAATATTTTGTCCTTTGAAAAGCTCTTTTGAAAATGGATACATGGAATCTTGTTCTTATGATTAATTCGCCAAAATTACTTTATTCTTTTCAGCATTTTAATACCGGATGGTTTGCGTGAACTATGTATTATAACAAGGATAACGATTTCGGTAGCTACTATTTTATAAATAATGAGCCATGATAAACATATTGCCCTGCGATACATTTTAGTTTTAGTCGGAATTTCATCACATTCCCTAAAAGCGTAAGGAGCACGTTCAATTCGGCTGATAGTAGCAAAGATAGTATCCCCTACCTTATCCGCGTTAATTGGTTGTTGATTTATAAAAGCAATATATCCGGTTATTTCATCAATATTGCGTAAGGCATTAACTGATAATCTTACCGTGTAATTTTTTTCAGTTGCTTTTTCTTTTCTGCCCATATAGACTTTGCCTCTTCAAAGGAAACAGTTGAAGTTTTTTCGGCATCATTTATCCATTTTTTAAATTGGATCAAACTTAATTCCCTTCCGGGAATAGCCGGAGAATCCATATCATTTTTCTCAACAATACTTATAAGATGCTGTTCTTCAAGTTCCCTGAGCGTTTTCAGGGCAGTATTGCTATTAATGGAAATAGTGAAGGTTTGCATATTATATTCCAGAGTATAAAAGTAAAACTATTATTATCAGATTTTCAGAGTGATGTTTAATTGAATAATTTCGTAAAAGAATAATGGATCATCGGATTTATATTGCAAAGTTAAAGAAATTCTTTATCGCGCATGCAGGCATTTACATTTTATTATTATCTGCACCTAAATCAATCTTTCTTTCTGAAAACAAACTTATTATTGAAATCCGTATTTATTTGCTTATACAACCTTATATAATCTGCAAATTGTTCAGGGGGATAAATACCATCTTTTTGAGAATAAAAAATGGCAATCTTCAGCGTGTTATTATTTTCAAGAATAACCTGATAATGATAGGCTGCAAAAGGAAGTTCAAAATTACCTCCCTTATACTCATCCATAATATAGTTACCGGTAAGCCTGTAGGTAATGGTATCAGTAACCTGGTATGACCGGTGAATCTGGAAAGGTTCTTTCCTCAATTCATATGATGATGGTGCGGCAATATGGAAATTGAAAATGCCGGGTGATAAAAACATGTGCTGTGTATTCCTCGAAATATTGCCTTCCCCCTTTATTGCAATGGTTTCATAAACAGACGGTATGCTACCAGACAAGTCATTAGATATCTTGTAATTGCTGATCGAATAACTACCTAATTTAAATTTACTATTCAAATAATTATCAACATCTGACTTTGGCTCATTAATAACAAGCCCATGCTCATTTTCCCAAAAATTACCCCTGTAGGTTAAATCAATATCTCCAGTCATTTCATCCTTTTCATTGACTTGTATTTCTGCCCTCCTGGTGAGCAGGTTATCTTCAATTTTATTTACCGGTGTTCTGACCGGGAAACCACCATCAGGCGTTAGTAGCAGTGCATACCTGTTATCTGTAAAAGATGATAAATAACCTGCAGGCAGTGATTTTGAAGTACATTCTACCCAAATGGTATCGGCCATTAACGGAATGCACAAAATGGAATGATTAAATGCATTGTTTGGAAAATCAGTTATCATCTGATGTTCATTTTCCTGTCCCCCATAAACCCATGCCTGGAAAGATGTAATTCCGGCTTCTTTGAGCAGGGCTTTCATATAATTACTGAGGGCTTTACAATCACCGTATCCTTTTTCAGAAACGAATTTCGCATCAAAGGTCTGCCAGCCGCCTATACCTAATTGAATACTCACATACCTCGTGTTTTTTTTAAGGTAGCCGTACAGCAAATTTATTTTCCCTAAGCTGTTACTGCAAGTATCCGTAAGCTGGTGAACAATCTTTTTTACAGCATCCGGCAATTCGTCCCTGTTTACATTTAGTTTGTAAACAAACTTACCTAAGTCCTGCCATGTGGCCATACTGCCTTTCTCATCCAGCAATTCAAACTTATCCGCTGACATAATTATTGCGGGCAGGTAATAATTATCTGTCGGAGCAAAGTCATCGGGTCTTTTCCTTGCAGCTAAATTACTTACTGAGCATGTGAATTTATTTACGTCGTCAGCTAATTCCATTGATGGTTTGGTCTCCATATGGAAAATACGGTAATGCAGCAAAAAATCGAGCGGGTATTCCACTTCAAGATCTGATGATGCCACAGAACAATCGAAATTATTCTGAGGCTGCCAGTCTGGTAAATCGAAAGAGGAATTTAGTATGATTTCGATTTCGTATTCACAGGTATATGGGAAGGAACCATACCCGAAGTCATAGGTCTTATAATGAATATCATCTATCATATCCTGGCCATAGGGATTATTTATTTTAATGTCCTTCTTTTTTAGTTTTTGTATTTCATTTCCGTCTTTATCATAAAGGCTGCCCTCTATATAGTTTATATCTGCTATCTTATTTTTCAACTGTGTTATAATTCCATACTTTGCGCCTTTCTCATTTAAAACAGTTACAGCGTATTTGTGTATAACATGGATCTCATGTGCGGAAACTATTCTTATCTGCAAATGCGCATTTCTTATTACAGCATTAGCGTTTTTCAACAACGCTACGGGAATGGCAGAGGTCGCATAATTAACATCATCTGCATAAGATGAATTATAACAAGCGAATATTAACAACACAAAAAAAATGGGCCTCAAAGCTCCTGTCATTTCTTATCAGTCTTTTTTAAGGTTATAATTTCATTATCCTGCTTTATCATGTTTTGGAAAAAAGTTCTTATCGGATCGTAAAAATCAGCAGGGTAACTGGTGACATTTAAATTAAAAGTACTGTTGACAGTAAGTGTATGCATATCTGCATAATAACTGCAACTCTTCCTGTAAACCATAGCGCCATCATCCAGGTTTGTCTCTGTGGGTTTCGGCAGATCAACAGGCTCTAAGTTGGGTGGTAACGCAATGCTTAGGTAATATTGGTACTGGGCCTGGTAAGGGAATTCAATTGGCAATTTTCTTACTGTTGATTTGAAAGGGTTTTGGCTCATATTTTTTATCATAACAGAATTGAAATAGAAGGCATTCACATCTTTATCGAATTTCAGATTGCCTGATAAGTTTATCACAATATTTGTATCCGGGTTTTGGTCATTGGAAATCATTTTGCCGGTAATAGTTAAATTTTCCGGTAGTTCATGAATTTCCCTGTCAAGATAATCCTGCTTCTTCTGATCATCTTTTTCCCATGATCTGCGCAAAGAGGCAGATTGCATTAATCCCATCTTTTGAGTGATCTCTATTTTAGCAGAGGTATCCGTCATAGCTGATATTTTAATACCAACAACCGTTTTATCTTTAATCAGCTCTGTTGAGAGTTCTATACCAGCACCTTCTTCTTTAAGTATCCTCGCATAGCCATTGTAACAATTTTGTGGCAAAACTCCATATTGGTTATTTTTATCCGAAGCATCCAGCAATATATAGTCCGAATCTGTTTTAACAGCACAGGCCAGATAATTAAAACGATCTATGGCCGGGAATACCTGACTTGGGGACATCTCGCCTGTTGTACCAAGTATCATAGGGGCCGCGTCTATGTCTGCATGTACCAGAAGTGCGCACAACAGCATATTCAGTTCAGCAGTAGTTCCCTGCTTCATATAATATACCTCCTGAAGCTTCCTTTTTGAATAAACATTATTATGTTCCCCGCTGCAGTTGAAATTTGAACGGACATAACTATAAATTGCCCTTGTTGTATTGAACGCCAAAGGATTTGATTTTTTTATTGAATCAACGACTTCGTCAAGAAAATTATTCTTATTGTTCACTGTTCCGAAACCATCTTTCTTCAGCAATTCTTCATCCAGTTTAGCCCAGCTATTATCAATGTGATTCATACCTCCATAAGACATATATCCGGTAAGCTGCAGTACCATGTTTTCAACATGATTCGGAAGATTCACCACATAGGGCTCTTCTTTTATAGCAGGTACATTTCTCCGCAGCCAAAATGATACAACAGGATTTTCAGGAAATTGCGGCTTCGTTAAAACATGGCAAAAACTATCCACTCCATTAATGGCGTCCTTTTCAAAGGGATATTCCTTTATCCTTGCACTTATATGCTGTATGGATGTAAATTCGTAATCCAGCGGGTAACTGATACGGTAGGTGCTTATTAATTTGGGGTATTCTTCCTGTATATCCCATTTAGGCAAAACTCTTCTCACCGGACTAATTATATTGTAAGAATACTCTATAATGGAACCTGCTTTAACTCCCGGAAAAGAAAAACTCATTTCGAATAGGTTTTTTCTTATCTCTTTTCTATACACATCCCCCTTTAGCAATTCCGTCTCGCGGATCTCTTTACCATCCAGGTTATAGGTTTTCCCTTTTAAGCCATCCATATAATTTTTCAGATCATTTTCCGGGAAATATACATGCACATTTGCAGCGCTTAAAGCAGACGACTTTAAAAACTTAACCACTTTATACACATGTTCATTCTGCTTATAGCTGTATTCTGAGCCATGTATCTCTTTTGTAATGGCTATAGATTTGCTTTCATATAAAATAACTGCCGCAGCTTCCGTATCAATCCTATACAAGTTTTTAGAAAGATTTTCTTTAATAAAGCCCTCAGTAACCTGGCCGGAAGATGATAAAATACTAAAAAAAGAAATGAAAAAAAACACAACTAAAAGGATCCGGTAATACACGATAAGTATCATTTAGACACAAATCTATAAAAAGATACCTAGTTATCAATTTTATACAAATTAAATTTACGCATGTGCGTTTCTCATGTTTTAAATGTGAAGTGAGGCCGAACAAGCAGAGTATAACCAGCATCCTTATCTTTGTGCGCAACAAATTGATTACTCACGCATCATTCGACCTGGATGACAGTGTCAGATAAATGAAGTTTTCTTAATTGAAGTTATGAAATTCACTTGTTCAGTAGAAATAGACCAGCCAATAAAAAGAGTCATTCAATTGTTTGATAATCCTGCAAACATGAAAGAATGGCAGGACGGCTTTGTAAGTATGGAGCTTCTTAGTGGTGTGCGGGGCAAGGTGGGAGCTAAGTCCAGGCTGCTTTACAAATCAGGTAAGCATGTTGTAGAACTCATAGAGACCATCCAGGTTAAAAACTTACCACAGGAGAAGACTGCGCTTTATGAGCATAAACACATGGTGAATATAATGAGTAATTATTTTACAGCGCTGGGTACAGATAAAACAAAATGGGAAGTGGTAATAGAGTACACAAAATTCATAGGATTTTTCCCAAAATTAATGGCGCTTCTGATGCCCGGAGTATTCAAAAAACAAACTCAAAAGTGGCTGGACCAGTTTAAAAAATTTGCAGAAACAAAATAGAAGAGTTTGCTGAACTTTATAATGCCATTCTTTTCCACCAATAACTTTTGAAAGAAGCCTTTAATCCTTTATAAAATCATATCGCGCATGTTGGTAAGCCGATGAAGCAACCAATTCTTTTAATTTTTTAAAAGTTTCAAAGGGGCCTTTGGTGGAAAATGAATTCACTAACCATGCAGGTAAATCACCGCCGGGATCTGCCTGCCCTATATACTCTATACTTAACTGGTTATTGCCCATTGGCGTCACTATCCAGTTAACTTTTGATAAGGGCACACGAACTTTATCCGTATTTACAGGTAAATAATGTTCTGCTGTATTGGCGCTGACATACATGATTTTGGTAGCTGGCTGCTGTGTAATGTTTATATCTACAACTACATCGCGGTTAGTAAGCGGCCAGGGCATATTTACTTCAGAATAATATAACCAATGAGCAGAGCTTACTTGCTTTACGAGGTAAGAGGTTTTAGTATTATAGACCCATTGTTCATGTGCTTTTGTATCCAGGAGCAAGGCAGTTAGCTGTGAAAGGCTTGCATTCACAATACATACTACTTTAACCGCTTTAATATTGGAATTAGGAATGCTTCCGGTATAAACTTTAATACCGTCTTTATCTTTTTTTAATTCCCATGCTGTTTCTGCATGTGCCGCTGTAAATGCAAAGGAAATCAGCAGGAGCATGATTACCTTTTTCATAAGGGCTGTTTTTTTAGATTCATTGTATGGAACCGGAATTGATTTTGGCTCCCTTGTAGTAAATAACCAGATACGTTCCCTGAATTTGTTCATTGCAGATGCACTTTTAAATGCAAACTTATAATAAACAGAGGTTTCGGGAAACCTGGAAAAATACTTAACCATAATTAAAAAAAGCAAAACAGACATAACTATACTTAAAAAATGAGATCAAGAAGTGGAGATAAAAATTAGTGGTGCTGCTGAAGATATAAACCCGGGGCAGGAAGCCGAAAAAGAAATTAAAAACCTACTTGACAGTTACAATGGTAACATTATAAAGTTAAGAAATCTATTGTTAAGAAAACGATAATCAATTATTTCCATTTTTCTTAACTATTCATACATTTTCTCAATCTCTTTTGAAAATTTCTGCTCTACTATCTTTCTTTTTATTTTTAATGAAGGAGTTAATTCACCGCTATCAATGGTCCATTCACCAGGGAGTAATGTTATCTTTTTCACCTGTTCCGGATGGCTGAAAAGCGGATTGTACTTGTCAATTTGTTTTTGCATTAGATCTGTCACTTCAGGCAGTTTTATAAGCTCTTTTTTATTGTCCGGGATAATCATTGCAGGGAAGTTATCGAGCAGGTATTTTTTTAATTGCATAAAGCTTGGAACTATTAGTGCGCTTACAAATTTCCTGCCACTGCCAACCACCATCATTTGTTCTATGTACGGGCTTTCCTTCATCTTGTTCTCCAAAGCCTGCGGCGCAACATACTTACCACCTGATGTCTTAAATATTTCTTTCTTACGGTCGGTAATCTTTAAAAAACGCTCCTCTACCCACTGACCGATATCTCCGGTATGAAACCAACCGCCTTCTATAGCCGCCGCAGTGAGTTCGGGATGTTTGTAATAACCTATGGTAACATTAGGCCCCTTTGTAAGTATCTCTCCATCCTCAGCTATCTTCACTTCCACATGTTCTATCAGTGTGCCTATAGTCCCCACCCTGCGGTTTTCACTTTCAAACCTGTTTACAGAAACTACCGGAGACGTTTCCGTAAGTCCATAACCTTCCATGATAACGATATGAGCGGCAGAGAATATCCGCACCAACCGTTCCTGGCAGGCAGCAGAGCCTACAACTATAGCTTTCACATTTCCGCCGAGGGCCTCGCGCCATTTATTGAATATGATCTTATTGGCAAGCCAAAGCTGTAACCGGTACCATAAACTGCCGGGAATTGCATTATCATAACTTTTACCGAGGTCGAGCGCCCAAAAGAACAGTAACCGCTTTATCCCTTTCAATTCCAGCGCTGTAGTCATGATCCTTTCATATACTTTCTCCAGCAGTCGTGGCACGGTAGTGAATACGAGCGGGTGTACTTCTTTAAGGTTCAGGCCAATGGAATCCATATTCTCTGCATAATAAATGGATACACCCGATTGCAGGTAAACATAAGTAACCATGCGTTCAAAAATGTGATTGAGCGGCAGAAAACTCAGGGCGCGGCTACCTTCACGGGCAAAGGTAAAAGCAGGTAAAGAGTCCTGCACATTGCTGACAATATTATGATGTGTGAGCATCACACCTTTAGGATCGCCTGTTGTGCCGGAAGTATAAATGATGGTAGCTAATGTATCCGGTTTTATACGGGAAATGACCACATCATCAGGCTGTGTGTTTTTGGCTATTAATTCTTTCCAGCTGGCAACTCCTTCAATAGCGTCGAATGAATAAATTTTTTTGATAGTGGGGACATTCTTAAATGAGTCTTTGAACCGCTCATATATCTCAGCATTTGCTACAAAACATATCTGTACCCCTGATTCATTCAGCACATAAGCAATCTCTGAAGGGCTGATAGTGGGATACACAGGAGTAAGAACCGCACCTGTTAACTGAACACCTATATCCGTTATCATCCATTCCGGGCGGTTTGGAGAAATGATTGCTATCTTTTCCTGTTGCAGTGGTTCCAGCACTTCGTTGGCTATTCCAAGGGAGAGCAATCCTCCGGCAAGTTTACGGGCGGTTTCCCATACCTCGATGCAGCTATAGGTACGCCATTGGGCGTTTTCCTTGGCAGCCAGCATTATAGCATTGGGAGCCTGCTTACTCCTAAGTTCTGCAATATCAAAAAGACGCTGAATCATACCTAAATTTATAAAAATATTTTATTGCAAAGATAAAAGATAACTTAAAATCCTTTGGTACGTGACTTTACTGGTGTTATAACCATGGGTGTGTCAATTTGGTACACTACGTCCTTATTCACCATCTGCCATAAAGACTTACTAAAACAACGGATTTTTATTGGTATTAAAAACACGAAGGATGTAAATGTTTACTTCATCAAATTTGTATAATATAATAAAGGGAAACACATCCATTACTTTGTAACGAACACCCTCACTTTCGAGGGCAAAGGAAGCTGCGAAAGGGTATTTTTGAATCCTTTTAATCGTAGTATGCACCTTGTTTTCAAACTTCCTCCCTAAACCTTTCTGTTGTAATTTATAGTAATCTATTCCATTGGCAATATCCCAGGAAGCAGAAGTAGAAACTATTATTTTCCAGGACATATGGAACTTAGGGTGAGTTTATTAATCGCAATTAAAAGTTTTACGGACGTCTTCCCAATCCTTAAAATCATCAGGGTCGTCTTTAATTTTTTTGCATTCAATTTTTACCAGCTCAATTTGTTCAGGAGTAAGTATGCTTTTGGGGGTGCTTTTATCTACCTTAAATCCAAGGGCGTTCACTAATTCCGTAAAAAAAGTGATTTTATTATCAGGTATTTGAATTGTTAGCTTTTGCATGTTAGCGTCTCATTACAATATTAGTACAAAGGTACTGCTTTTCAAAAAATAAAAAATCGCTTCATCAAAGCTCCTTAAATATCCTGATCCTTTGCATGGTTTCTTCCCGCAAACCCTCCAGATCTGCATCTGTGACAGAATCTTCAGCATACAGCACTCCCACAAGATTCAAGTAATGGGAACCGGAAAGCCCATCATAACGGCGGGCTATAAGCTTATCATGATCATGCATTGCTTTGTATAATGAGCCATAAGCTTCATGGTTATCTAATTGCTTTTCTTTCCACTTAGAAATGATAGCATCTAAGTCTTTTATAGCTGCTACATAGTCGTTTTGAAGGCCTGTATCAATAGCCTTTCGCAAAATTTTTTTCTCGCTTTTGCTAACTTCATACGTGTACATAAGTCAGGAAATTGAAATTAAAGTTATCAAAAATATTTCGGTAAAATTTATACAAAATATTTTTTTTAAACTTTTAACTAAATTATTAGTTTGTAAACTAAATAATTAGTACATTTACTAAAAATTTAGTTAAACAACCATTTATGAAGACAACATTTAAGCCATTGACCAAAGCCGAAGAAGAAATAATGCAGGTACTCTGGAAGATGGAACACGCCTTTGTTAAAGACATTGTGGACGAATTTCCCGAACCTAAACCACATTACAATACTGTAAGCACTATTATAAAGATACTTACCGATAAGGGATTTGTGGCTTACGAATCTTTCGGGAAATCCAACCGTTATTATCCGCTTGTAAAAAAGGACGAGTACACTAAAAAAACAATGAAGCAATTCCTGAAAGGATATTTTGAAGGATCTTACGCAAACATGCTGTCTTTCTTTGCCAATGAAAAGGACATAAGCATTGAAGAACTGGAAGGCATATTGAAAGAACTAAAAAATAATAAACCTAAAAAATAGTATGCTATGATCTACTTAATCCAGGTAACCGTTTATTCAGCATTGTTATATGCTGTGTATTTACTGATTCTAAAGAACCGGGCATCTCATGACTGGAACCGATTGTATTTGTTGCTGTGCGCGACATTACCTTTAATAATACCCTTAATCAGAATACCTGCATTCTTTAATAGTATGCCATTAAATACAGGTGCTTTAAATATTCTTTTGCCGGAGGTATCCGTTTTCTCAAAAAACAATGCCACAGCGAATCACTTTGATAATAACTGGAGTAACATAATTGTAACAACCTACGTATTGGTCTCCTTAGGAATACTATGTTGGACTGCAATCCAGTATATTATTTTCAGACGCTTTGTAAATAAGAACAAATATGAGGTACTAAACGGTGTAAAAGTGCTTCTGGATACCCAAACAGGCCCAGGAAGTTTTCTGAATTACGTATTCTTTCCCGGGAATGAAATAAACCCCGCAATATTTGAACATGAGTTAGCACACATCAGGCTAAAGCATAGCCGGGATATACTGTTTATTCGCCTGCTCCAGGCTGTTTTTTGGCCAAATCTGATGCTATATATCATTTTAAAGGAATTGAAAATTGTTCATGAATTCCAGGCGGACACCTATGCAGTAAAAAACAAAGAATCCTATATCACCACCTTACTAAACGATACATTCAGTACCAGCCAATTTTATTTATCTCACACTTTTTTTTATCACCCCTTAAAACGCAGAATTATGATGTTGCAAAAATCACCAATAAGCCGCAATAAGTTGCGCATGGCTATGCTGAAAACAGGAATAATCGCTACGACTTTACTTGCCGCAGGCGTTTATTTGCAAAGTTGTAAACCTCAACCAAACAAAAAAGGAGTGTCCAATGATACAACCATGGAGTTTGTTAGTGTACCAGATACTGCCAGAGTTAAATTAACAGAAGAAAGAACCGACCTGCCTAAACCAAAGGTGTTTAATACAACCATAGACCCTTCCAAACAACTACATATTGACAGGCAAAGAACGGTATTTGATCATGTAGAAAAAATGCCACAAGCCGATTCTGACCTTTCTGAATTCTTGTCAAAAAATATAAAATACCCGGAATCTGCCCGGAAAATGAGTATCCAGGGAAAAGTATTTGTTAAGTTCATAGTGAATGAAAACGGGGATATAATCAACCCAATTATTTTACATTCTCCGGATGCAGTTTTATCAACTGAAGCGCTGAGGGTAATAAAAATGATGCCCAAATGGAAACCGGGAGAGCAGAATGGTAAAAAAGTAGCTGTTTACTTTATACTGCCGATAACATTTAAACTTGATAATTAATACTAAGAAAAGAAGAAATTGCCCACTAACATTATTTCAGGTATTATCCTGCTGTGTTTCTTCACATGAAACACAGCAGTTTTTATTTACGCCTATCATTTCTGCCCCCCACATTTTCATATTTCCACATTAATTAAGCCATTGGGCCATTAAGCTATTGAGTCATTCTACTATCTTTGCACCATGAGCAAGGAAATTGTTGTGAGCGGCATCCGCTCCACAGGGCATTTACACCTCGGTAATTATTTTGGCGCTATACAGAATTATGTGCTAATGCAGGAAAATTATGACTGCTATTTTTTTGTAGCGGATTACCATTCCCTCACCACCCATCCCGACCCTAAGGACCTGAAGGCTAATGTATTCCGCGTAGTGGCGGAAAATATTGCCAGCGGCCTTAACCCTGATAAGGTAGCGCTCTATGCACAAAGTGATGTACCGGAAATTCCCGAACTATACCTGATGCTGAATATGTTAGCCTATGTAGGGGAACTGGAAAAAGTACCTACATTCAAGGAGAAAGTACGTACACAACCAGAGAATGTAAATGCGGGCCTGCTCACCTACCCGGTATTAATGGCAGCGGACATACTCATACACAGGGCTGTGAAGGTGCCCGTTGGTAAAGACCAGGAACAGCACCTGGAAATGGCCCGCAATTTCGCTGTACGGTTTAATAACCGCTATGGAAATTTTTTTCCTGAACCGCAGGTATTCAGATTTAATAATGATACGGTAAAGATCATGAGCCTTGACGGAAGCGGGAAAATGAGCAAAAGTGAAAATGAAAACAACACCATCTACCTGAGTGATAGTGATGATACAATAAGGAAGAAAATAATGAAGGCCAAAACAGATGCCGGCCCCATAGCTCCAAACACTGAAATGCCCGATTATATTCAAAACCTTTTTCTGCTGATGCACCTCGCTTCAAGGAAGGAAATTGTAGATATCTACCGCAGCCAGTATAACAATTGCAATATCCGCTACGGGGATATGAAAAAACAACTCGCGGAAGATATGGCAGCCTTTGTGCGCCCTATACGTGAACATGCTACGGAATTGCAAAAGGACGAAACTACCCTGAGAATGATATTAAAGGAAGGCGCTGAAAAAGCGCGTGCCAGCGCTTCTGTTACCATTGAGGGTGCCAGAAAACTAATAGGGATTAATTATTATTAATTGAAAACTTAAAAGTGAAAACCTAAAAGTTGGTGATGCAGATAATCAGAATACAATCGATAAACAATACATTTTTGCGCTTCTTTTTACTTTTTTATTGCTAATTTACCCTCATTATCTCCTATTTTCTCTATCTTACTTTTGAATTTTACTTTTTATTTTTGAATTTGCAAACCATGCCTCCAAAAATTATTACCAAGCATATAGCTGTTGCCGGGAACATTGGCTCCGGGAAAACTACTTTAACAGGCATGCTGGCGAAGCATTATAAATGGAAACCTCATTATGAGGACGTGGAGCATAATCCATACCTCGTTGATTTTTATGAGGACATGCGCCGATGGTCATTCAACCTGCAGATATACTTTCTGAATAACCGTATAAAGAACCTGATAGAAATAAGGGCAGGTAAAGAGGTTGTGATACAGGACCGTACTATTTATGAGGACGCCTACATTTTCGCTCCCAACCTGTTTGAAATGGGACTGATGACCAAGCGCGATTTCGAAAACTATACTTCTTTTTTCCACAATCTAAAATCGCTGATTAAGCCACCTGATTTGCTTATTTATCTTAAAGCTACCGTACCTGCTCTCGTGGACCAGATACAGAAACGCGGAAGGGATTATGAAGAGAACTTAAGGCTGGATTACCTCAAAAGGCTGAACGGATTTTACAACAAATGGATTGATGCCTATAAAGACGGCCCTCTTTTGATAATAGATGTTGACCACTGTAATTTTGCCGATAAAGAAGAAGATCTTGCAGATGTTGTACGTAAGATAGACGCTCAGTTACACGGGCTTTTTTAGTAAAATGCAGCGGGAAGATGCCCACGTCATTATGCGATGTTCATATTGAGACTAGGGAATTAAAACATGAATACGGGGACGCAGGCATCACGTCTCTATACACCGCATAAATAATAATGATGAAACATTATAAATACCTGCTTCCTTTATTTTGCTTATTAGTGCCATGCTATCTTTTTGCAGGTGTTTTGAAAGGCAAAGTAACTGATGCGAAAGGCGCACCTCTTTCATACGCAACTGTATTTGTTGAAGGTTCTACAATAGGCGTTAATGCTAACGGTAACGGAGATTTCGAATTGGCTATAGCACCTGGTAAGTATAAAATAATATGCCAGTATATAGGATATAAACAAAGTTCATTCAATCTTTTATTGAAGGGCAATGAAACCATAGAACATACTTTTGTTTTGAAGGCCCAAAGCCTGGAGATGAAGGAAATAGTTATTCGGGTCAATTCCGAAGATCCGGCATATCCAATCATCCGCAACACAATAAAGAAAAGAAAATTCCACCTGGAACAGGTTAAATCATTCCAGACTTCCATTTACCTGAAAGGAGTAATCCGCACCCGCAAAATGCCTGATAAAATAATGGGGCAGAAGGTAAAGGATGAAGAAACTGTTGTTGACAGCGTGGGTAAAGGTGTATTATACCTGTTGGAAGAAGACGCTGATTATTATTCCAGGGACAACAAACAAAAAACGGTGATTCATTCCGTACATGAAAGTGGCAATAACGGCGGGCTTGGATTTTCAAAATTCCCTCCGGTAATAACTTTTTATGATAACAATGTAGCGTTATTAGGCCAGAGTTCACGGGGGTTCATTTCTCCAATAAGCGAAAATGCACTTTTATATTACAGGTATAAATTATTGGGCAAGTTCGAAGAAAACGGGCATACAATTTATAAAATAAAAGTAATTCAAAAAAGGGCTTTTGAACCATGCTTTAACGGCACTATATATATAGTAGATGAAGATTGGGCGATTCACAGCATGAACCTAAACTTAGTTAAAAAATCAGGCCTTGACATTTTTGATACCATGCAGATAGTTCAATTGTTCCTGCCCTTGCAGAAAGACAATTGGGTAATTAAAAGCCAGGTACAATATTTTACGATCAACATGTTAGGATTTGACGCTACTGCGAACTTTGTTACTGTTTACAATAACCAAAAAACAAACGAGAATATACCTGATTCCATTTTCGGGGGCAAGGTCACAAGCGCTTATGACAAGACCTCTAATAAAAAAGATTCTGCTTATTGGCAGGAGTCCCGGCCCATACCTTTGGAAAATGACGAAAAAAGAGACTTTATAGTTAAAGACAGTATTTATAAAAAAATCAATGAGCCCGCTTACATTGATTCGGTCAGAAGGACCAAAAATAAAATTAAACCATTAAGTTTTTTATTGAGCGGATTATCATTTAGCAGTAAAAAATATAAAAATACTTATAAAATCAATTCATTACTTCTTGGTTTGGGAACGGACAATATTGTGAACTATAATATTGTGGAAGGATTCAATGTAGCGCCCAGGCTGGATTGGCGGCATACCTTAGATACCGGTAAATTCTTAATGGGTAATATTGCTGCACGTTATGGATTTAATAACCTGCATTTTAATTCAGTTGCAAGATTATACTACCTCGCGCAGGACAAGTCGTTCTTAAGCCGGCAATGGATGGTTGGGGCAGAGGGTGGCAAGTATGTATATCAATACAATCCGGAGAACCCTGTATTACCATGGTATAATACGTATGCAGATCTTTTTGTGCGGCAAAATGACCTTAAAATATATGAACGTTGGGATGCTTCCTGCTTCGTGGGGCGCAATTATGGCGATGGGCTTAGCTGGATGCTGAAAGCATCTTATGAGCAACGTCTGCCACTTCAAAACACTACTGATTTTAGTATTATTAAGGGAAATCAGGATGGATATTCGAATAATACCCCTCCGCATTTATTACAGACAGCAACAGCCTGGGAAAAGAACAATGCTGCACTGATTTATGCGTCCGTATCTTTCAAACCCGGTATCACTTATACCCAATACCCCGATTATAAAGTAGCCAATGGCAGCACATGGCCGAGGTTTACGCTCACATACGACAAAGGCATACCCGGCATATTTAACAGCGTATCAGATTTCGACAAGTGGCGCTTTAATGTAATGGACGAGGTTTATTTACGGTTACTGGGCAGCCTGAAGTATAATTTTGCCGTAGGTGGGTTTTTAAATTCCACTTATGTTTCAATACCTGACCTCATGCACCTCTATGGCAACCGTGGTATAGGTCTTTCGTCGCCATACCTACGAAGTTTCCAGTTTGCCCAGTATTATGATTTCAGCAATAAAGAACCTGTTTATGGCGAAGCGCATATAGAATACCATCTCCGGGGCTTAATAAGTAATAAGATACCCCTGCTTCGCCAGGCAAGATATTATCTGCTGTTTGGAGGTAATGCTTTTTACGCAGGTCAGGGTGATTATTATACAGAAGCATTTGTTGGTATAGACAATATAGGCTGGAAATTATTCCGGTTTTTAAGGGTTGACTTTGTACAATCATGGGATAGTTATATGGGGCGTAATTCAGGTGTGAGGTTTGGGCTTAATTTACCCGGAATACCAACAGTTAAAAATAATCCTACTCATAGTGAGTGGTAAATCAAAGCAATGAAGAAGTTTATTTGAATACATCTGGAGCATTACCGGCTTAAATTCATTCGTTTTTCCTCTCTTCGCCAGGAAAAGTAATTAGCAATGATAATTTCAGTATATTTAATGTGGAAATAAACTTTTTTATTTAAACTCTCATTTTATGAAGCTGGTTTATATACTCTTAATGTTCACCTTTTTACAAACTGCCAAAGGCCAGGACTATTGCAAACTGATAAAAAAAGAAGTTTTTGATGATAAAAAAACGTTTGAATATACATCCCCATACGATGTTAAAGATAAGCCATCACTTAGGGTAACGAGGAATTTTAACGCTGACCCCGAATTTGGTTTTGATAACTTTTTTCTCAACTTCCGGATTGAAGGTTCCATAGACAGCATTTATCAGAAAAATGCAGATGGCGGGCAAACAGAGAAAGAAGACAAAGCTATAACAGTGGAATTTGAAGATAAATCCAGGATTGTGGACGAAGCTATAAGAATCAATCATGACATGTCGGATGATCGTACACTTGCAGTCTGGTACCTCGATTTTCCATTGACAGAAAAGAACCTAAAGGATTTTACATCAAAAAAGATTGTAAAATTCAGCCTTGCAGGAAATAATCAAATGGTAGCTGCCGACAGCGCAAATTCTATCCAGCATTATATTCAGTGCATTAAGGAGATAAAAATGAAGTAAAAAAATAATGGCTCAATGGCTTAATGGCTCAATTTGCACAATTCTATTTGAAAAAAAATTTAGGGTGCTGAAAATGGATTTATTATTGATAATCAATGTAATAGTTTACAATTCCTTAGTTACTAAGGTTGATAAAAAAAGAATATACTTCTTAGAAATTCACAAAAGCTGCATCAAAGCGCCGACTCCCATCGTCTAATAGCTTTCCCTTGGATTGTTGCCCTGCCATGGATTCTAATATTATCATAAAATAAAAACCGTACGTTTTTTCAAGCATTTTTTTTATTCCTCTCAGATCGCCATTTATATTGATTGTCAGTTAATTATTTTAATTTTTGCAGAAAAAGAACTGAACAAAAGCTGGACGTTTTCACTACACTTTGTCTTTTTGTCTGAAGTTAATATTCGACATCTAATTTATGGCATCAAGTTATTGACAAAATTTGACTTGGATTTGATAATGAAGAACATTATTACAGAGGTTTCCATTTATAAGCAAAACGTCAGGTCAGCATTCAAGACAAACAACTTGTCATTTTGTATCAAAAAAGCGAAGTTCAGCATTTACTGAAAGTTGCACTGCGGCAAGAATGGAAAATCGGCTTTTAATTCGACACTAAAACATGCAATTTATTTCAAAAGTTTAGCGGGCATTGCAGAACTATTCTCAAACAGTAATTATTAATATTTCATCATATAAATATAGAATGGAATAAATATTAAAGTTATGATGATAGTCAGATAGTAGAATGACATTAATCATTCAGCTTTTATTACTACTTTGAAAACAACAAGTAAAGTACAATTTCATTTTTCATTCCGCTCTTCATTCAGAGGAAAACAGACCATGCGGCAATTGGATACTTTTGAAAAAAAAAACGAATTAATTGTTGCAGTATTTTTTAATTGTATCATATACATCACTTCTGCCTAACTCACCCGACTTACTGAAATCAAGGCATCCACTATCTTTCTGTCCCATTTTTATTTTCATCATGCCTCTTTCGTAATAAGCCATTTCATAATTTGGGTTGAGCTTAATACTTTTGGGCATCTCTAAAAACTACATATTTTTCCTAAACAAATTATATGAGTGATTTTATTTTATGTTTGGGTCCTTTACATTTCTAAAATTTTCATTTCAAATTAATTTTTGTTTCAGATTTTTCATTATTTTTTCATTATAAG
>CAISOH010000308.1 GCA_903887005.1 uncultured Bacteroidota bacterium | reverse complement strand
ATCCAACTACTAACCGACGTCAAAAAAGTGTGGATAGATGGCAAATGGTATCTCAATGAATTTACAAATGAAACAAAAAAATTAATTGACAAACTGAAAATCAAACTATAATACGTAAATCCTTTCCAAGTTACGGATTAATTGGATAGACACGAGTGATCCTGCTGAACACTCGCACCAGACGGTTTTAATATAAAATGTAACATTTCCTGAAAAAAGTTTTGTTTTCTAATAGTCATTTGATTTTCAATTGTATATTCCTAAAAATGTAACAGAAATGTAACGAAAATGTAACACTTTTATCATGCCGCTGATCGTTCCTGAGTGTGTCCGTAGGGCGCTTGCTGTGTTTCAGCGTAGTTATTATCCGGCTTTGCCATAGTACCATTTGCAGTGCGGGATTCAAGAAATAATTCAAATTCATCCATTAGCACTAAATGATCTTTTGTATCCTGCAATTTTTCCTGTTTGGTTTTTTCGTATTCTGAACAAGTACCATTTTCATTAAAGCCCTCGAGCAGAAAATCAGCTATCTCTGCGTTATTCCTGATTGTGATGTATTCTTCTATCTGCGGTTTTACCTGCTCTGCCAGCGCGGGATCTCTTCTATTCAAGCCTTCCAGGAAAAAGTTGAACATTTCCATGCTTTCATTAACCGTGCTCCTGTTTTTCAATTTTTTTATTGTTGCCGCTAACAGATGAATGGTTTGAGCATGTTTCAGCGAAAGATTTGATATAACAGCACCCTTTTCAAGTAAACCCGATGTAAACTGGTCGATGAGGTAATAACATTTCTCGGCAACCAGCGACGGGACATTTTGCGCTGATAATTTTAGTTTATCCCAATTGCCCTGTTTAGACCAGAACAATAATGTTTTGCGATTGATTCCGAGTTTTTCCGCTATCTCCGTTTTGGAAAGATTTGCCTCGAAATAAAGATTTTTCGCTTCTTCTTTTTGTTCATTTTTCATCTGAATATTTTTTGATTTTTTAATTGCCGGATGGAACTCCCATGATCTTTTGAATTGGATCAAGAGCAGAATATTCATTGCTCTGAGTGCTAATTCTCAACTTTAGCATGGTCGTTTCATAGAATTTCAATTTTCGGGCAGTAAAATTAAGTCGGTAAACCGGAACGAAAAAGGGAATGTGGATATCTTGCATGAAATAGTAGTAAAGGCTTGCCAGTGGCTGTTATTATTTTTTGGAGTTATCCACATTTTTGAAGTCTTTTGATATTTCTGTGTTGTTTAGAGACGCAAGAAGCATTGGAGACGCAAGCATTGCGTCTCTACGTTTTTCTAAATTCAACCTCTTTTAATTGTGCAGCAGCCTGCTGCACAATTGCTAATTCTATTAAAAAGACAAAGAATGAACAATTGACAAATTCATGTAACGTAGATGTCCCACACACCGAAAAAGGTGTGGGACATCTCGTGGCTATTGATCTTTATCAAGGATTTTGCCGGATGCAACCCTGCGTTCCATTACTGGATTTAAGTCCCGCTATCGCTTACACTTAAACCAAGGCGGAATTAATGCTACTAGTTTTAAAGTATAAATATTACTTTGTGAAATTATACATAAACCAATGACAAACTCATTTACAGCAATTGACTTTGAAACGGCACAAGGCAAGCGTTGGAGCATATGTTCTGTAGGCTTGGTGCGGGTAGAAAATGGTATCACTAAAGAACAGTTATCTGTTTTGGTGCAGCCACCCGACAATTATTATTTCTACAAAAACACAGAAATACACGGGATAACTCCTAAAATGACAGAAAATGAACTAACATTTGACAAAGTCTGGAAAAAGATAGAGCGGTTCATAAAGAACAAAAATATAGTTGCACATAATGGTTTTTCGTTCGACTTTCATTGCCTTAATCAAACGCTTGAATATTATGGCATCACGCCGCCAAAATACACAGGACATTGTACTTATAAGATTTACGGAGACAATCTGGCATCCTTATGCAAGAAACATAAAATACCATTGAACCACCATGATGCATTGAGCGATGCAATGGCTTGTGCAGAGCTTTTTAAGATGTATTTGGGGACTAAATAAATTTTAAACAGAGCAGGCGGAAATACTAAAAGATATTTTATTATGAAAATATGGGGATTTAAAGCACCTTCTCACCAAGATTATTCTATGGAAAAATACAAAAAAAATGAGTTTCTGACAAAGTCTATAGTAAACGGAGCTTCACACCTTGGTTGGGGTTACATGGATAATTTTGACTGCACATATTTCATGTTAAGTCATTTTCTAAAATGAACGCTAAAGAAAAAAAGTGTTGGGCAAAAAAATTTTCTTTTAAACATTTCGACAGGGGGAACAAAAAAGCCAACGAGGATGGAATAGGCTAATTTAAGTATTTTTGCTTAATGTCTGCGGAACGAGTAATATGCTGCTACTATGCGAAGGTCGTTGTAATTAAATAATTGCCATGAAATATTATTTGCCCCGGCCAATATATGGTTATCTGCTTTTGTCAATTATTGGGGCAGGAGTGTTTGGAGGCATGGTGATAGGTTTGTATAGTATTGCGGATATAGATTTGCCGGACGATAAGCGGATGTATACGCTACTTATTGGGTTTTGTCTGTTTGCCTTATTTTTTGTTGCACGTGCGATTTATAAAAAACACCGCAGGGATTACGTTGAACTTGCAGAAGGATATATTGAATGGGTGACGCACAACGGAAAAACTGCTAAGATTAATCGAATAAATACAAACAACATCCGTCTTTTTGAGATTGTTTATTTCGAAAGAGAAAAACAACCATCGTTTTATTGGATATACGGTGCTGCGGAGGAGGAAATGGGGGCTTTGGAACTTTATTCGATTCCTTATGAAAATCTTCTTCAGTATTGCAGGAAAAGCAACATTTCACCGCTTGTTAGTACTATAAAATACACGGAAATTGAAAATGTAAAGGCAAATGCTAAGAGGATAAAAATAGAGTACTTTGCAAAATTCCCATGTATCTGGGGAAGGTCAAAAAGGATACCATTTTCTGAAATCGCAGATATTGACTTTGTATCTACTCACCGAATATCCAAAACAGAAGACCATTACATAATAAGCACACGGCAAGGAAAGGTTTACAAATTTTCTTCAAAACCAATTGATAATGAAAAAATGTTAATACAGGGCGCGGCAGCCCACGGAATAAATGTTGTTCCGCGCTATACTGAACGCTAATTGTTAACTTCAGGCTGTCGATGCGATGCGTGCGATATTCCCATTGGTGTTATTATTCAGAGCCTAGATTTGAGTGAGTGCAAATCCTTATCATTGTCATGGTTCGGCGCGGCTCACCATAACAGGAATTCTATTTGACGGAGACCTTGCATTCATCTGCTTTTGCTGAAGCTATGATGGACGATGAAGGGTGCCAACGCAAGGAACGATGATAGCAGTCATCCAGCTAAGTCCAAAAAATTTTTACTTCCCTGCTATCTGCTTCTTATATCCTTCCGGGCGGTCGTGGTTGACGGGGATGCCGAGTGATTCGTAGATGTAATCCTGTGCTACGGTGGGCACATTGAGCTTGTTGATTTTTGTACCGATCCGGGCGCTTACCACAACTGTTTTCTATAAGTATTGTAAACCGATAGAATCCTGACGGTATTTATTTCCGTTTCAATTTTGTAATGAACTAAAAAAGGGAAAACATTTACAACAGCACATCGAATATCACTGTACCTCGTGCTTGCATAAAAAGGATTTCTTTTAATGGAATTTAAAGTTGACTGAATTTCTTTTGCAAATTTTTTGCCTAAATTTTTCTGTTATTCATTATAATAAACAACAGCTTCTTCAATATCAATTAAAGCATTTGGTGAAAAGATGACTTTGTAATGCTTCATTTTGCCAATTGCTTAATTCTACTTAGAGCCGTGTCCCAATCAACTCCGCTTTCCGGGTTTTCATTTAAGGCCCTTAACCTGGATAAAACTTCTTTTTTTTGCCATTCAGGTATATCATTATCAATAGCCCCTAATAATTCAACAGCATCTAATTTTTGCAAATCTTCTATTATAGCTGTTGCATAATCTTTTTTTACCCGTATAAAATAGTATCCTGTCATACTCAATATCCTTATACTCAAAGTTACGTAAATGTTTTATATTAGTCGAGACGATATAACAACAATTCACCAAAATTCATAAACACTTATTTCCCTGTTATCTGCTTCTTATATCCTTCCGGGCGGTCGTGGTTTACGGGGATGCCGAGTGATTCGTAGATGTAATCCTGTGCTACGGTGCGCACATTGAGCTTGTTGATTTTTGTATTATTTCCTGAAGGATAAACGCGGTTTGATAAAAACACAAACACAATACCGGTGGCTGGATCAGCCCATACACAAGTGCCGGTGAAACCCTGGTGGCCAAATGCCAATGCGCTGCATCTGTCGCCTGCGGGACCGCCATCTTCGGCGTCCGGTGTTGGTTTGTCGAAACCAAGGCCACGGTGACTGATTTTGCTGTTGTATGCGGTGAAGAGCTCTATGGTAGCGGGTTTAAAATAACGCTTACTGCCGTAAGTACCTTTATTCAGCAACATCTGAAAGATGGCCGCTACATCGTGCGCGGAAGCGAAGATACCCGCATGGCCAGAGACACCACCCATTAAAGCAGCGCCCTGGTCATGTACATAACCATATAGCTCCTGGTTTCGGAAACTAAACTCTATTTCAGTAGGCGCCATCTGGAGTGTGTCGAATTTGTTGATGGGATTGTAAGTAATCCGTTTCAGCCCCATTGGTTTGTAGAATTCATCCTCCGCATATTTGTCAATGGTCTTGCCGGTTATCTGCTGCACCACGGCGGCCATGAGATAAAAGTCGAGATCGCTATATACCATCTTGCCTGCATTATCCAGCGGGCTTGCAAATACCTGGGCCCACATGGTATCTATATAATCATTGCGCAGGTAAACATTTCTTGCAACCGGCACGGTAAAACCTGGTTCCGGCGATGTCCTGTACAAGCTTTTTTTAAACATACCATTTTCGTCATCCACTTGTTTGTAAAAAGGTATCCACCCCCTTAATCCTGCCTGGTGCAGCAAGACGTCCCTTATTTTCAAATTTGCTTTATTCGTACCCCTTGCTTTCGGCAGGTAGTCGCCAAGCGTTTTGTCAAGGTTCAATTTACCCTGCTCATACAGGCGCATTACTGATATGTTAGTCGCAAGCACTTTTGTGCAGGAAGCCATATCATACATTGTATTGGTGTCCACCTTCTGAAGCTTGTCATACTTCAGGTGTCCGAATGCTTTATCATAAAATACTTTGCAGTCTTTGGCGGCAAGCACCCTGCAGCCGGGAAACACACCACCGGCAATATTGCGCGCCATGAACATGTCCAAGCGGTCAAGCGCTTTTGGTTCTACAACACCGGCATCAACAGGGTACAATATATTTCTCAGCTCATTGGAAGGCTCTTTAATTACTACAGGCAACTTGCCGGGGGCAGGGCAAACGCTCATGCCGTTTATACATGCGGTTACCGGTAGTTTTCCTTTTGCTTTTATTTTCTTCAATAATATATCGGCAGCTATAATCTCTGTAAGACTATCATCCTCGTAACCCGCCATTACTGAATTGGCGCCGCAAAAATATTGCATGGCATACGCATTGCCCATCAACACTACCATTACATTGTTTTTACAACCTGCCTGCTGCAAAAAATTTATCGCATCATCGCTTAAACCATAATTATTATTACCCGGAGTAAAACTGAGATTATGAATGGCTACAATTGCCGCATCATACTTTGATATACGCTGCAAGATTCTTTGTGTACTGTCTGGTGAATTGCCCTTGGGCAACCAGTGTGCATCAACGTTCAGAAACTCATCCTGCAGCCTTTGATATAAAGGAGTTGGCGCACCTGCATTAATGCCTATATACCCGATGCGCATATTTTCATTAATCTTCCGGAGCAATTGATTATCATCTTTCACAATGGTGATTGCTGCTTTTGCAATCTGCTGCCTCAGGATGTCCACATGCTGGTTGAGGTCATTGGTGATATTTGTGGTATCAATGTCTGTCCAGGTTGAAAGACCTTCATCATACTTTGCGGAGAGAATTTTTTTCACGCTTGTTTCCAAAGCTGCCTGCGGAATACTGCCGTTGTCAATAGCGTTCTTTATTTTTTGAATGGCGGCCGGTACGTCCTGTGAAAACAATAAAATATCATTACCCGCTTCAAAGGCTTTCAGGTCTGCATCACCGGAAGAAAAATATTTTGTGACACCCTGCATGTTAAGCGCGTCAGTAATCACAAGCCCTTTAAAGCCTAATTTATTTTTAAGAAGGTTAGTGACCGTATTCCTTGACAGGGTAGAAGGCACATGGTCAACTGATTCTAAAGCAGGTACTTCAAGGTGCGCCATCATCACACTTTTCACACCCGCTGCTATCAGTTGCTTAAAGGGATACAATTCCAAAGAATCTAATTGCGGCAGTGATTTTGTTATCAGCGGCAGGTCTTTGTGGGAATCCACATTAGTATCGCCATGGCCGGGAAAATGCTTGGCGCAGGCAATTATCCCGTTTTTCTGCAATCCCCGCATATAGGCAATGCCAAGGCGGGCAACCTTTGTTTTATCTTCCCCGAATGAGCGTGAATTGATCACTGGGTTTGCGGCATTATTATTTACGTCCACATCAGGCGCGAAGGCAATATGCACGCCCAGCCTTTTACACTGTGCAGCAATCGCCAGCCCCATTCGGAAGACTATGTCAGTATCGTTTGTAGCGCCGAGCATCATTTCCCTTGGGAAACTCTTTACACTGTCTAACCGCATCCCTATGCCCCATTCCGCATCCATACCAATAAGTAGCGGCGTCTGTGCCAAATGCTGGTAACTGTTCGTAAGCTTTGCCTGGCTGACGGGAGTGCCCTGCATAAAAATAAGTCCGCCCACCTGGTGCGCGTTTACCAGTTTTGTAATAAGCTCTTCATTATAATTTCTGCCACCGGAATATGCTGCCACCATGAACAATTGCCCTATGCGTTCGTCTTCATTGAGCTTGTTATAGACGCTATCCACCCATTGGTTTCTTGCAACGGTATTGTCGGCCTGTAGTGATTTTTTTTTCGATTGTGCTGAAGAGTTGGCGATAATACTGATTAAAGCAAGCGTAACTAATACAGCTTTTGCGGATGCGCTCATAAAACAAAATTAACCTTATTCGGATAAAATTTTTTGGGAAAGTCAAAATTAAAAAGTTAATAATTCAAGCAATATGATTTAAAACAGTATTGCTTAAAATAACTATAGCTCATTACCCAATTCAAAACTCTTCTTTCCATTTATGTTCTAAAATTCCACCGATCGCATTTTCATTCCAGTTTTTGGAAAACAATTCCGCTGTCAGGAAGAATCTATGCTATGCCAGTTTATTAAATCATTGATTTTCAATAATTTACAATTTTGGCACAACAATGGATATATACCATTCAAACAAACAAAAACAAAAACAAACATTCTTAACTAACTCAAAAACAAAACAAAAACAAAATGAAAAACTTCTCAAAAGCAATCATCGCAGCAGCAGTAGTACTCGGTTCTGCTAACATTTCTTTCGCTCAGGCTTCAGCAACAGCTTCCGCTTCAGCAATCATCATCACTCCCATTTCCATCTCTAAAACAGTGGACATGAACTTTGGTAACATAGCAGTATCTGCTGCTACCAGCGGTACCGTTATATTGTCAACTTCCAGCTCACGTACAACGGGCGGTGCAGGTGGTGTAACCCTTCCTTCTACCAATGGTACTGTAACTTCAGCCGAGTTTACTGTTTCCGGTGAAGCAAGCTATACTTACGCTATTACTTTACCTTCAACCGCTACACTTTCTGACGGTGCCAGCCATACTATGACAGTTGGTTCTTTCACCAGCAATCCTTCTGCAACCGGTACATTGAGCTCAGGCGGTACCCAGACTTTAAAGTTAGGTGCTACACTCAGCGTATCAGCAGCACAGGCCGCAGGAACTTATACCAACTCAACTGGTGTTCCGGTAACTGTTAACTACAATTAGTAGAAAGTCTAAAGTCAAAAGTAGAAAGCAAAAAGTAGGTAAACAGCAGAAAGCAAAATTGTACCTTATTAAATCAAAAGTAAAAACTTCAAAGTCGTGTTAGCACAGGAATATTTTGTAAAGACTAAAAAGTACCAGGTATTAGGTGAAGATTCAAAAATCAAAACCAAAAAGTGCATCGTACTAAATCATAAGTTATTAGTCAAAACTAAAAAAAGCATTACTAAGGTAATCAATTACGCTTAGGCCTGCATGAGGCGGCGCAGTTAAATCCGGTAAAGTAAACCTGACACGGAACAAAAAATATAATAGTTAAATTTATTGCTAAGGGGGGTATTCCAAAACTTGTTTTTGAGATATCCTCTTTAGTTTTTTTATGAATAGTACCTGTGAATTTTCATAAATGCGAAAATAACCACAATGCGGGCCGGGTATGATTTGACGACTATTAAAATGAAGTTCAATATCAGCCGGTGAGGATGACTTCGTTTAGATGTCTATTATTTTATTGGCTTATTTTCAGGGTATGGGAAAACCCGGAATCTTTTGAGATTATACTTTTACGCTATCCTCATAAAGCGTATCCGGACATAAGTCTAAATCTCCGGGCCAAAGTATTGACCCGTTAAATGGCTTTACTCTACGGAATAAATTATTATCTTTCAGTGAGGCAAATAGCCCTTTTGATAAATAGGGTTTTACATCAAATAGTTTATGCTCCCCATTATTAAAAGTAATAAGCAATGTATAGTCCTGCTCAGGTTTTACATTTTTTACACGAGGATTCATTTTAAATTATTTAAGTGGGTCAATTTGAAAAACCTTTTCACCAATTATTGCCAATTTCCAGTTTGCCATTAAATCTTCTCGATGTATTTCTATCCATGCCTGAACTAACCTGGTTTTGGATTTTGGTAATGAACCTTCAATTAATTCGCCGTTTTCAATACTAAATACAGCCTCTTGTTCATTGTACTTTACATGAATATGCGGTAAATGATGTTTCCTATTATCATAGAAATACATTGTGATGATTAACCCGTAAAATAATGAAATAACAGGCATGGCATTTTTCTCAAAAATACTAACAATTTTAATAATGGAAAAATGCACCTGTCTTTTGGAACACTTGGCTTTTACTCCTTTCCCTGTATGTTTCTATAGTAAGACCATCCCGTCGGGATTTCCAATGAAAGAAATTCAGTAAACAACAATACAAAACCATCGAACGCTAACTTACTATTTGTTGCTATTTTATCCTGTCAGGATTCATTGCGATAAAAGAGGCCCAGTTATTCGCTGATTTTTTTGTTTTGGCTTTAGGCAGTGTATAATCTTTTTTCAATGCTGCGGTCCGGTGCTGATAATGGTGACAAAGCGCTACCGCCACCGCGTCGGTAGCATCCATAAACCGTACATCTTCCACAATATTGAGCGTATGCCGGAGCATTTGCAATACCTGTTCTTTCGTGGCTGTTCCCCTGCCGGTTATGGATTGCTTCACTTTCCTTGGTGCATACTCTACTGCATGAAGGCCGCTAACCATTGCTGCGGCTATAGCTACACCCTGCGCCCTGCCTAATTTCAGCATACTTTGTACATTCTTACCAAAGAAAGGAGCTTCAATAGCTACCGCAACGGGTTGGTGTATTTTAATGAGGCTTTCTATCTTTTTAAAGATCAGATGCAGCCTTTCCGAATGATCTTTATGTTTAGATAATTGCAGGACACCCATTTCTATCAGTGATATGTTACTTTTGTTTACAGATATGAGGCCGTACCCCATAACTAACGTACCTGGGTCTATTCCGAGAATGATCTGGCTGTCTTTCAAATAATATGAATTAATGGTAGTGAACAAAAATACCAAAATATGGCTTAATTACCTTGCAGGCGGAGCTATTTCCTTGTTTTTGTTGTGGAGTATATATGCACAGGTAACTAAACAATTAGGCAGTATCAATGCAGACGCCTGGAAACAGACCGGGCCTGGTTTTTATTTGTGGCTGTCGGTTTCGCTTATGTTTTTTAATACTTCGTTGGAAGGCTATAAATGGTATTTGCTTACCCGTTCTGTTGAATCCATGAGCTACTTACGGGCGTTTTCCAGTTATCTGGCGGGCATTGCGTTTTCCATTATTACGCCAAACCGGATAGGTGAATATCCCGGGCGTATCCTTTATTTAGGACAGAGTAATACTTTCAGATACATCAATGTTTCCATTCTGGGGGTAATGGCACAGCTATCAACCGTATATATTTTCGGCCTTGCAGGGCTGATATATTATAACATCGCGTTTCCTGCAGTTATTGCCAAAGCGGCATTAGCCGCATGCCTTGTGGCAAGTATAATCGCCGTAGTAATTTATTGGCGTTTTGAATCCTGGCTGCCATTGTTTGAACGCAACCGGTTCTTGCGAAAGTTCGCTATTTATGGAAAATTGTTAAATCGGATAACTTTAAAGAAGCAAATTACGATTTTGGGCATCTCCATTTTACGTTTCACAATATTTACGGCACAATATTTGTTTTTACTTAGGTGGATGAATGTTAATGTGCCGCTGGGTGAAGGTTTTTTCCTTGCAGCACTGTTTTTCTGGATTATGGCAGTAATACCATCTATAACGCTTACAGAGCTTGGCATCCGGGGTCATGTCAGCATATTTCTTTTCAGGCATTTTTCAGCAAATACGGTAGGTATGCTTGCTGCAACTGCGGGTGTTTGGTTATTAAATCTTATTATACCTTCCATAATTGGCAGTATATTAATATTGAGAATGAGAATTTTAAGGTAGTACGTCAGAATTTTGAAGTGTTAAAAACAATATAATGTTTAAATCGAAAAATATATTTCTTAGTTTTTTCCTGTTAATTTTTTCATGGCAGGTTTTTGCGCAAAACGAATGTTGCGTGATGAAAAATAAAAGCTTTAAGGATGATGAAAAACTAACATTCAGAGTATTTTATAATGTTGGCTTTGTATGGATAAATGCCGGTAATGTTCGTTTTACTACCAAGTCAGAAGAACTAAATCACCACAAGGTTTATCATATAACCGGGGTAGGGAAAACAGCTAAGTCATACGTTTTTTTTAAGGTAAATGATAAGTATGAAACTTATATAGAAAAGGAAACCATGTCGCCTGTAAGATTTGTGCGGAATGTGAATGAAGGCGGATTTGAGATACACCAGGATGTTACCTTTAATCTGAAAAAAGAAGAGGCGATTTCTGATAAAAAAGTTTATCCTATTCCTAAATGTACACAGGATGTACTTTCTGCCATCTATTTTGCGCGAAATATTAACTATAATGACTACAAGCCGGGAGATAAGATACCTTTCAATATGTTTCTTGATGATAAAGTGTACAATCTTTACATTAAGTTTTTAGGGAAAGAAGTAATAGAGACCAAGATGGGAACCTATAATGCTATTAAGATATCTCCGCTGCTTATAGAAGGCACCATATTTAAAGGCGGTGAAAAAATGGTTATTTGGGTAAGTGATGATGATAACCATCTTCCATTACGTGTAGAGAGCCCAATAATTGTAGGCAGCATAATGGTGGACCTTATAGATTATGATAATCTCAGGAACCCTTTTTCATCAGTTATCAGCGAATAAGAAAATTGGTTGCAAGGAGTAAGGAATTTCCCCCAAAGTTCGCAAAGGAAATTATTCCGGTCACTTCTTCACTACCTGATCTTATATTTAAATAGCTTGAAAACTATTATTTTTATATAGAGCCGGGACATTTCTTTGATTGTATAAATAAGGCTGAAAATATAATAGTATAAAGTCTTGCCTTTACGGTATTCCATTATCTTCATTTCCAGGCTAAAGAACTTCTTTATTAATGACAGTTGTTTTGAGGGCAGGGTACTCGCATTATGGATATGGATTACTGTTGTTTCGGAAAGATAAAAATTCCGGTAGCCCAATTGAGAAAACTGGTAACACCACAACTGGTCTTCTCCATACATGAAGAAACGCTCATCTAATTTTTTGCCGGGGAATTTATCCAGTATCTTTTTATTGAACATCATAAATGCTCCGCTTACCCAATCGCAATAGGTATTGTAATCGCCATTAAAGTATTGGTTAAGCATAAGCTGAGATCGCTTTTTGTAACTCATTAGCTTCAAAAAGGGGCGAATTAAATCAAGAATTTCATTTTTTATGCTCCTGAATTTGCGCGCTGTATGCTGCAGTTTACCATCGGTATAAGTAAGCCTTACGCTTAGCGCTCCTATATCCGGATGTGCCTGGAGGTAATCTGCGGCAATTCCGATACTGTTTTCTGTTAATATGGTATCTGAATTCAGCAAAAGAATAATACTGCCCGAGGCAGCCTTAATACCAAGATTATTTCCTTTGGCAAAACCGCCATTCTCGTTGCTTTTAATCAATTTTATGGAAGGGAATTTTTTTAGAAATTCATCCGGATCATCATCCGGAGAAGCATTGTCAACAACAATGATTTCATGAGTACCAGGCTTGGTAAAACGAATAACAGATTCAATACAATCACTGGTGATATTAAATGTATTGTAGTTAATAATAACTACAGAGATTAATATTTCCTGTTTTTCAGTCATTCAAATTTATTATTAATGAGTATTATGGTAATAAGTTTGAAACAATTAAACATTCATACCACCAATTTTATTTAAAATAAACGAAACACCCATACAAGCTTTTGATAGAAATCCATTTTTTATCATTTTTCTGGGTATGGCCCGTTGATGATTCAGCATTTTTTTTACAAATGCCGGTATGTTATCGCCTCTGTTATATTTTTGTATTTCGTCAATATCTGTTATTCCCATATTTCTGAAAACACGCCACCAGGAATCATAGGCAATTAAATTTGACGCAATTTTATTTCCATGTTTATTTAGTAAATACAGCGCTTCCGGAATTATTACCGAGGGATTGGTGCGTGTATAACTGGTTACCTGGGTATCATTGGAACTGACATTTACTATTGGCTGCGCTATATAATATGCTTTTTCTTTACCCAATATCCGGTAGTAATACTCCATATCTGTAAACCATTTCAGACTAATATCAAAGACATCTTCCACGCTTGTGTGAAACATAAATACACTTGGGGGGCCTATAAGATTATTTGCAAATAATATGGAAGGCTCCTTACTTAATTCATTGAATTTAGCTTCTGATATCGTTTTATTTATTGACTTCTTCTGATTTTCTATATATTCATTGTATCCTGAAAAAATATATCTTGCTCCCTTAGAAATGGCTTTCGCATATTCTTCGATTGCATTTTCTGTGGCAAAGAAATCATCATCATGAATAATTTTAATCCATTGTGACCGCGCATATCTTCTACCTTCAAACATATTCTTTGCCGTACCGAGAGAAGGGATATTCTTATAATAGTAAAGAGGGAAATCAGCTTTGTAATTCTGTATATAGTTTTTTACGTTCTCCGTTTTACTGTCATCAGTTACAATTACTTCAAAATTTTTGAATGTCTGAATTTTAATGCTTTCTAAAAGCCTGTCAAAGAATTCCAGCCTTTCATAAGAAGGAATGGATATGGAGATTAGTGGTTCAGCCATCTTTTGTCTATTATAAAAATGCAAATTATTTATATGAAGATAAACATTCTTCCAGTGAATCCCGCCAATAAGGAATTACTAAACCAAAGTTTTTTTTGATTTTTGCCTTTGACATAATTGCTTGAAAGGGCCGGACAACTTTTGATGGATATTCTGATGTTGTTATTGGAGTTACGTTTGCATCTATGCCAAGAATGCAACAGATATTTACAGCGAAATCATACCAGCTAATGGCTCCTTCATTTGAGTAATGGTAAATTTCAATCCCGGAATGAGTAATAATTTGATTTGACTTTAGAATGGCCAGAATAGCATTTGCCAAATCATACGTATAGGTAGGCGTTCCCAACTGGTCGTATATTACACTCAGATTACCGGTTGCTTTTGCTTTATTAATAATTGCTGTAACAAAATTTGGCTTATCGAGAGAATATAACCAGGAAGTGCGAATAATAATCGCTTTGTTATGGTGCTTTAATATTTCTGATTCACCTGCAAATTTTGATTTGCTATAAACAGATAAAGGGTTGCAAATATCACCTTCATGGTAAACATCACTTTTCCTGCCATCATAAACTGCATCTGTAGATATATGGATTAACAGTGCGTCAACTGACTTAGCTGCCATAGCAAGATTACGGGAACCTGTTTCATTAATTGCATAAGCGGATGATACATCAGTTTCTGCTCTTTCAACATTTGTATAAGCAGCGCAGTTGATGATTACGTCAAAATGATGCGCTCTGAAATATTCAAGTAATTTGTCTGAATCTGTAATGTCGAGAACTGATTTGCTGCAAAAACATATTTCTAACTGGTAAGCCGGGTAAATATTCCGGATTGCTTTTGCCAACATTCCATCTCCACCTGTAACAAGAATTTTCATAAAAGACTAATGGATTTCAATCTCAGGAATATAAGTAACTAATTGAGCTCCCCAACTTTTTGTAAAACTCAGCTTTTCACTTATTTCCTTTTTAAAATTCCAGGGAAGGATAATGATGATATCCGGCTTATTATTTTTGAAATAATCCCTTGAAACAACAGGAATATGGCTTTGGGGTAAATATTTGCCCTGTTTGGAAGGTGTATCATCAACCACGCACTCAATAATATCAGATTTTACGCCACAGTAATTTAAAAAAGTATTACCCTTTGCCGCTGCACCAAAAGCAATAATCTTTTTCCCCTTCAAACGTTCATTGATTATGTAAGAAAGAAATTTGAATTTAACTTCATTCGCTTTTTCCTGGAAACCTATATAACTATTGATGTCATTTACTTTTGCTTCAATTTCTTTTTTCAACAAACCAGCTACATTTTCAGAGATCGCCTGTCCGTTATTTTCTCTATGTTTTACATAAATTCTTAAAGAACCACCATGAGTTTCAAGCTCCTCCACATCGAATATCTTAAATCCATGAAATTCAAATAGTTTTATAATAAAGAAGAAGGAAAAATAAGAAAAATGTTCATGATAAATTGTATCAAATTCTATTTTCTCTATCAGCCTCATCAGGTGAGGAAATTCAAAAGTCATTACCCCTTCCGGCTTTAGTAAAATTTTTAACCCCCTGACGAAACTATTTAGTTCAGGCACATGAGCGAGCACGTTATTCCCAAGTATCAGGTCCGCCTTATGCTCAACTGAAAGTTTTTCAGCCAGAATTTCATCAAAGAATTCAGTGATAGTATTTATTCCTTTACTGATCGCTATCTGGGCAGTGCTATTTGTTGGTTCTATACCCAGAACAGGGATATTCCTTTCCTTAAAATATTGCAGTAAATAACCATCATTCGATGCTATTTCAACAACTAATGATTCCGTATTAAGATGAAATTGAGGAATAACCTTTTCCACATATTTTTTGCAATGGGCTAACCAATAATCAGAAACCGAAGAAAAATAAACATAATCATTAGAGAAAATTTCTTCTTTCTTTTGGAATTCATCTACCTGAACTAAAAAACAGTTATCACAAACTAAAACCTTTAGTGGGTATATGGATTCCTTGGAATTTATAATTTCTTCTGTTACAAAAGCATTTGAAATGGCAGTGCTACCTAAATCAATAAATACTTTACTAATATTTTTAGAACAAAACCTACATCTCATATAAAATGTGCATTTAGAAATATTATTGGCCTATTTTCAATGACTTCCGATGAAGCCTTTTTTTTGAACATTCAAATGTAATACAATCGCCCATAAATATTATTGCGATTAATGCGCTTCTATTGACAAAGGTAATAATTCAACTAATAGATGTCCAAACTTGGGCGATGACCAGGCAGAATACCAGATTTGCGACAGATTGAGCTTTATGCGTTTTTTGAAATTAACGATAGCCGATGATGTCCCGGATAGTAAAACCATATGGAACTTTCGTGAGCGGCTTGTTGACTTGGATATT
>CAISOH010000307.1 GCA_903887005.1 uncultured Bacteroidota bacterium | reverse complement strand
ATTATCTGTCCTGCTCGAGTGTTCATTTCTTTTTCTTGCTCCCGCCGAAAAAGCGGGACAGGCGCCAGAAACGAACCAAAGAAAAGGGCACTTTTGCCGAAATGCTCCGCATGGCAAAAGATAGCCTAACGCTGAAATGTGTGGGAAAGCTATTAAAGGTTGCCCTTGTTGGCGGGGCTTTGATTTAACGAAAGAATCTAAATTTAGCATGAGCGCTGTTTGCATTTATTACTTATGAACTGTCATTTTCAAAGAGCTTGTGCGCAGCAAATTGTTTACTCACAATGACAAATAATTACTTAATGTTTCACGCTATGTTCGCAAAGGCCGCCAAGGGAATGTTTCCTGACATTCTAATTATACACTTATTATCCGGCAAAATACCGCATCCGAGCCAGCCGTCTGACACCTGAAAAAGGTGTACTGACGGCGTTCGTACCAAGCAAAAGTTTAACTGCCGGAACAAAGGTCAGATAAGATTTTGGATTTGGCAAATTGAAGTTTTATGATAATACGCTTTTCGCACTATCATGTACAGCTATGTGTATATCATTGATCTTTTTTTGGTGATAATTGTTTGAGGGATAATGTGGTATATGTTAGAAAGTGCTTCTCCTGGGTGCAAGTCCGAAAATGAGGTGTTTTTCGGGTTGGAATTTTTGAGATTAAAGAATTTTTGTATGGTTGAACTACCCCCCAGCCAAGAGCTACGCTCGTGCCCTTGCAGGCACCTTGAAAAAAGGAGGGGTGAGGTTGAGTGAGCGCTTTTTTCCAGAACAATTATACATTTTTATGGGAGCAGGCTATTGAGAGACGACGGGAGTCGGTATTGATGTTGCAGGGAGAACTTTACCGGGGGGGTATTTTCCGCATTTTTTTCTTTTTCCTCCCGTTGATTTACGATTCATTTATAATCGTGTTTGCTTATTTTCTTATTATCTTTCCTTCGCGAGTTACACAGGGCGATGCCCTGTGCTAAGGGATTTCAGGGCGTTGCCCTTCGTGTTATGTATTACAGGATTTGCAGTCATCACCCCAGGGGTGAAATGTTTGTAGCCGCCGGTGAAACCGGCGGGAATGAAGGCCCAACACATGCACCCCCGTAAGCGGGTGCAACAATTGCGGATGGAAGGTTTCTAAAAATCTGTGTTGTGCAAGTTCGTCAATCGGAGATTGACGGCCACTATGACGTAAACAGGAGTTTACGCCAAACGACTACTTTTTATATTTTTTCAGAACACTACGGGCAACTTGGGGAAAACTCACACAGTGTTTTCATCAAACAAAAGAATGCACATTGAATCTAGTTTCACTGTGCACTCTTGTATCCCTTATCTGTACTGGTTTTTAGCCAATTTTACCAACCGACTTTGGCCACATTGTCTAAAATGTTATTTTAATTCTTTATTATTTTCATCGTTTTAACCTGTAACTCATCACTATAACGAACTATATAAATTCCTTGTGGTACACCGGTTATATCAATATTCGACATTTTTGAACTGAGTTTCATTGATAGTATTGGCTTTCCTGTAATGTCTGTGATGGTTACAAAAGCAGCATTAACATTGTCTTCTATCTCTATAGTTAAATTATCCTGAACAGGATTTGGAAAAATACTTATATCCCTATCAATCCTAGTGTTTTCACTGCCCGTAGACGAAAGCGTCGAAAATGGCTTATTTACCCACAGCGACATATTTCCACTCCCACAATTGTTGCGGACATGAGCGTAATAAGCATGCGCCGGAAGCAACCCTGTAACTGTAGCGCTGGTAGCAGTCGTGGGGGTACCGGGTGCAGTAGGTGAAGTTGAAGTGGTATTGACAACATATTCATAACCAGCAGATCCCGGCACAGCCGACCAGTTGAGATGTGCGCTGGTAGGGGTTATTGCACTGATTGAAAGGCCGGTAACTGTGTCGCATGACACACTTGTTGCTGAGTATTTGACGATCGTTCCATTATCTCCGGCGGCAAACCCAAGTGTACTATTGACAAAATAGACTGAATTAAGCTCTTGGGTAGTACTTGATATTTGGGGCACCCAGGTTACAGCTCCATCAGTTGTTTTCAATATATGCCCGCCATTACCAACGATATAACCGATTGTAGCACTAATAAATTTAAGACTATTAAGATTTCCCGTATAACCTGTTATCGTATGCTCGTTCCATGTAGTACCACCATCAGTGGTTTTCCTTATATATACTGAATCCGCAATTGTCCCATTAGCCCTGGAAGAATATCCTGTACTTACTCCGTAAAAATCAGTGGAGAACCTCCAATAACTTGTACTCCCAGGGTTATTTGTTGTTGTGAATGTTGTACCGCCTGTTGTTGTACCCAACCATGAGCTAGTCGTTGGAAAATAACTCCCAAAAACTGATTCATACATACCTAAGAATCCGACGTTAGAATTCAAAAAATATAACCCCTGTAACATAGCATCATAATATGCCGGGCCTACAATGCTCCATGTAAGTCCTCTGTCTACAGATTTTATTATATGACCATCTAAGGCCTCCGCACCGCCACAAGCATACACCGTATCGTAGTTGACTGCATATAGGTCCCTGACTGGATAGGCGGTACCGCTAGTGCAGGTTGTCCAGGTAGTACCACCATTTGCGGTCTTTAATATTATCCCAGGGCCGGATGGCGCCCCTCCTGCTGGTCCTTCACCACCAACATAGCCGGTATCTGCATTAATAAAATGAAGTTTCCAAAACGTATATCCCGTATAACCGGAAATAACGGGGTGCCAGGTGGTACCAGTGTCATTTGATTTCAAAATAGTACCATCCTCACCTGAAGCGTACCCAATGTTAGGAACAGGAAAATCAACACATCTCAATTTACTTGTTGTTCCAGTAGTCAGTGTTGACCACGTCTGTGCTCTTAAATTTGTAGCTGTTAAAATTATCAGCCATACGAAAGCAATCTGAAGTTTTTTCATGTTTTTAGTTTTTTAATAATTGTCTTGTTCATTTAATTTTACCAAAAATAATCATACTGCTATGACGAAAACTGAACCAGAAACGTTAGTGTTCTTAAATATTTTTTTTTAGTTCTGATTTTTTGTTCAACAAATAACCTGCCATCATAAATCGAACACTTGCTACTTTTCACAAAAAACATAAGGAATGGCCATTCCCTGCAAAATTCGATAGAACCAATTGCACTATGTAAGTTTGTTTTATATACAACGCAATCATATTTTTATGTCCTGACCCAGAATTAGGTATAGTTTAATTACAACAAAGTTGGGGCCAAATACCATTAGTAGAAAAAAAAGGTAGCCATACGCCGAAAAATAATGACGAACAAATTTCACAGCCGCGTTCTTGCTTTAAACTCCACCGCGCACCTTTGCGAAATCTCAACTTCGGCACCATTGGTTAATACTACTGATAGCCCGCCTTTGTAATGATTCTTTAACTCGCTGATGTAACTAAGGTTGATCATCTGCTGCCTGTTCACCCTTAAGAAATATTCAGGAGGCATTTTTTCATCTATCTTCTTCAGCGAATAGTTGGCCAGGCAAAATGAATTGAGGAAATGTACCTTGGAATAATTACCTGCCGACTCTATCATATAAATATCTCTCAGCTTAACGAAATAGCTCCGGTTACCGTCCTTTATAAATAATTGCTTATCCAGCTGGCTGGCTTCATTCCTTCCAAAGCCGATTGCAATCTTCACCTTATCAATTGCCTTTTTTAACCGCTCGGGAGTTGTGGGCTTTAGAATATAATCAAATGCATTTTCTTCAAACGCTTTTACTGCATAGTTATGATAGGCTGTAACGAAAACAACTGCATAACTTAGGCTCAGCTGTTGCAGTAAGTCAAACCCGCTCTGTCCTGGCATGGATATATCAAGAAAAAGCAACTGCGGATTCAGTAATTTTACTTTATCAATTGCCTCGGTTACGTTTCTCGCTTCCTCTACTATCTCAATTTCCGGAAACTGGCTTAGTAAATACCTCAGTTCCCTCCGGGCGAGCATTTCATCATCAACTATAATGCAACTTATCTTTTCAGTCATATTTCAGCGGAAATAAAAGTTTAACTACTACACGCCCTTGCTCATTCTGTATGGTCAATGACGCCATTTTATCAGATTTACTAAGTCTCTGTTCCAGATTCAGTAGCCCAATACCTTTCGATTGCACTCGATTATAAACACCCGGATTGGTAACTATAACAAACAACATACCATCGGTCACGTCAATATCCAGCGTCACCTCACCTCCGTCTTCACTGCCAGATATACCATGCTTAACTGCGTTCTCAAGCAATGTTTGAATCGACAGTGGCAATATCTTTACTGCAAGCGCAGTACTGACTACCCGTTTTGTATACTTCAGCCGGTCGTCAAATCGCATCAGGCCAAGGTGCATATAAGAGTCGGCCAGCTGCAGCTCCTCCTCAACAGAAATATATGGTCTCCGGCTCAAGTCAAGCGACACACGCAGCAAATCGGCAAGCTGGGTAATAACGTCGCGCGCCCGCACGGGATCAATAACTATTAACGCTTTTATACCATTAAGTGTATTAAATAAAAAATGGGGATTCAACTGGTTGCGCAGGTTATCTAATTCAGCTTCTTTTAGGGCCGAATAGAGGGCCGCTTTCTCTTTCTGTATAGCCTCTGAATATTTGTAGGTATGGTAACAAAAAAACCAGGGCAGTAGAATCCTTATATTCATCGTCCACCCTTCCATTGCTGACAGGAAATCAAAAGGCGTATTGGGTTGCAGTTTCAGGCCAACCAGCAATTCATTATCTATGTAGCTTACAATAACCGAAAACAACCCCACACCTACAAAGGCCGAAAGAGAAAACTTCCAGAGCGACTGGTATAAGCCTTGAATGCGCTTGCAAACAAGGTGATAAAAATGCGTGTAACAAATACCTAATATGAAATAACCCGAAAAAAACAGAAATTTGTTGCTGATGCCGAACTTGTTTTCACCGTAAATGAAGTCCCAGATTTTCGATAGCGTATAATACGCTGTGAATAGGATCCATCCTATCACCTGGAACAGCCAATATCTTAACGAGAAAGATTTCGTCACATGCAAATATCCCGCAAAAATACCAAAGCTAATGTCAACTCCATACCAAACGCAGAAATACGATGATGAAAATATGCATCATGACACGCACTACGTAAAATTCCTTACAAACTTATCTAAGTCTTCTTGTTCAGATAAATCAAACTGCTTCTTTAAGCGATACCGGTTTTTCTTGACACTTGGCAGTGAAATTCCAAGCATAACAGCACTTTCCTTATTATTGATGTTAAGTTTAATTAGTAAAAATTGCCGTTCTTCTGCCGGAGAAAGGTCAGGATATTTTTCACGAAGCATCGTAATAAATTCCGGATACACTTTGTCAAAAGAATTTTAAATTGCCTCCAATGATCTTCGGTTAAAATTTCGATTTGATATAGCTCGCTAATTACTGTTTATCCAACACCATCTACAATAACAGGTTTGTCAAATGTTTGTTTAGCAGCGACAACCACCTTCAGCGATACATTAAGCGGCGGGGTGTGGAGTACTTCATCGGGTGGGATTGCAACAGTTTCAAGTGCGGGAGCGGTGAGCGGAAGAGCGGTTGGGAGCGCCACAATCACCTATACAACTACAGGAGGCTGTATGGCTGTTAAGCCGGTTACTATTTTGCCATTGCCGGATGTATATAGCGTATATGGCGGAGGCAGTTTCTGCGCGGGAGATACCGGGGTGCATGTAAAACTAAACTGGTCTGCGACAGGTTTTAAATACCTGCTTTATGATGGCAGTGTGATCATGGACAGTTTAAAAGGAACGGGAGATTCCCTTGATTATGGGTTACAGACCTTGGGGGGGGATTTATACCGTAGTTTCGGTCAATAAGATTACAGGTTGCAGCAACAATATGTCTGGCAGCGCTACCGTAACCGTTATTCCTATAGCAACTCCGGCAATCAATATGCTGATAGCGCCCGGTGATACGGTATGCGAAGGTACGCCTGTGACGTTTACTGCAATACCTGTAAATGGAGGGACGCATCCAACCTATCAATGGCGGGTAAACGGGTTATTAACCAGCGATACTCTTAATAATTATAGCTACACGCCTGTGTATGCAGATGTAGTAACTGCACTAATGACCAGTAATGCTGCCTGCGCAACACCTGTGAGGACTTATACCTCGGTGCCGATGTCAGTAATTGCGCCGGTTGCGCCTGCCATTAACATTACCGCCGATCCCGGTATCAATGTAGGCAAGGGTCAAAGTGTAACTTTTACTGCTACTGTTACCAATAGCGTTTCGGGTTTAACTTATCAATGGTTATTAAACAATGTAGCTATTGTAGGCGAGACCCATGCTAACTTTACGAGCAGCAGTATTACTGATAAGGACCTGGTTAGCTGCGAGGTAACCAGCAGCGGAATATGTGTTGTGTCGGCAACGGCGGCAGGTATGCAGATGGATGTTAGCAGCGAGGGTGTGACCTCTCCCCAGCCCTCTCCGAAGGAGAGGGAGATGGTCTCTGTGTTTCCTAATCCTGCGCATGATGAGGTGATTATAGAACATGCGGAAGGGGGTGAAGTGAGCATATATGATCTTCCCGGGCAGGTAATTTTAGCCTTCGATAAACTGAGGATTAGAAGTGTCAGGGAAGTCCTGAACGTGAGTCATTTAATTCCGGGTATTTATATAGTTCAGGTCATAAAACGTAACGGAGTGGTGAAGAATGTGAGGCTGGTAATTGCACAATAGAGAACAAGGCGTACAAGAGTGCGACGCACCGGACGGTGATAGCTGTTTCTTCGGCGGGGCTCAGAATGACAAATGCTAAGTACATAAATAAATACAATCCGGATAGAAAAATAATTCATAGCGGCCTGCCGGTTGCAAATTCCCAATTCCTAATTCCACCAAATCCCGCCAACTAATCTTATTTTTGCAATAATGGACAAGGAACAGGTAAGCCTGAATAAATACATCAGTTCTTCGGGTTTTTGCTCGAGGAGGGAGGCGGACAAGCTGATAGCGCAGGCGAGGGTGACGATAAATGGTGAACTGATTATGTCCGCTATAGGCGTATATCCCGGTGATGTGGTGGAGATAGACGGGGAGCCGATACATAAGTCGAAGGTGCGGCCCATCTATATTGCGTTCAACAAACCGGTGGGGGTTACATCTACTACCGATCCTAAGGACAAGAGCAATATCATTTATTTTATCAATCACACCAAGCGGATATTCCCCATAGGCAGATTGGATAAAGACTCTGACGGGCTTATATTCCTCACGAATGACGGGGATATAGTGAACAAGATACTCCGCGCCAGTAACCATCATGAAAAGGAATATATAGTGAGTGTGGACAAGGCGGTGACTCCGGAGTTCATCAGGCAAATGAGCAATGGGATACCCATGCTGGGCACTGTGACGAAGAAATGCCATGTGAGGCAGGAAGGCAGCCGGCGGTTCAGGATAATACTGACACAGGGGCTGAACAGGCAGATCCGCCGGATGTGCGAGTACCTCGATTATAAAGTGATCTCGCTGACCAGGATAAGGATAATGAATGTGGAGCTGGGCAACCTGGCAGTAGGAAAATGGCGTTACCTGACACTGCCGGAAATAAATAAACTGAATGAACTGGTGGCCGAATCTGGCAAGACCGATAGCGGGCATGGTAAGGTGAAGGAGAAAAAAATAAAGCTGCCTTCCGATGTTTCTGCCATTAAGGAAAAGGCCGGTAGCAAAAAGGTTAGCGCTCAACCGAAAGAAAAGAGTGAGGATAAACAACTGGAAGAATGGATAGAGCAGCGTACCCGCCCTGCCAAGAGCACGTATGCGGAGTTTAAAAAAGGCGCTAAAGGGAAGGGTAAAAAGGAAGATCGCTTCGGGAGTGCTGAGAAACCGGGCAGGAATGCTGTATCTCAGGGCCAGCCTGGCAAAAAAGGGATACCTGCGAAAGGGAAAGTGACGGCAAAGCCCGGAAATAAATCAAAGGGGACCACGGTATTTGCGGCGACACAAACGCAGAACGTGAAGCAGTATATACCGAAGAAAAAATCCCGGAAATAAAAGGAGATTTTATCATAATGATGTAGAGACGCAATGCTTGCGTCTCCAGAGAATACGATAAGGCAGATATAATAAATAGAGACGCAAACATTGCGTCTCTACGGAATTTGGTGAGGTAAGACAGATATAACAAATAGAGACACAAACATTGCGTCTCTACGGAATTTGGTGAGGAAAGGCAGATATAATAAATAGAGACGCAAACATTGCGTCTCTACGGAAATGGGATATTGTGTTTGTTTATAAACCCGGATACATGGGGAAGCCTTTCATGAATTCGTTGACTTCGCCTTTGATGGTTTTTATTACTGTTTCATCATCGGGCGACATGAGGGCGCGGTCGAGCCAGTTAACGATATACTGCATATCGCCTTCCTTTAATCCGCGTGTGGTTACCGCGGGCACACCCACACGGATACCGGATGTAATGAATGGCGATTTATCATCGTACGGCACCATGTTTTTATTGATGGTAATGTCGGCATGAACAAGGGTGTTCTCAGCCTTTTTGCCACTGATGTTTTTATTGCGAAGGTCTATCAGCAGCAGGTGATTATCTGTGCCGCCTGATACAATGTCGTAGCCTTTCTCATTAAAGCCTTTTTCAAGCGCCTTTGCATTGGCTATTATCTGTTTGGCGTAATCGGTGAACTTGCCCTGTAATATCTCGTAGAAGGCAACAGCTTTGGCCGCTATCACATGCTCTAACGGGCCGCCCTGGGTGCCGGGGAATACGGCGAGGTCTATCAATTGGCTCATCATACGTATTTCGCCCTTTGGCCCTTTCTGGCCCATAGGGTTCTCGAAATCCGTCTTCATGAGAATGAGGCCGCCGCGAGGGCCGCGAAGGGTCTTATGTGTAGTAGTTGTTACAAAATGGCAATGATCGAAGGGGCTGCTTAATAAACCCTTTGCAATAAGCCCCGCAGGGTGAGAGATGTCGGCCATTACCAAAGCACCTACCTTGTCTGCTATGGCGCGGATACGTGCATAGTCCCAGTCGCGGCTATAGGCAGAGGCGCCGCAGATAATGAGCCGTGGTTTATGCTCAATAGCCTGGCGTTCCATCATATCATAATCTACTAAGCCTGTTTCCTTACCTACACCATAATGAACAGCATGATATAGCTTACCAGAAAAATTAACAGGGGAACCATGCGTAAGGTGACCGCCCATGCTCAGGTCGAGACCAAGTATGGTATCTCCGGGTTGCAATACGGCAAGCATCAGGGCAGCATTAGCCTGGGCGCCGCTATGTGGCTGCACATTGGCAAATGCTACGTTGAATATTTCCTTAGCACGGTCTATTGCCAGTTGTTCGCTTTTATCCACCACCTCACAGCCGCCATAGTATCGCTTTCCCGGATAGCCTTCGGCATATTTATTGGTCATCACGCTTCCCATAGCCTGCATCACATGCATACTGGTAAAGTTTTCAGATGCTATCAGTTCCAGTCCGTGGCGCTGGCGTTCGAGTTCTTCGTTTATGAGGTCAAATATTGCGGTATCGCGCTGCATGTTTTAAAAATTGAGGCGTAAATATAGTCATAAACGGCAAACCTTTAAATGGGGGGAGTTAATGATTTTAGTCATATTTGTTGTGATCCATTAAGCAAAGGATAAGAACAGGTCTAATATTCCTTATCAGATTTGCACCCTCTTACCTTCCCTTTTTGCCACGCTTTCATATCCTGTTTGTAAAATGCTTTATTCCTTTCCGTGACATAATCAGGGTCGAGATCCTGGAGATCAGGCTTGCCGGCATTGACCCATGCAGTGTACCAGAAGTCAGCGGTTAGTTTTATTGCAGACCTCATTTGTTTTTCCACCATGCCATCCAGTAATTCATGATACACATGGGCATACTCATAAGCATGAACAGGCTGCCCGGATTTATTTTTAACCGGTTTGCCGTCTGCTCCTAATACATATTGCTTTTCTTCCGGATTGTCTTTTCTCATTTTACGTTCGTCATACAACAGGATATATACCAGCTTGTGGCTGCTGTCAATAATATCCCAGGTAGCTTGCTCCACATTATTTATATAATGCGCTTCCCCGGTAAACAGATTGTAATTTTTCCCGAATAATTCCGGCAGCTGCGATTCCCAGAAAGAATGTATGCCTCCCTGCCCGGTTTGCAGCCCGTCATGATTAACAGTCGTATGCAATGGCATATGCGCGTCTGCTATGTAATGGCCGAGATCGGAAGCGAGGAAAAGTATTTCGGTTTTTCTTTTGTTTTTAAACGCATTGGTCAGTTTTGCCATCATATCCTGTATATACCAGGGAAGGATGCCATATTTATTAAGAGAATCTTTACCATATTTTGCTATCGCCTCGTCCATTGTTTTTGGCATGGAACCCCTTGATTGATAATTGAAATTTTCAAGGTTAATATAATGCCTGCAAAATTCCGATTTATCGTTCAGGGTGTATTTCCGGAGGTCTGGTATTGTTGACTCTTCTGTAATAAAATCGGTATGGTTATAAAAAAACATCCCCATCTCTTCAGGAAGTGCAAGTACTGCGCCCTTATTGATATGATTATGTCCCCATACTCCCCAGGCAAATACAGAAGAAATGCTGACAGCAAATGAGCCAATAAGTATTAATGCTACAGGTATTTTATGTTTCATGAAATATTACGATGGTAAAATGTAAACATAATAAATTGGCCTGAATTGATGCAGATAATCAATCTAGAGTAATGAAAAGGAACGAATAAGAAACAATGGCGGAGCAATCCCTGAAAATACGCGTTAATCAGGAACAACCTCTTCTGTTTCCACCGGAGTGATCTTAAATGTGAATTTGCGCTGGGATATATAACTGAGAATAGCAGTGATAATGCAAACGAATGTATAGGAAATCGTTGGGTGCAATGGGTTGACAAAGGCAAAGAATTTTACCAGGCAATAGCTGATAAAAATGAAGGTTACCGTAGTAAGCAAGTACCGGAATAATTGTATCCTGCCGTGCAAATTTGATTCAGGAAAAACTATGTGCCGGGACATGATAAAACCCGGAGGAAAACTGAAACAAAACGCTATGGCGTATGCCGCAACTTCCGGTGTAATGATTAAATGCCCATAAACAGGAACAGCCTGTTTATGCAGAATAAAATTAATAGCAACGAACTGGATAATAATATTAAGAACGGTATTAGTTCCGCCACATGCCAGGTAGCGAAATGTTTGGGTAGGTATCCACCTGGCAAAAGGCTTATGAAAAAAATCAATGATACCTACTATGATATGTCTGGCGTATTTCAGCAAAAAATAAAATTAGCTGCAAAGTTAAGTTGTTTTCTTAAATATATTGATCTGCTGCGGTAATTTTTTGTTTTGTTTGTGATTTTTAACTTATAGTTTAATAAGGTAAAGTATAACTGAAAAATGGTCGCTGTAGCCATTAATCCAATGAGTGCCAACAAAAGAACGGTGCGGCTCACCCTCATGGCCTTTGTAATGGTCTATGATAAAATCGGGCTTAAATATTTCAGCGCTTTCGTACCGGAGCTTGTGATTTTTATTTAGCAGGAAGCCACCGGATATTATCACTTGATCAAATAAGTTCCAGATATGTTTGTATTCCTCTGTTCCTTTCCCGCTTTTGTAAATATTTACCCATGGATCATACAAGCCAGTAGCAGTTACCCCGTTTTGCTCTCCTTTTGCACCTAATATTCCTGCAATGCTGATGTCCGTAGGATTGTCGTTCAGGTCACCCATAAGGATCACTTTTGTATTGGAGTTTTTCTTCATTATGTTTTCTATCGCATCCTTATTCACCCTTGCGGCAATAGCCCGTTTAGGTTCACTTTCATCCGAACCGCCTCTGCGTGAGGGCCAATGGTTAATGAAAAGGTGAACCGTGTCTCCGCTTAATATGCCATATATATGCAGCACATCGCGGGTAACAGATTTACCCCTGGTTGCAGACAGGTCAACGTGGAGCGGTTCAGATTTAAGCACCTGAAAATATTTAGGGTTATAGAGCATGGCTACATTAATACCCCTGGGATCAGGCCCGTCAAACCATTCGTATTTATAATTACGCCTTGCCAGTTCCGGCTGGCGGACCAGGTCATTAAGTACCGTTTTATTCTCCACTTCTGCCAAACCTATTATTGAGGGGCCATCAGGGCCTCCCATATTTTGTATTACGGTCGCTATATTATGTACTTTTTGTTCGTATATCTTTTGCGTGTAATGATATTTTCCATTTGGAGTAAATTCTTCATCTTCTTTGCCGGGATTATGATAAGTATCAAAGAAATTTTCGCAATTATAAAAAGCAACGGAAATTCTATTATTATCTTTTTGCGCATAGCAGGAAGAGTTATGTGCAGCAATAAGAATAAACAGAATAAATTTTTTGAATAGCTGCATAGCATTATCTTTAGGTTACCTCCTGATCTTAACCGGAATATTGTTCTTATTTTCGCAAAAATACAAACTGTTATGTCATACAAACACGGATTAATTGCAGAATTGCAAATGGAAGCCATATCAACGCGCAAAATGCTGGAACGCGTGCCAACCGATAAAAACGACTGGAAGCCACACGAAAAATCAATGAACCTCGGCAGACTGTCAACACACGTAGCCGAACTCCCCGGATGGATAGCCATGACAATGGGCACGGACGAGCTTGATCTTTCAAAAATGGAATACAAACCAGTAATGGCAAAGAGCACTGAAGAGTTGGTTGCCAAGCTTGATGATAATGTTAATAAAGCTGTGGCTGCCCTGGAAAATTCCAATGATGAAGATTTTGAGAAAATCTGGACATTGCGCAATGGCGATCATGTTATCTTCACATTGCCTAAAAAAGTTGTATTACGTTCCATGGCATACAGCCATTATTATCACCACCGCGGACAGTTGAGCGTTTATCTTCGCCTCCTTGAAATACCTGTTCCTGGTATGTATGGCCCAAGCTTTGATGAAATGCCTGCAGCAGTTGCAGTTCCCGATGAGATTGTAGCTTCTGCTAACTAAATAACATTTGACAAATGAAATCAGATAAAGCGGCTTTCGGGCCGCTTTACTTATATATCGCGTAATTCATGTCCGGTTAAATCAAAAATTATACCTAAAGAATTAGTAACCGGAACTGTAGCCTTACATAAATAGAATATTTTTTATAATGCTATAATATACTTTTAGACATATATGTATTGTGATTAATGTATTCTTGGTTTTATTATTAACTAAAAGCAATAATTTCCACCAAATTCGTTAATTTTAGTTTATGTTTGAATAAATACCCAACCATTTCCAAAATGAGACAGTCTATTATATTGTTTAGTATTAATAACCAACATACTTGTCTATAGCTTTGGCATATACCGTTTCGAGCCATGCCAGTGAGTTGGAACAACTCATTCAGGGGTGCATACGCAATGAGCGGGGTGCGCAGGAGAAGTTATACCGGTTATTTTACCCGAGAATGATGGCTTTGGTGAAAAGATACATCGACCATGAAGAGCAAGCGGAAGAAGTGATGAACAATGGGTATTTAAGAGCGTTCCAGAAGATAGGTCAATACAATTTTCAGGGTTCTTTTGAAGGTTGGCTGAGAAAAATAATATTTCATGCGGTTGCGGACTATGTGAAACAGCATACAAAGTATTCAAACCAAATATTATTAGTAGAAAAAGACCAGTTCGTACAAAATGATCATGCGGAAAAATTGTATTACGATGAACTGCTTAAAATGGTGCAGGATTTACCGGATGCTACGAGAAATGTCTTTAATATGTATGTAATGGAAGGGTTTACGCACAAAGAGATTAGCAATATGATAGGGATAAGCGAAGGGACATCAAAATGGCATTTATCAGAAGGCAGGCGGGTATTGAAAGAAAGAATTGAAAAACTTGAATTGCATTTGAAAGCATAAGCAGTACTTAGTAGATAGTATTTAGTAGAAAGTATAGTCAAAACATTTTTAAAATATAAAATTTATCCACATGGATAAAAATTTGATAAATATCGATGACCTTGTAAGGCAGCGATTAGGTGGGGGAGAGGAGCGGGAGCAGTCAGGCTCCTGGATGCGTATGCGTGAATTGCTTGATAAGGAAATGCCGCAGCGTCCAACCGGTGGTATTCCCTGGCCACGTATATATAGCGCTATAGCTGTGATCGTATTAATTGCAGGTATCAGTGTTGGCGGTTATAAACTGTCTTATTTCAAAAATATCAGTAAGGAAGCAAACATAATTCCCGTTGCTTCAACCGCGAAATCCGGAGCAGATAATACTGCTGCAAATGTTAGTAACAATACTAAAATTTCTACTACTGAAAATAAAGAAAAAGAAACAAATACATCAAATGTTACAGTAAATCAAAAGAAGAAAGGGAATGGACATCTGATTGCCAACAGCAAAACAGTAAAAGCTGCGGATGGTAACCCAACAGATAATAAAACTGTAAATAATACAGAAAACAAGGTTACTCAAGATGCGCTTCCGTCCACTACTTCAAAAACTAATACAGATGTAACCGCTGATGATAAAAAGGTGGCTGTAGCTGATAATGCATCCCCGAAAAATACGGATGTTAAAGCAAACGAAACTTCAGGTAACAAACAAAGTATGGATGGTATTGCTTTAAGCAGTAATGCTAATACGGTTATCAATAATGAAGTTGCCCCGGTTAAGACTAAAACTACCGGTATAACTAAAAAGATATATCATCCTGTAGTTGCATTGCCCAGGCATTCCTCATCTGTAAAAAGCATTTCAGGTTCCGAAAAGGCTGATAAGGACAGGGTGGGGTATAGTACTTCAAGTACAAGTAATATCAAAAAATCAACAGCCAATAATAAATCAACGAATAGAACTGTTCTGCATAACAAACGGAATGCAAAGCAACCGGAAAATAAAATTGCCGGGAATAAGCCATCAGAAACAACAGGTAATAAAGCAACTACCGATAAGAGGGTAGCCGCAAATACGCCACCAAATAGCGTTGACGACAACAAGGTTACAACCGATAAAAAGTCAACTGACAAGACTGGCCCGGATAGCCGTCGGGATGATAAGCAACAGGAAAATAATATAGCAGGGAATAACACTTCTGATGTAACTGGAGATAAGGCCACATCTGATAAGGTTTTGGCTGCAAATACTCCGTCAAATACTAATAAAGACCATGATGCAATAACCAATAAAAAGCAAACACACAAAGCGGTTGCCGCGAAGCAATCAGAAAAGGAAATTGCGGGGAATAACCCATCAAATGTAGTTGCCGCCCCAGGTTCAAGCCTGAATAATACGGCAAAAAAAGAAACACTTGCAAAGAATCCACGTAAGGGGCAAAAACAGATAGAAAAGCTGGTAGTGACTGAGCATTATATTAAAACGGAAGGGAACCCGGGCTATTTCCATCTGGATACCATATCAAGGGAAATAGTAACCGAGGAATATGACATCGCAGCCAATAATTTTCCACCTTTACTTTCTTATGGCCCTCAACCTTATGAAGTAGCTCTTGCCAGATATAAAAGCAGCAAAGACAGGCTGGAAACAAATTCAAAGGAAGGTGCCCATTCAAAGCTGACAGGTTCTAATTCATTGGAAGGCCTTCACGCTGCATTCAATGAAGTTAAAAACAAGTTTGTTGGAACGCACTTTGCACCTGGACTTACAGCAGGTATTAATAGTACTTTCTTTGGGCCAACCAGCTTTAAAGGCTTCCAGTTCGGGGTTAACGGTAATTTCCTTTTTAGCGACAAAGTAAGCGCGATGTGCGACATAAAATATTTCCACCGCATCAACAACGATTATACTTTGAACGATAATTATTACACTTATACCCAGGTTGGACCCGGCGAGTACACAAAAGAATTAGTTAATAACCCGTATAGCTTCTCTACTTTACATAGTATTGAAATGCCGCTTTACATCCGTTATACCACCGGCAATTTCAACTTCTTTATGGGTGGTAACTTTGTGTATTCATTCTCTATCAATACCGGTGCATATCCATTAGCAGATCCTAACTCAATAACAAAGGTCAGCGCAATAGAAAATGATAACACACCTAAACTGAAAGCGGAAGATTTCAATTCAAGGTTTGGCGTAGGGTATTTATTCGGAGTATCTTACCAGGTAACTTCCAAAGTAACTATTGATCTCCGTAATGTGCAGACCGTATGGGATAATGGAAAATCAACAGGGTCTAAGATAATTTCTGACCAGCTTTATAAAAGCCCTTCTTTACAATTATCTATTGGATACCAATTAGGCGGAAATAAAGGCAGAAACGAAGAACAATAGACCGGTATTTATTGGATAATAACGTTTGGTATGAAACCCTGGAAGTGTGCGCTTTCAGGGTTTCTTTTATTGCGTATTTGCGGGCTCCACAGGTGTCCCACACTTTTTTCAGTGTGGGACACCTATTGCCGACATATACTGAAATTGAAAAATTATATTTGCCTGGAAAATATGGACTGAAATTTGCTGTAGAAAATAATATAGAAACTATTAGTTAAATAATATAAAAATATGCAATATAAAATAGGCCAGTGACCTCTAAATAAACAATATAATGAAATATATTTTGGTGTTTTTGACTTTTGGGTACTTAGTAATTGGATTGTATGCTTGTAAAAAGAAACTACCCAATAAGCCGATTGATGCGGACTTAAAGGCGGCATTTAGCTTTAAGCCAGGCACTTACTGGATATTCAAAGACGCTATTAGCGGACAGATTGATAGTTTTTATGTAAGAAGGACATACACTTTTAATCAGACTAGTGGCAATCCTTCTTATACTTTTGATGAGATAAATATCGATATTACAGAGATGAACCTTCATCCCGCAGGTAGTGATACAGCATTGTGGAGAATTGGTTTAATTCAAAACATATTGAATTTAAGTGATTATTACTTAGATAATTTTGTAAATTTTGATGATATTTTATATCCTTTTATAAGTGGGCCACAATCTTCAGCGGTCTATGCAGAATCAATCAATCTCATTAGTTCTTTTAACATTGGTAATAATAATTTCAATAATGTAGCTGATATTCATTTCAGTATTGGATTAAGTGATGATTTTTATTTGAACTCTGATATAGGATTCATAAAAATAATTTTACAACAAAGAGGGGCAAATAGAGTTTGGGAATTGCAGCGATGGAAGATAGTAAAATAATTAATAGGCAGACTTGCCCATGCTACTCCTTGGTTAAAACTATTGGTTGTAAAAAGCTATGGCGAGTAAAAGATATTTTATGAAATATATTTTGGTGTTTTTGACTTTTGGGTACTTAGTAATTGGATTATATGCCTGTAAAAAGATACTACCCAATAAGCCGATTGATGCGGACTTAAAGGCGGCATTCAGTTTTAAGCCGGGCACATACTGGATATATAAGGATTCGGTAAGCGGGCGGATTGATAGCTTTTTCGTTTATAGTAATAATTACACGATCGGTGACCCTTCAAGCGGTTATGAAAAATATGATATAGAATATGATAATATTAATGTATGCTACACTATATCTTCAATAGGATGGGAATTATATGGAAATAATATAAAATTTACATACTATATGTCTATGAATGTAATCCAATATCCTTTCAATGTTGGTCAACTAAATTCAAATATGGATGGTACAAATAACACTATTAGTACTATTTCTTCGTTTACGATAGCTGGAAATATTTATAATAATGTGGCAGAAATTTCCAATATTCATTTTGGTGATTTATACTATATCTCTGCGGACATAGGACTAATAAAAATAAAATTTAATCATTTTCCTGTTAACCCTGTATGGGAATTACAAAGGTATCATATTGTGCATTGATATTAAAAAGAGCCTTTCACATGGACGAATTTGCATTTATATAAATAAAATATGAAAATATACGCTCAAAAAAAGATAGCCGTAACGCTCGCACTATTTTTAGCAATAGCCGGGCTATTCTCCTGCATCAGGACAAAGACAAACCCGGTTTATTTAAATGCAGATTTAAAGAACTATTTCGGTTACCAACATGGAACTTATTGGGTGTTTTATGATTCACTGAATAATAAAGAGGACAGCTTGTATGTAGCAACCAATATAGATCACCCACCCTACTATGATGGACATTCACCCAATGAAGCAATAGAAATTAATATGATAAATTTATTGGATAATTTATCGTGGATGTTAAGTTTAGGAGCAACTAATACAGTAATGGTAATCTCAGGCCCTAAAAACCCTAGCGGTGGCGTAATCTCCGATCCCTTAACCAATGACTGGCCTTTTGTTCAAGGTACTACTAACAGATCTTTTGATTCCAGCACTTATGAATGTACTTACTTCCCTACGGCAACCGTCAATGGCGTCGCATACAATAATGTCTATAAAATAGTTTTTACACTAAAGGCTGGCAGCGATACATACTATATTAACGCTGATAATGGCTTTATAGGTATAGAACTGAATGGCGTCTGGTATCATAAAAATTTGGTGCTGCTTCGAAATAAAATTGTTAGATGATTATTGTATGAAAAATATAACATTATCCGTTTTGATTGGCATATTGATATTGAATGCCTGCAACCCAACACCAAAAGTTACCAACTACCCCATAAATGCAGACCTTAAAGCAGCATTTTATTATCAGATTGGGACTTACTGGATATATAGGGATTCTATTAGCGGAATGATTGATAGTTTTTATGTAACGACAAGTGGGGAAGCTAATCAAATTCCATCAAATGGCAGTAATTATTCGGTTGACAATATAACAATACAGATCCTAGAAAAAAATATTTCACCTGTTCCAACTTCTTCAACTTTATACTGTTGGGACTATTTTTATCAGGCAAACATTATTTTTATAGACTTTTTTTTTGATAATAATTCACATCCTACTGAATACAGACCTTTTATTAATTACCCTTTTCAAGCGACCATTACAACAGAATTTTACGCAATGACCTACTCATATCTCGCGTATAAAAATATAAATAATATTTACAATAACTACGTTGTAAATGGAAATTCTTTTACGAACGTTGCGGAAATAAATCATTGGGTAGTGGCACCTATAATGTCCTATAATGACGTTTTCTTTATTAGCCCGGAAGCAGGAATTATTAAGATGCGGCTAAATCATCCACTTGATTCTTTGTACCGGGTTTGGGAATTACAAAGATGGCATATAGTAAAATAAAGCTCGCCTACTCATTCACCTTCCCCATAGCCGAAAGCTTCATTTGTTTGGTTGTTTCATGTCCAAAATAACGCTCTATACCTTTTTCCAGCAGGTAAATAAGGGGTGTTAATACAACCGCCATGGTGAACTTGTAAGAATAGTTTACAAGTCCTATCGCTATTACTCTCTGGTAAGACCAGCCCTTGCCTATTTTGAAAGCGATGAACAGTACAATGAAACTATCTATGAGTTGGGATACAATTGTAGAACCTGTAGCCCGCAGCCATACGTGTTTTTCCCCGGTCACTTTTTTTATTTTGTGGAATATCCACACATCCGCTACCTGGCTCACGAGGAAGGCGACAAGGCTACCAAAAATGATCCACATCCCCTGGCCGAAGATGTTGGAAAAAGCTGCCTGCATATCCGGTACGCCGCTGTCTTTCTGGCTGCCTGTCCAGAAAGACGTATCAGCGGGCACCTGTATGGCGAGGTAAAACATCAGGAAGGCATAGCAGATAAGCCCTATGGCTATGTAGGATATTCTTCTTACCACTTTCGGGCCGTAATATTCATTGACTATGTCTGTCATGATAAATTCAAGCGGCCACAGCAGTACGCCGCAGGTAAGCGTAAATGTGAGCCCCTGTTCTCCCAGCAAAGAAAACGGATGGGGCAGGATGCCAAAGACACGTTCTAATGAAAACAGCTTGCCGCCTATGCACTCAGCTATAAGTGCGTTGGCAACAAAAAATGAGGTCAGCAGCACTAACAGCCTGCTTGGTTTGTCATTGAGTATTTTATGGATCATATTGAATGAAATGCATTGCAATATTAAATCTTAATGCCTATAGATGCATAACTTTCGTGTCGTGGGTCAAAACGGTTGGTTTTGGCAGGGCGCCCGGAGGTGTCCCACATCTTCAAGATGTGGGACACCTATGCACAACAGCCACTTCAACTGTTTTGACCCACAACCAACTTTTGAATTGACCATATTTTTCATAAGACAGCATACAGGTTTCATTAGTTTAGCAGTAACTTTATAAATAAATTTTCAGCGATGCAATTTACAAAATATGTACTGCCGGTAGTGGTGGGCGCAATGTCCGGGATGATATTGATAACACTCGGTGAAATGTGGATCGAAACATTATACCCATTAGCTCCGGGAACTGATAAATATGATGTGGATTCATTGGCAAAGGGCATGAAAACAATGCCTGACAAAGCTTTTGTGCTGTTAATCGTAAATTACATGGTTTGTTCATTTCTGGCTGGCCTTGTGTCCACTTTAATCGCAAACAGATCATCATCCAGGCCTGCATTTGTTATTGGAATTGTATTAACGCTTGCGGGTTTATACAATGTTCTTTACCTGCCCCATCCGCTATGGTTCTCCATCGTAAATTTACTGGTTTACCTGCCTTTTGCCTGGCTCGGCTATTTAGTTGTAAGGCGAAAAACAGTAAGCACTGAACAGTAAGTTGGGCACAGAGACAAATAAATACTGCCTGTACTTTTAAAAGGGCATACATCGCATTGAAAAATTAGCTTACTTTATACTTTGTTTAGCGCAATATGTATAAAATACTATTGACTATATTGATTTCTTTCCCGCTCTTTCCCGCTTTTGCACAGCGGGAGACGGATACCTTTAGATTATATTTTGACCTCGGAGTACCCCGATTAAATAATGTTTCGGAAAAAAAAATTGACATCCTTATCTATAATGATAAGATCATTAATGGAAGCAATATAATGATAGTGGGGTATGCCGATTATCTCGGAACAGAAGGATTTAATAAGCATCTCTCCATGAAGCGGGCGGAGAATGTAAAAGAGTATCTCGTAAAGTATGGCATCAATGCAAACGATATAAAGCTGTGTGAAGGAAAGGGGGAAATAGAGCGTACGGGATTGAATGATAAAGAAGGCTACCCGACGGACAGGCGGGTGGATATAGTAGTGAATAACAGGACTAAGAAAAAGGCGCCTGAGATGCCCAAAACAGGGATTAAAACGGAAAAGGTAAACCTGGCCAATATAGAAGAAATGAAGAAATTAAAACCGGGTTCTATTTTTTTACTGAAGAATGTATATTTCCCCGCCGACCGGCATATTTTAAAGCCCGAGTCCATTGAAACCCTTGAAAAACTGTTCATCGTACTAAGAGATAATCCTAAAATAAAGATAAGTATTGAAGGCCATGTTTGCTGTATTTCATTTGACGCAGACGATGCATTGGATGTTGATACTTATGAACCTACCTTATCAGTAAACCGGGCAAAAGCGATATACAACTTCCTCGTAAGTAAGGGTATTGATGCCGGGAGACTTAAATACCAGGGTTTTGGAAAACGGAAGCCTGTCGTGATGTATGAGCGGAATGAAGAAGATGCGGAAAAAAACAGGCGTGTAGAAATAAGGATCGTTGACAATAAATAGCAAACTGCCAACTTCAAACTACGCTCTTGTAAACAGCATGGGTATCTCTATATTAGGATGATGGATTTTATGAGTTTTCCTTTGAGATGTGATAGTATTGCTTAACGCCATTTTTATAGCGCCTATGATATTATCTGTTATCCCGGTGCGCCTGTCTTTTGATGCGGTTCTTTTCCTTGTTACAAGATATACATCATCATCTGATAAGGTGAAAACAACCGGTAGCTGTGTGAACTTTATGTCATTCACGAAGTTGTTGTAGGCTTCTGTTATCTGGTTATTCGGTTTGTAGGGATCGAAAAATACCACATCAGGTTTTATTTCAGCAATAAGGTCCGCCATATTTTTAGTGTTGAAAGCGGTGAAGACTCTTATTCCCCTTTCTTTTAAAAGCAGGCTATCGGCTTCTGCTGATTCAGGATCATCTCCGACAAGTAATATTCTAATTTGCATACACTACGTTTTAAAATAAACTTTTAAAAATCATGCCATCAATGGAGTTATACTTGACAAGCTGAATGATGAACTTAAGCCTTTAGACTGCAATGGGGCCCATCTGTTGCAGATTTTTTTGTCCCGGCTGTTTGCACATATTGAGCACCTGTGGCGGTGGCACCGTTTATCAACACGATTTCTATTAACTGTCCTCGTGAGTAAACAATTTGCTGCGCTCCGATAGCTATCGGAGCTCTTTGAAAATGACAGGAAACTTTGTGAGGTACGTAACACACTCCCCTCCTTTTTTCAAGGAGCGGGATGCTGGATGAGGCGAATGCCGAATACAGCCGGGGTGGTTTTTCTCGTGCAGGACAGAGATTCCCATTTTTTTGCATTCTTCAACAAATTGATTACCATACATTTACAATGCATGTCATTAGCAGTTTTTCACGGAACGACACATTTTCACATTAATTAAGCCATTAGCAATTGAGCAATTATCTATGTTAAGTATCGAAAAAACCAAAACAATGAATAATGTTTTCATATGATAATTTTATATCTACATAATTGCCAAACAATATTTATTGATTTACTTTGATCATACAAAATTGCCTCTATTATTCCGGCGCTATCATTAATAAAATAGGAATTACCATCATTAATTTGAGCTACATTAGTATAATTTATTCCATTAATGTTATATAACAGGAAAATTTCAAAACGATTAATAGAACTATTTAATGGATAAGTAAAATCAGTAGCAATTATGGCGGAATTAAGAATAGTAAATCTAAATTGCATTTTATCATTATCTGATAAGCTAACCTCCAAATTATTTGCAATATTTGTCCTATCTATTATCGTTATTACTATTTGCGCATAACTTTTAATACTGGACTCTTCAATAGTATAATCACTGGTTTTTTCCACAGAAAAGCTATCATATCGCCCGCTAACCGTGTCTATATATACCCAATACGATCCGGGCTTGTAATAATAATGCGCTTTTTCATCAGAGTTTACTGGTATTACATTCTTTTTTACGCAACTGCCTGCACAAAAAGTAAATGCTATAAATGTAGCTGCTGCAACTATTAGTTTATTCATGGTTTTTTATTTTGATTGACTTTATTTTCCAGTTCATCTTTCCGCTTTTGCTGTTGTATCACATACAAAGTAAGCTCTTCTATTTTTTGCAGCAATTTTGAGTCCATATTTCCAAGGTCAACCCCATCTTTCACCAAATCCTCTGCAGAAGGCATATCCGGCAGGTGGTTATTTTATCTCCCCTGGTTTAAGTGTTACACTTAAATCCCAGCAATAAAACGAAGGACCGCGTTCGGCAAAATCCCACGTTGCTCATAATCTTCTCAAAAAAAAACATATAAAAAATGGTCGTTGAGCGTAGTCCCACGACTACATTCAGGAGGAAGGCAATCTCCAGATTGCCGTGGTCGCATTAAATAAAAATAAATTAGCCAAAATATTTGGAAATGTCAATAATAATGTCTATATTTGTATCTGAATTTGAATATCATGATAATAATTTTTAATATTATAAAATTTCAGTGCGCAAAAAATGCGCAACCGAGCGCAAAGAATGCGCAAGGATTTGTGGATAATTTTTTCACTACTAATTGAT
>CAISOH010000306.1 GCA_903887005.1 uncultured Bacteroidota bacterium | reverse complement strand
TACTGGCTAAGTCTAGGGAGGAAACCAAAATGCCGACAAGAAAAAGATTATACCAGATCGGGGTACAATCTTACAACCAGGGATGCCGGGCCGACCCGGAGCATACTAGATTAGTATCGGAAAAATGGAAACGAAAGGCAAAGAAAAAGGGCGGGGGCGGAAATGAAATTTGACCCACGGATGGGACTGATCCTTAACAAAATAATCTTATATTTCTATTTTCAATTCTAATCTTATTTAATAAAAATACATAGTTAAGGAATAATACTAATCTGAGGAATCCAATAAGCTGTAATTAAGTTTCCAAGGTAATTTGCATTATATTCTATCTTTCCATCTGGAGGGAAATTTTGAGGGTTGGGTTGTGGATATGGAAATGGATCTCTAACAATTATTGTTTTAATAATTGGCGGCAAATATGGATTTGGATTTTGGGAAAAACTACAAGCTGTAATAACGACAACATGCCTAGAGTTAAAACTTGATTGATAACCAATCAATATTGGATGCTGCAAATTTAATTCACTAATCAGTACGTTAGCTGGAGGAAAACCAGGATTAAAAGATGCACTAACAACATATTTTTTGCCATTATTGTCAACATTAGTATTATTAAGGTTTCCCGTTATTATTTGATCATTTGCGGGATTGTTACCCAAATTGCCAAAAGTCCTTTGGACAATTTGATCCTGCCTTATGGAAATCGTATTGTAGTTGAAAACCATTTGAAGCGAAGCGGCCCAACACCATTCTGAATTTATTTGGTCAACAAAATACTGTTCAAATTTTTGCGAAAGTATGCCTAAATATGCTGGAGGGGTAAACTGCGCATAAGATGAGTTGCCAATAAATATGAGAAAAATGATTGCCTTAATTTGTTTCATATACTAATAGTTTTATACAGTCAAAGATAATCATATGAATGTTAACAATCATTGTTATAACATGATAATTGTCACATTGTTTTATGATATTAGTCATAAATTATCCCTTCATTAATAAGTATATGCAGCCTCAAGTGGATTCCACTCATCTTTTGTAAGTTCCACGTTAAGAGGTACAAATTTATGTTTCCTGTTAAACGTGATTCTCAATTTAAGAGCATATTTGTTATTGCCCTTTGGTGTTCTTTCATCTAAGAACAGTTTGTAAGTAATCGACATTGCTGTGGGATTTGTAGCAAGGCGCTTGCAATTCTTGTGAAACACTTGCAAAACATTAGGGTGCAAAAATCAAATTATTCACCTTCTTCTCTAAAGAGCCATAAATGAGAAAGTCCCCATAGTTACCTGATATACAGATTACTATGAGGACTTTTTAACGCTCTCCCTTCTGGACTTGAACCAGAGACCCTCTGATTAACAGTCAGAATCCATACCTTTTTTGATGTTTTTGGCTATTTCTTGAATATACTATGAAACACATACCAGTAAAGGATTTCATAAATAAATAGTTGTCGTTTCTTTTGTTTGTTAATGGTTTTTAGGGTATATTTGTATGCAAATTGTATGCAAATTTATGAAACCACTTGTTACACTCATACACGATACCCGGAGGGCTAAGGCCAATGGAAGCTACCCTGTAAAGGTTAGAGTTACTTACAATCGTAAGCAAAAGTATTATCCTACTTCTGTAGATATGTTTGAAATAGAATGGGAAAAAATACATGGTGAAAGGGTAGGGAAGGAATTAAAAAAAACAAAGGATACAATCAATGGAGTATTGGCGAAAGCCCAGGGAATTTGTAATGATCTCAAAATATTCAGTTTTCAGGTATTTGAAAAACAATTTTATAAGGTTAGAAATATTGATGGTAGCCTGGCAAATCTCTACAATGATTATATAGCTCAATTGAAAAGTGACGATAGAATTAGTACCGCTTCATCTTATCAATGCAGTTTGAACAGTTTAAAAGAGTTTAAACCGAAATTGAACTTAGAAGATATTACTGTGGATTTCCTAAAGGACTATGAAAAATGGATGCTGAAAGAAGAAAATAGCCTTACTACAGTTGGAATATACCTGAGACCACTTAGAGCCTTATTTAATGTTGCTATTGCTTCTGGGCTGGCAAGTATTGAATTATATCCTTTTGGAAATAAGAAGTATGAAATACCCTCCGGCAGGAATATTAAAAAAGCTTTGACATTGGCTGATGTAGGTAAAATATTTAATTACCAGACTATACCAGGAACAACAATGGATAAGGCAAAGGATTTTTGGTTGTTTACGTATTTCAGTAATGGAATTAATATGAAAGATATTGCTTTGTTGCAGTACAAAAATATTAAAGGTGATTTCATTAATTTCATTCGTAGCAAAACAGAAAATTCTACCCGTAAAAACTCTAAAGCTATTTCCATTTTTTTAAATGATGAAGCTAAAGCCATTATTAAAAAATGGGGGAATGAAGATACAACTCCCACAAATTATATATTCTCAATATTAGATAAAGGTATGACTGCTGAAAAACAATTTACCACAATACAGCAGTTTATTAAAACGGTAAACAAGTACATGAATAAAATTGCTGAGGATTTAAAGCTTGAAAAGCATGTAACTACTTATACAGCCCGACATACTTTTAGCACTGTTTTAAAGCGTTCTGGAGCCAGTACTGAGTTTATTAGTGAAGCTTTAGGGCACAGTAATAAAAAGACTACAGAAAGTTATTTAGATAGCTTCGAACAGGACACACAAAAGGAATTTGCTAAAAAATTATTGGAGTTTAAATAATTAATAGAATTGTTTTTCTATTTTTATGTAACTTATTGATTCAAATGCTTAATCGTTTATTTGTCACAATATTTCTTTTATACCCATTAATTCTCTTCGGACGTAAAGATGAATATGTCATTTTAGATTTCAGAAGCCCAAGTTATAACCAATCGCTAAAACATCCAGGAAAACATATTTTAATAAGAAGGGGCATAGATGCAAAATCAAATAAAACTAATTCAATATTTATTGGTAACGAGGCTGATTTTAGTAATTCAGAATTTGAAGTGCTATATGATTTAATTGACAATTTAGTCGATTCCGCAATCGATTTCAGCAATGTGCATTTTGCAGCAAAGCTGAATTTTGATTCCGCACAATTTGATGTTGCCGGTACTTTTATGGATGTCCAATTTGATTCGTCATGTACTTTTGCACAAACAAATTTTAAATCAGCAATTTCCTGGAATAATGCAAAATTTAAGTCTTCTAATTCATTTTTTAGAACAAATTTTAAATCAGAATGTGATTTTGAGGGTGCTGAATTTGATTCAGAATGCGACTTTATTCAGTCTGTGTTTTCTTCAACAAGTAATTTCAAAAGTGCTCATTTCAATTCAGATTGCAATTTCTTAGGTTCCAAATTCCTTTCGGAAAGCGATTTTTACGGTGCATATTTTGAGGGTAATGCTAGGTTTGACAAATGTATTTTTCAAGGAGATTGTAATTTTAACCATGTTAATTTCAATAATGAAAATATATTTATTAAAACAGTATTTGACAATAAATTGATTTTGCAATCACTGCGCGTTACAAAAAACACCATTTTTGACTTCACGGATGCTATACTACCTGATACAATAGATTTTTCAAATAACCCGATAATATTTTTGGGATTACCAACAACAATAGATTTTAGCCGAGCCAATCAAAAAAAGAAAGGAAGTGAAAACAGCCAAATTAGTGTACTAAGAACAATAGCCAAATCGATTAAGAACTATTTTTATCCATTTGATACAAGTGGCAATTGGATGAAAACAAGAATAAATCTTGACAACAGCGACATATCGAAGATAAAAATTGATTATGACAATTTCCAACCTTATTTTTTTAGTGATAAAAATACCGATTCATTAACAAAAGATAAATTGGAATCTCTTTATGAAGGTTTGTTGAAAAATTTTAAAGATCGTGGACAAATCGACAGCTATGAAAAACTTGATCTCGAGCACAAGCGTTTTGAGGATAAACTTGCTCCTAAAGATTTTTCAGTTCAGGACTGGTGGTGGCGATACGGATATGAAAAATGGCGAATTTTCATTCATTCTTTTCTTTTTATTTTGATTTTTAGTTCAATGAATTTCTTCTTTCTACATAAATTTAATGACAAAAATCACGGTGTTTATCACATTGATAATATACCGGAATTCTCACCCTATAAATTTGGATTTAGCTATAGAAGAATAGGACATTTCTATAAACGCTTCTGGTATTCTATGATGTACACTTCGGTAATATTCTTCCTTCTGACTTTAAAAATTGAAAAGGTGAGATTCTATAAACCAGCGGTCATTTGGGTAATGTTTGTTTATACTGTCGGGCTTATTTGTATGGGCTTTATGGCTAATCTGGTTTTGCAAAAATAATTTTATATTTTCATACTATCTTTAAGTTCCCCAATTCTCTTAAATATATCTAATATCGTTGGAGGTAATCCATGTTCCATTTTGCAGGCCTCACAATAATTTTTTTCTAATTCATTTATTGAAATACCTGAGATTGCAGGCATAATGAAGTATTCAAACTGATGAATGGTCAGGGTTTTAAAAGCATTATTCTCTTTGAAATCTGTATTTGCAAATTTTTCAAATAGTATTTTAGTAATTGTCAATATACTAATTAGCTGCGTAATTTCAGGATCCTGTTTTAAACTGCTTTCATCATTGTGAACATAATTACAATGAAGATTATGCAGAAGTTCAAATATTGCCTTATTTCCTGTGAATTTACTCTCACTTAATTTATCTGTATAACTAAAATTATTTATTTTTTCATCTAAATACATAAACAATCTACTTATTTCTTCTTTTTCATTTTGATTTA
>CAISOH010000305.1 GCA_903887005.1 uncultured Bacteroidota bacterium | reverse complement strand
AGCCCTAACAATAACCCTGCTTTGAAAATAGATACTTTTTCAGACGAACGAAAATCTTGAACAGGAAGTAGTATTTTCAGAGCTTCTGTTTGAAACTTCCGATAAATATAAAGCTCGTTGAAAATGTCGTCACTATGACCTTCATATACTGCTGTTTTATTTTTGCAATATCCAAAATGATAAGATCTTATTCTCCTGTCAAGTTCGCGTTGCGTAAGAGGTCTTTCCGTTGCTTTACCACAAGATTTACATACAACAAAGCCAACTTCAGGATTTTCCTTGTCATTAATTACTAATTTTCTACTTCCCCAAAATCCTTCTTCCTTAATGCCGGTATTCACTTCAAAGTAATCGGCAGACGTATAAAATTCGATACCAAAAGGTACACGCTTCAATACCTTGGCTCCTCGTGACGAATTGGGGTCTGTTCTCAGATGAACAGACTTGTTGTAAAATTTACGTTCCCTATCATCAGAACTATCATTAATCTTTGACGCTTCTCTATCGTTAACTGATAAAACTCCTGTTAATTTTACCAAAGTCTTCCTGTTTGCCAAACTACCCCAAGAATTATGAAGGCATTTTGGACATAAAATTTGTCCCTTGGGTACATTAACATCTAGTTCCAAGGCATCGCAATTGCTGCAAAATCTCCAAACTTCATAATCTTCGTTGGAAAATATCTCAATACCCTGAGCTTCTAACTTATGACCTTGGCTATAAAATACATTGCCTGGAGCTAGTTCGGTTATAGCACTTGATGCTGGACGTACAATTTCACCAAAGTCCTCGATTCTATACTTTGTTCCACTCTGATCTTCAACTTTGGAAATAATCTGGGCATTAATGTGAACGCCGGTCTCAGGAAAAGCATAGTTAGGTAAAATTCCTAGGTTAGTGAGATATTCGACAGTATTTCTGTTGTTGATGTTATGTATAGCACCTGATATTGCTCGCTTCTCTGCTTTTAGGGCCTCTGTCTCTGGACCTGTGGTAGGCAATTGTTTAAGCTGCTCTTCAATGTCTTTCCTTTTCTTATTATAATAGTCGAGTTCATTCAATAATTTCGTCTGAATTGATTTTAAATGTTCAGATGGCTGATCCGCATTTAAATCCATTTCAATTTGTTGTATTGCTTCCAATGCTTCATCGTTATTATACTTGTTTTTAAACGCAGCAAAGAGTTTTGTTTTATTTGTAGATATATAAGCTGCTGTTTGGTTAAAGACAAACCGAGAATCACCTATAGGCAGGCTCTTGAGCTTCAGTAATCTAACAATAAAGGGAATGTTGTTTGTAGAAGGAGCTGCCGAAGCCCACATGTCAAAGCAATATGCCATAAAATGCCTTCTTAAAATATCCCGAGCGCCTAAATAACAGGAAGGGGTTCTGATATCACCCTGCATCATAGACATTGTATCTTCAAAGAAATACTGATCATGTTCGTCTCGTCCTGCCAGATTAACGATAAGGGATGTCCCAGATGCACGACCTGCACGACCTACTCTTTGTAAGTAATTGGATGTTTCCGGTGGAATTGATGCATTGAAGGCAATATTTAGATCTCCAATATCAATACCCATTTCAAGAGTTGATGTTGCTACTAAGACATTTGTACTCTGATATGAAGGTCTTAATTTGAAGTCCCTTTCAAGCTTTTCTCTTTTATTTCTGTCAATTAAGCCGGTATGGTCTTTTGCAAATATTCTTAACGCCCTTCCTCGATTATAGACCATACGATAATAATCAAAAACATTGTCCTTGTGCGCATAAACGCCAGTACATCTGTATTGTAAACAAGGCATACCTTCTACCCAAATACTATTACTATTACCGACATTCAAATTGTTCCCGCATACAGTGCATTCAAATGAACTTACTGAAGTTGTAAGGTATATCTGATCTGGATTTAAGCCGACATTGTTAACACCTGCTGCGACTTTTTTATCAAGCAATTTATTTGCTTCTAAATACTCAAATAGTTTGAGATAGAATTCATTTATGAGCGTAGATTCGGCGGAATTTACAAGCGGGAAGCATTTTAAGAACCAAGAACTATACCAATTGTGTTTGCCTCCCTGAGTTTGTATGATTTCAAAAGCCGCAGTATTGGGACCGGGTGACAATGTAGCAAATTTTGGCAAACGTGAATTTTTGCCGAAGTTTTTAATGAGAAAGTGCTTTTTATTGGTATTCTGAGTTATTAACCAATAGTTGGTCCTCTCTGATCTGTACTTTTTCAAATAAACATGATCAACACCTCCTTTAAAACGGAGCCGATGTAAAAAACCAAGAAGAAACTTACAAAATGCATCCTTACTTATACGGTTGCCTAAACTTTCTTTATCAAGCCATATTCTAAATTGACTGTAAACATCTTCAAATTGATCGGTATCGAATTCCACAGCAGACGCACCCGACTTTTCCAAGGTCCGACCGATACCGGCACTAAATGAAAACTCAGACCAAATCTCCCAACTTATTCTATTGCTGAATTCCTGTAAGAATTGCCGTGTGAATGTCTTATCCTTATCTCTGTAGTCCTCAATATTTATCCGGCTATCGCAGTCCGGGGGAAGGTATTTGAAAATATATGCGTCTTCTGGTCTTTCTTCATTGTTCAGTTTATTCCGCCATAATAGCTCAAACTCTTTATAAAGCTCAGGTAAAGTTATTCTGTCTTTATTTACTTTTAATACACTTTGAATAGCATGTCGCATACCAAAGCGGTAGTTCCTATTCTCTATAAATCCTGCCTGGTGAGCAGCATCCTGCACACCATTGGTAAATGCAAGCAATTTCCGGTCGTGATCTAAAGCCGGATCAGTAGCAGTTGCCATTAGTTGTGCTGCAACTATTGATTCAAGCGTGGGTAAGCCGGTGCCTATCAGCGCAAGTGTATTTCGGGAATTGCAATGAGGGCATATTTTCTCGATACTGTGATCAACCTGCCTTCTCACTCCAAAAATTCTAAAGAGATTTTCGGAGTCTTTTTTGTCGCTTATTTCTAATGTTTCAGGATTTACATAACCGTCAATTGGGTCGCCGGTATAGATGTAATCATCGGCAAGTACATCTGTGATTGCTTTTTCTTCTATGCAGGAAATAAAGTAAATGTTCTTATTCTGGCTATCAGCCATGAACAACTGCCGTGTTTTCGACATATCATTTTCTAAGTGATCATTATGTTCTTTTTTTATCCCAATCCAACCGGAGCCGCCACAGTCACGACAATAATACGGCGGTAATGATTTTATTTTCTCGTTCGGATTCAGATCACTCTCCCATGCAAACAATGGATATGGTTGCATTTTTCTAAGAATGCGATGAAGACTTCGTATCCAATAGCTAGTTTGAAAATGCACAAAAGGGAAATATTTTGTGCCCGACTGCTCTTTAGCATACGACAATATCCCGGTCAAGGATTGTACAATCATAAATCCCTGCCGATACAAAATCCCTGAATCTGGGAGACACCTGTTTATCCAATGGCCTACTGCTTCTTCTAACTCAACAACTCCCTTACCGGAAAGTATTACCAACTCGTATAGCCATCGGTTTTTTTTGAGTTGTTCTAAAAGTTGATCCTGGGCATTTGAATACCCCCAAAGTTCTAATTGCCTGTTTATATAAGAATCATACTCGTCTGTCTCATAAAAGTTACACTCTTCTATTCGCCTAAGATCAAATTTTGGAACTTCAATCGATTCATCAAAAAAGAATTCAGGGTGTACTCGCTTTTCTTCAATGACTGCACCCTTGTCCACCTCTGTACCAAAAATTAAAGAGAAAAACTTAATTAATTCTTCCTTTCCTTCATCACCACCAGCCATTGTTGCAGAGGTACCTATGGGTATAAGCTGACCATCGGTAATAGACAGTTTAAGTTTCAACCTTCTTATAAGGTTGGCTACATCTGAACCTTTCGCACCGTCATAAGTATGTAACTCATCAAGTGCTATAAACTTCAACAATGAGTTATCTGCAAGATTATATTGCCAGAGCGGGTGGAACCTTGCCTGCATCAAGGCGAAATCCAACATTTTAAAATTGGTAAGAATAATATCTGGTGGGGATTGTATGAGTGTATCCCGATCTTCTATTATTCTTTGCTCCTCCATACGGGTAGGCCGATTCTTACCCTTCTGTCTCCCTTCACCGATAAAAAGACCAGCCCTTATTTTGTCACGTAAAGCAAAATTTCCATTTTCATCTTTGTAATTGTAAATGGTATCAGCTAAACGCCTTGCCTGGTCTGTCGCAAGGGCGTTCATGGGATATAATATGATAGCCTTAATGCCCGGCCTGCCGATGTTTTTATAACAGTAGTCCAGTAGCGGATATAAAAAACTTTCCGTTTTACCGGAGCCTGTTCCTGTAGTTAGTATTAAGGGTTTAGGCTCATTATTTTGAGTTCCTAATCTTTTGAATGCCTCATATTGATGCAGGTAAGGCGGAAAATTAGGATGTATCGCTAAAACATCGCTCAGATTTACATCTTTTTCAATTCGCTCGAAAGGAAGCCTTATTTGAATATAAGGCCCTTTGAACATTCCATGACGTTTATTATACAAAAAGTCTTCAAAGGCTTGCTCAACTTTTTTATCGTCAAAGTTGTAAGTAGCCTTTAAATATTCAACAACCGCATTTTTTATTTCTTCCGCTTGTATTAATGATAGCATGTTTATGCTTTAAATTTTTTGCAGCAACAATTGAAAATCAAATAGTCTAAATATTTGCCCAGTTAATCAGTTCTTGGATGTAGTCTTGCGACCTATTGACGTTATGCTGAATACTTATGCCATACCTTGAGTCGTACGAGTTGTATCTCCATTGTTTATCATACAATTGATATATTTTGCCATTTGTAAACATGGAAAAGAAATTCCAACTATTCTCAAGGTCAGATAGATTGTATACACCGAAATTCTTTTTACTGTTCCAGTACCCATTCCATCTATTTAATATCCGGCTATGCAATATGTAATATAAATAAACCTGCTTTTTAGCAGATGCCTCATTCTGGATCAAATATTTGTTGCCATTATACCCTTTTATGAATCTCTTTTCATTGTTTTGGGTAAAATCAGACAGGGTTTCATTACTCCTATTTGTTCTTTCGAGCACAAGTTTTAAAAAATCTACGTTTAAGTACCACTGTATCCAAGTTTTCTCAACAATCCGGTTCCAGGTTTCGCTATAAATTTCCGAATTCAAAAATTCTCCCCATATCTCATTGGAATTTCCGGTAAGCTCACAAAAAGATGAAAAAATGTTTTTGAACTTAATTAAGCTGAAATTTGGTATTTCCGTCAAGCCGATTTTAGATTGCAAAACAAAATTTTGAAAGCTTCCAATATGGCTAGCTGATTGCAATAGACTTTCAATTTTACCATCACAGTACGGATAATCTTCTGCTGTCCAGAATGCACTTTCTAATGATTGACGGTCAGTATTGTTTGATGGAGTTCTATATAGTGTAAACTTAAATTCATCTTCAGGTGTAATAAACTGAGTGTATGTTGATTTGTAATTTACTATATCAACAATATCAGTAAAATCAGACTTGCAAAAATCAAAGGCTAAATAAATGCTTTGAATGATATACGTGTCTGGATTCCTTTGAACTAAATTTTCTTTAGTTGCGTTGCTAAAAAATCGCACAAACCTATTTAAGTCAGACTCCGGCTTTTCGTATGAAATATAAATAATAGCAGGTAACAATTTAATTAAGTGCTTTTGATCAATGGCTTTTTTCAACCACTCGGCATTGAAGTTTTCCTTAAACCAGCTTGCATTAAAATATCCAGCATCATGCTTGTCTTTAATTTTCTTAAGCGCATCGAAATACTTTTTTATAACAGGAAGTTTTATGCTATCGGAGATTTCACTATTTTTTTGAATCTCTTTATATCTTTTTTCACCTTCGGCTACGCTTTTAAATTTTTCGCTTTTAAAACACTCAATAATTGAGACCCATTTTAAAAATTGATTAAATCCTAAATCGGCATTGCCATTTTTTTCTTTGTTTTTCCAAAAGAAATCCTGCCACTCCTCCCACTCCTTGCCCCAAAATATTTGATTATCTTGGACATCTTCATCCTCAAATAACCTAGCGCGAGTATTTTCATTATCAGCTAATTGTTGCCCCCTAGAATTCATTGTGATGTATAATTCTTCACCTTGGGACGTTT
>CAISOH010000304.1 GCA_903887005.1 uncultured Bacteroidota bacterium | reverse complement strand
CTCACTTCACATGCAAAATCTGGGTTAAATTACTTACAAATAAGTATCTACTTAACTGAAGTTAAAAATATATTATATAATTTATTTTGGCACAATGACAACTAAATAAGTCGGTAAAAGTTCAAGGACCATAATCAACAATTTATTTTTCACTAATATCTAAACGCATAACCAATGAGTAAGAATTATTTACGAACTAACCTGCTTAAGAAACAAAGCAGAAGCATCCTAATAACATTGGGTGTAATAATCTTCAGCAGCATGATATATCTATCGGCCTGTAGTAAAGTAGATGATGCAATTAACAGTCTTCTCGATTTTGATGGAATTTTTTCCAGTAGTGATGGTTGGAAAATTGATTTAAGCGGATCTTCAGCTGAAGTGACAGAAGTAGGCACAACACGCAGTAGCAGTGGTTATTCTTTAGTCAAGGGCGATTATGTAATGACTGGAATGAGCAGAACCAGCGACAATTCATGGGCAGGCACTGTAATAGATAGTAAATTTGAACACATTGTAAGCGGAACTGCCACAATAAATAGCAATGTATTAACTGTTACGCCTGTAGGTTATCCTTCATACTCTTTTACTAAAAGTACAGGAACAGGAACAGGAACTGGAACAGGAACAGGAACAGGAACTGGAACAGGAACAAATACAGATACGATATATAGCGAAAATATGAAGGGAGGTGAAGGACAATCAAAATGGGTTACCATTACGATTCCCAAAGATGTTAAAAAGGTGGAATTTTTCACATGTGAAACTGATATTAGTTATTGGAATACTGCAGACATGTTTGTAAAAAAAGGAAGTACTGCTCCTACTGTTAGCAAGATTCCCACATACTCTTCAAACGCAGATTGTGAAAGCAAAGAAGTCAATCGCTACCGTGAGTATTGTTCATACGATAATCCAACAACGCTCACATGGACTATTTTACTGTATGGGTATAATTCGGATTTTAGCTCCCAATTAGTTGTAGTCATTACCAAAAAATAATAGAAACGTTGCTTTAATTATTAAAGAGGTACCAGTGCAGGTTTGCCAGCAACGTCTATTGGAGTTCGAGTGTGTCCACCGGCGGCGGCGCGTGGTACCAGAATTTCGGCAGTGGCTACCCGGGCGGCACCAGCAAGTGGGTGCTGAACTTGGTGCGTGCTGTCCGAACTTTTTGATAATTTAACTATTAGGATGCAAGACTGTAAAGCTGCATTGATCAGTAAATAAAACATAACAAATAATAATAAAGAATTAGGTGTGATTGACGAGTGGGGACGTAGTGGAATTTTCGATTCTCTTTGAAAAAGTGGAGATGAGAATTTTAAATGAAAGAATTAAAAGACATTAGTAACTATTTTGTTTTGTCAAATAAACTGTGGAGCGCAAAACTTTGATTGCAAAATAACCTATAAATAACCAGGTTTTTTGTACCAGATAAAGATAACAGGCTTTGCCGAAAACCTGATTTCAGAGTAGGCGAAATAAATAAAAAACATGCGAAAAATTACGTTGTTTGCTCTCTTAGTTGTGAGCGTTGTTAGTTGTAAAACTTCTCAAAAGGCGAATTATAATGACTATTCAACCCTTAATTTAAACAAACCGGCAGTATTAACAAAGCCAATAATTGCTGAATTAGAGATAGGTTCAAAAACTACAATAACACAGACATTTACTAATTCTCTTTTGGAACAAGCCCGTGAAGCATCACTTGCTCAATTCTGTAAGGATAACAATTGTGATGTTGTGGTGCATCCTATGTTCAGTATAGAAACTGAAACTGAAAATAATAAGGGGGGAACTTTACGAAACAAGGTTACGGTCAAACTAACCGGTTTTCCGGGAGCGTATAAAAACTTACGCAACTATGAACCAAAAGATACTTCCTACTTTAATGCTAAATTTCTGTCTGTTGCCTCAGCTTCCACATATGTGGCTGCGAGTCAACCAGAAACTACTAAACCAAAAACTAATCAGATAAAACGCATGATCATAGGATTATCTATTACTGCAGGTGTTGCATTAATTACTCTACTCCTTTTATAGAATATTACTTTGGTAGATTCTGCATTAAAATGAAATTCAATAAGTATAAACCAAAAGAGGCTGTCTTAAAAGGGCAGCCTCTTTTGGTTGTGTGTCAGGCATGGATGCTTTCCACATACCCCCTTTACCAACAGAAGCGGAATCTTCGATGTTCCGTTTTGATTGCCTATGGCGCTTTCCGGTTCGATTGTGAGAAATTCAATCAGGGTAGGTTAGTTTTTTGCCTGCCCTGATTGAGGTATTTAGCTGTCTTCCTATTTTCAACTTTATAAAGGTCGTGAGATTAACATAATGAGGCCCGGCTAAAAATCTTCTTTCTTATCTAATTCGCCGTTTTCTGAATAATATTCCCAGGTACCTGTTTTTGCAGGTGTGTATTCAGAACGGTAAGAAACTTTATTTACCTTCCGCTCCGTAATTGGGTCTTCCACAACAATTGTATCACTGACCCTGGTTTCGTTAGCGGTATAAAAACCATTCACTTTCAATTTGCCATCCGGGTAAAATTCCTGCCAGGTTCCTGAAAGGCAGTAATTTGTCAAACCTCTTTCATTAACAACAATGGCGTAATTGTATATTGTTTTCACCTTGCCTGTATTATAAAATTCCTGCCAGGTACCAATAGGTTTGTTCCGGCGGTAAACCCCGGTGAGCTTCACTTTGCCATTATCGAAGCGTTCAATCCATTTCCCTGTTTGCAGGTATTTTTCACCGTCCATTATGTAGTTGCCTTCAGCTATTACTTTACGCGACTTATTAAGCAGTTTATAAAAATTATTTTCTTCATTAAGACCTACAATATTGGATGTATCTCCCGATGAAACGTAATATTTGAAAGAGTCGTTTTCTTTTATAAACGGGTTCTCTTCTTCGGAAGTATAATCAAATGGAATCAGTTGCTGGGCATACACTTGCCCGGCTATTAAAAACAGGCTTAGAAATATAATAAATCTGGTTGTCATTTTTTACTTTTTGCTTTCGGTTTGGCATTACATACTAATTCGTATGAATGGTCTATCAGTTCCTTTAATTGTTTTTTACTTAGCGTATTGTCAATAATAATGGTATTCCAATGTTGTTTGTTCATGTGATAGCCGGGTATGATGCAGTTATATTGTTCACGCAATTCAATGGCGCGCCCCGGATCGCATTTGACATTGAATTGCAATGGCATGTCCGAAAGCCCTACAAGCAGGAATATTTTGTTGTTTACTTTAAATACTAGCGTATCCTCTCCAAACGGGAAACCTTCCTCCACATTTTGCTTTGATAAAGCATAGGTTCTTATCTCCTCTATGTTCATTTCTTTGCAAAGTTATAATTATTAGGATTCAATGTTAATCCAATATTATCATTTGCGTTTCCAATGTTGGCACAGTATTACTATGTTATTATGTTTAGGTTAAGTGCGGTCTCGGGTCAGATTCACGGCTTAAATTGTACAAAATTTCACAAATTAAACCAACTGTTATGGAAAACAAATTTGCAGAAGATGAAGTATTGTCACCTGTTGCATCAACAGAAGAGCATGAGTCAGTTAGTTCTGAATCAGAAGTAGAAACTGAAGACACTTATGAAGAAGAAGAGTCTGGAGAAGAAACTGAAGAAGATGAAGAATCTGAAGAAGCAGGCGATGAAGCTGAAGAGGCTTAATTGTGGCTAAAAGCGACAATCTTTAACAATGGTCTCAAGGTATAAAAGCCGGGAGACCATTGTTATTTTATTCATACCTATAATCAATAACTATTGGTGAAATCATTTACCAATTCAAAAAATTACGAATTTTAATTTATGATATATACTATTACTTATGGCAAAAACAATTGTACAAAAGTAGTGTTTAAGAATGCTACGCCCAAAGATCTTTATAATCTTTACATGAATGAGAAAAAACACTCTAAAGCAACAGGAGGGCCTGCCAAGATCACGAATAAAGAAGGTGCATCTTTTTCGGTTCATGACGGATACATTACGGGTGAAAACCTTAAAATAGTTAAAAACCAACTTATTGTTCAGAGTTGGCGTGGTGCTGATTGGGATAAAAAGGACGCTGATTCTACACTTATGATTCATTTAGAGCCAAAGGGGAATGATGTAGTTTTTCATGCAGTTCACTCTAACGTACCTGATAATCAGCGGACGGTATAGATAAAGGATGGCATACCGATTACTGGAAGCCATGGAAAAAATACCTGGCTGGCAAGCCAGTTGCAAAAACCCCTGACCCCTAAAGGGGGACTTGCTATTTAGCTATTTTTTTTAATTTCAGAGGCCGGATAAAAATTGCGCTGATTTTACTATACAATTGATTCAATAAACAATTAAGAAAACCGGAGTAATCCCTAAAGGGACTATTTTATAATTTCAGGAGACGATTCAGGTAATGGTTTTTAAAATACTGAAAAGGTAAACTATTCTTTCACTACTCTAATAATATTTCTTTGCCCATCTATTCCCTTTATTTCAAGAATATAAATACCGGGGGGGAAATATTGCATTGACACCGCATTGTTACCTTGATGTAATGTACCTTGATTTATGTTTACACCGGTCACATTAAGAATACGATACTTCGTATTTTCAGTTATACCCGTAATGTTCAATTCATCATTCGCAGGATTAGGATATACTTTTATATTCATGCAATTAGAAGTAGTTGGCACCCCTGCGCTAAAATATTCCTGTCTTCACGCATTTCAAACCAAATTTCCCCATTTTCAAAGAGCTTGTGCGCAGCAAAATGTTTACTCATGACGATCTTTTTTAGTGACCTTTTCAGCAGCTACCTTTTAGTAAGACATGAAAGCAATCGCAACACAAACCACAAAAAAATCTATTTCCATATATAATTTATTATAATTACCTTTGTCGAATTCTTTAAATCCGATTCGTAAAATCTGACTTTTTTTGAGACAATTTTTCCTGTTAGTTATAGTAGTTCTGTTATCCGGACAAAACAGGGCCTCTGCGCAAACATTCACATTCAACTATACGGGTGGAGTCCAGTCATGGACTGTACCTCCCTGTGTAACGAGCATTGAAGTGGATGCCCAGGGCGCCATAGGCGGGCATACCATCTGGTCGCGCGGCGGAAACGGGGGCTATGTACATTGCATGTTGGCAGTAACCCCCGGAACAATCATGGAAATTTATGTAGGCGGGAAAGGGGACACTTCCACTCCGGCACTACCTGGCGCCGGTGGTTTTAACGGAGGCGCCATCGGGGCCCATGGCGGTTCTTTCACGGGTTCAGGTGCAGGTGGCGGCGGTGCTTCGGATATCCGTATCCCGCCGTATTCTCTGGCTAACAGAATAATTGTAGCGGCCGGTGGCGGCGGCGGCGGAGAAGACTGCTGGACTATTGATGCGGATTTAGGTGGATTTGGAGGAGGCCTTACAGGCATTGGTGGAAACGGCTGCAGCGGTAGTCCGGGCCCATATAGCCTGGGGGGAGGTTATGGCGGAACTCCAACAGCAGGCGGTGCAGGAGGGTCTTATACTTCATGGATACCTGGCAATAATGGGACATTTGGTTCGGGCGGCAGCAGCGGAGTTAGTTTTACAACTTTGTCAACCGGCGGCGGCGGTGGCGGCGGTGGGTGGTATGGCGGCGGCGGCGGTAGCTGGGGCGGCGGCGGCGGCGGATCATCCTATGCTGATCCCGTACTTGCAACCGGGGTTGCGCATATTACAGGTTATAATTCTTCCGGGGATGGCACTATTAGCATCACCTTGCCATGCAACGCACCCGGTGCCATAAAAGCCGATACTTTTTTAGTATGTGAAGGCGATTCGGTTTTGCTTAATGACACAGGGGCCATATCGTGCGGAATATGGAGCAGCAGCGATTCTGCTATTTGTGTACCTGGAACGGTCCCGGGATATATCAGGGGTATTTCGGCAGGTACAGCTGTTATCACTTATAATATATCAAATCCATGCGGTAGTGCACTTGCTTACCAGACATTGACCGTAATACCAGCCCCTCTGGCCATCAATGGCAAAACAGGCATTTGTCCCGGAGACTCTACCCTGCTGCTTGACTTTTCGCCGCATGGATTGTGGTCAAGTATTAACCCGGCCATTGCCATTATAGGAACAACTTCCGGCGAAGTAACAGGAATATCTGCAGGCACCGCAACTATTGTATATACAATAATAACAGGCTGTAAGGCATATACAACTGTAACAGTTAATTGCTATACCGGAATTGGCGAAACCATAGCTCCTGATAAAAATAAAGTGGAGGTCTTCCCTAACCCGTCCTATGACAACCTGACTATTAAAATGAATGACATGACTTACCATTCATTTGCTATTGCTAATAGTATAGGACAAGTATTCATTGCCCGGCACTTGAATGCCATCCAAACCAGTGTGAATGTAAAAATGCTTCCCAGCGGGCTTTACTATATCATGCTGAGAGGGGCGTATGGCAGTAACATACAGAAATTTATGAAAGAGTGACCACCATCCTATTCCAAGAAAACTATATCCTGAAAGTATTTTACACCAGCTATCTATCATTTTCTACGCATCGGCGAATTCACAACGATTTAAATTCCAGGACTTTTGCCCACGCACTACAAGTTTTCCGCTTATTATTTTGTAGCTTTATTTTGTCAATTTCACTAATCATTTCATCAGACTGATATTATCTCTTTTTCCTATATAATTAACATTATTTAACCACAGTCTTAACACTATTTTATTTTTTCTATCACTAATATTGCAAGCGGTATAAAGCTATGTCAAAGACACACCTATTAATTGTACAGATTTTGGGACTAATACTGGTCTTGTGTGGCTATTTTATGAGCGATGAGCCGGATAGTTTGTCTGTAATGCACTTTAATTCCAATCCTTCCAGCCCGTCTGTAATATCGAAAGCCTTCAAGTCAACTGTGAATACAACATTTTTTAATACATCCGTGTCGTCTGATAATAACAGCAGGCATAAATCGAAAGTACCCAGGCATGTTTCTTTTGAGATAATTCTGCCTCATAAAAGTGGTTACAATTTTTCTAATGTAATGCCGGTTAAATATACCTGCGCCTTACCAGAGAACTATAGTTATTTATTTTATGAGGAGATAAATCCCCCGCCTCCGAAGTCCTGTTAATGGACGGAATTAATGTTCGCCGGTAAGGCGTAATATTCTTTGATTGGCTTCATTAAATAAAACAAATCGCATGCTTCATAATAAGCTTGCAAAAAGTATATGCATATTGTGCTGCATTTATTTTTTGCATACCAATATTATCTATTCACAGGAACAGTATCTATTACCTGCGCCTGATACACTGCGCCTGGAAATTAAGCAGGCTGAGAAAATGTTCCTTGATAACAATCTCCAGCTTCTTGCACAGCATTATAATATTCAGTCGAGCCAGGCCCTGGTGGAGCAGGCACGTAAATGGGAGAACCCGGTATTAAATACAGACCAGAATGTTTATTCAAATCACCAGTTTTTTCAGCATGGCACTGATGCCAGTGGAAATCCGCAGGGCGAGGTGTATGCACAGGTGCAGCAACTGATAAAAACTGCCGGCAAACGGGGAAAGCAAATAGACCTTGCCAAAACAAATGTGAACATAGCTGAATGGCAATTCAAAAGTGTAATGCGCAATCTGAGGGCTGAATTGTTTAAAGATTATTATACCATAGCGCAGTTGCAGGGAAATGCCCAATTGTATAATGAGAACATGGACCAGCTGAACAAGCTGGCACATGCACAGGAGGCGGAACTCAAGGCTGGTAATATTGCTAAGAAAGAATACCTCCGGGTACAGGCGCTGATAATTGCTTTGCAGCAGGACATGACGGATAATGCAAAGGAAATGAATGATGCCCAGAGCGAACTCAAAACTGTATTGCAGATAACTGGTAATAAATTTATACAACCTGTATTGGCTGATACAGAAAGCATTGACATTCCTTCCCTAACCATCCTGCAATTAATAGATTCTGCAAAACATAATAATACCGATTACCAGCAGCAGGTTTATCAGTTACAGTACAACCAGCAGAACCTAAGGTTGCAAAAAGCTTTATCTGTACCTGATCTGACATTTGGGCCTGAATTTGACCAGAGCGCTAATTATATTCCCAATTATTATGGACTTTCTGTTTCATTGCCATTGCCAATATGGGACAGGAACAAGGGTAATATTAAATCTGCGCGTTTCCAGGCAAAAGAGCAGGAAGTGATGCTAACACAGGTGGACCAGAAATTACAGAACGACGTAATGAATTCTTATCAAAAGTTGTTGCTGACAATACAGTTAAGCTCAAACAGCAACATGCGCTTTTATAAAGAATATTACCAACTGCAGAAAAACATCATGGAGAGCTATAATAAGCGCCAGATAAGCATGATTGAGTTCCTTGAATATTTTAAGGATTACCAGGACATAAGGGAAAAGCAACTAGAGCAGATATTGAATCTGCGCCTTGCCAAAGAAGACCTGAATGACCTGGTAGGGGTGGATGTGATAAGGTAATTCAAAAGTCAAAAGTCAAAATTCAAAATTCAAAATTCAAAATTCAAAAATGGGAAAATGGAAACTCTTGAATTGCGACCTGAAATAAAATTTTAAAATTATTGATAAAAATATTCTGATAAAAATGAAACAATCAATATTAATAGCGCTGTTCGGTATGGTACTGTTTACTGCCTGTGAACATAAAGAGCAGCCTGTGGAAGCAAATAAAAAATTCGTATTGAGTGACACCATGCGGAATATGATACAGATTGATACGGTGCAAAACTGCAACATAACTGATGAATTGTCGCTGAGTGGTGTGGTAGGATTTAATGATAATAATGTGGTAAAGGTATTTCCACCTATCAGCGGTAAGGTCATGGAAGCAAAAGTATCTTTAGGAGACAAGGTCAGCAAGGGGCAGGTGCTCGCAATAATACACAGTGCTGATGTGGCAGGTAATTACAGCGATCTGAGCAGCACTAACGCTGATGTATCTATTGCGAAACGCCAGATGGACAATGCCGAATCGTTATACAAAAACGGCATCAGCAGTGAGAAAGAATATAACGAGGCGAAGCAGAATTATGAGAAAGCATTGGCTGCGCGCAACAAAGTACAGTCTGTGATAAACATTAATGGCGGCGGCAAAACAAGTGAGGGTGGGCAATATAAAGTTACCGCTCCTATTGATGGCTATATAGTGGAGAAAAAAGTAAATGCAGGGGCATTTATACGACCGGATATGGGAGACAATCTGTTTACCATTTCCGACCTGAAAAATGTTTGGGTGTATGCGAATGTGTATGAGGCGGACATATCCAAGATCAGGGAAGGGTATGCTGTAAAAGTTATGCCCTTGTCTTACCCTGAAAAAATATTCAGCGGTAAGGTTGACAAGATAAGCCAGGTATTGGACCCGCAAAGCAAGGCCATGAAGGTGCGCATCAACCTTGATAATAAGGAGATGCTTCTGAAGCCAGACATGTTTGCTAAAGTGCTTGTTGATAATGAAGAAGGCGCGAAAGCCTTGTGCATCCCGGCTTCGTCTCTTATACCACAGGAAGGAAAGAATTATGTAGTTGTCTATAAAAATGACAGCGACCTGAAGGTAGTGCAGGTAAGTGTATTAAAAACTGTCGGCGGCAAAACATTTATAAACGAAGGTTTATCCGTTGGAGATAAGCTGATCACTAAAAACCAGATTCTCATTTTTAACCAGTTAACAGCCCAATAAATGGCTGCCTTTAATTGGAGAAAGCCAAACTTATAACACATGAATAAGCTCATACAGCGAATAATATATTTTTCATTGCGGCACAGGTACTTTGTATTTTTCCTGACCGGCATACTGGCTGTTATAGGATATCTTAGTTATCAGAATACGCCTATAGAAACATTCCCGGATGTAACCAATACGCAGATAATCATTATTACACAATGGCCCGGCAGGAGCGCTGAAGAGGTGGAAAAATTTGTTACGATTCCTCTTGAAACAGCGCTCAATTCCGTACAGAGCAAGATCAATTTAAGGTCAACTTCCTGTTTCGGATTATCCTATATCCGTTTAATTTTTGACGATAATATTGATGATGCTTTCGCACGGCAGCAGGTATTTACAAGAATTGGTAATGCCGATTTGCCGGAAGGGACTTCGCCGGAAGTGGAGCCACCATATGGCCCGACCGGCGAGATATACCGATATACCTTAGAAAGCAAAACAAAAAATGTCCGCGACCTGAATACGATACAGGAATGGGTGCTGGACCGCCAGTTTAAGTCTGTGCCCGGTGTAGCGGACGTTAATACTTTCAGCGGAGGCGAAAAAATTTATGAAGTACGGGTGAACCCTAACGCTATACAGAACTATGGGCTTACCCCGCTTGATGTATATAATGCGGTGTCGAAAAGCAATATCAATGTTGGCGGAGATGTGCTGGAACAAAACGGGCAGGCATTTATTATCAGGGGTATCGGATTACTCAATGATATAAATGAGATCAACAACATCATCGTTACTAAAATAAACGGCGTATCCATCCTGGTAAAAAACATTGCCACTGTAGCGGAAACCGAGAAACCAAGACTGGGAAATGTAAAGCATGATAAAGATGAAGATGTTGTGGAAGGCATTATCGTGATGCGTAAAGGAGAGAACGCGGCTCAGGTGCTTGATGGGATACATGAAAAAGTTAAAGAACTGAATGAAAATATACTTCCAAAAGATGTAAAAATTGTCCCCTTCTATGACCGTAGCAATCTCATGGAGTTTGCAACGCATACAGTGCTGCATAATTTGCTGGAAGGTATTGTTCTGGTTACACTAATCGTACTCATTTTTATGGCCGACTGGCGTACCACTTTGATCGTAGGTGTAATAGTTCCTTTGGCGCTTCTATTTGCATTCATGCTCATGCGCATGCGGGGAATGACCGCTAACCTGCTTTCTATGGGAGCGGTGGACTTCGGTATTATAATTGACGGAGCGGTAGTTATGGTGGAAGGACTATTTGTTGCACTTGACAGCAGGGCGAAAGAGGTGGGGATGGATCGTTTTAATAAACTGGCAAAACTCGGTTTATTTAAAAATGTAGGAACAGAAATGGGTAAGGCGATTTTTTTCTCTAAAGTTATTATTCTTACCTGCCTCATTCCGATTTTCGCTTTTCAGAAAGTGGAAGGGAAAATGTTTTCTCCGCTTGCATATACATTAGGGTTCGCATTGTTAGGCGCGCTGATATATACACTTACGCTTGTGCCCGCACTTGCCAGCATTCTGCTTAGGAAAAATGTACGCGAAAAGCATAATCCCGTAGTTGGCTTTTTTGAAAAATATATCATGCAGGCATTCAGGTGGGTTTATGCACGACAAAGGATAAGCATCATTGTCGCAATATCAATTATGGTGGTTACTTTTTTCTCGGCCCGGTTTCTCGGTTCGGAGTTCCTGCCTGAATTGGACGAAGGCGCATTATGGGTAAAAGGACAATTGCCCATGAGCGCTTCATTAGAAGAGTCTAACCTGATATCCCGGAAAATGATGACCATTCTTTCTGCGTTCCCTGAGGTAAGGCATACCCTCGCACAAGTTGGGCGAACGGTGGATGGAACTGACCCTAAAGGTTTTTTTAACATTGAAATTGCCGTTGACCTGAAACCAAAAGAAGACTGGCCTAAAGGCGTGACTACAGAAAGCCTGATAGATGATATGGATAAGCAGCTGAGTAAGATTCCCGGTATATTATTCAACTATTCCCAACCCATCAGGGACAATGTGGAAGAGGCGGTAGCAGGCGTGCCTGCTTCATTGGCTGTAAAAATATTTGGAACTAATTTCGGTAAATTAGATACGCTTGCCAACGAGGTAATGGCGCAGTTGAGAACTGTAAAGGGTGTAGAAGATCTGGGTGTACTGAGAAACCTGGGGCAACCGGAATTCCGTATAGAACTTGATCAGCAAAAGATGGCAATGTATGGTGTAAGTATCGCTGACGCCAATGCGGTCATTGAAATGGCGATTGGGGGAAAGGCCGCCACGCAGCTTTACGAAGGCGAACGTAAGTTTGACATTCGTGTCAGGTATGATAAGGACTTCAGGAATTCGAGGGAGAAGATCGAGAATTTAATGATCCCTACCCAGGATAATACCCGCATCCCGCTAAAAGAAATATCTGATATAAAGGTGCTGACAGGCCCTTCCTTTGTTTACCGCGACAATAATGCGCGGTATATTCCGGTAAAGTTTTCCATTCGCGGGAGAGACCTTGGGAGCACTATTGCAGAGGCCCAGAAAAAGGTTAATGCCCATATAAATCTGCCGCATGGTTATAAGATGAGTTGGAACGGTGAGTTTGAAAATGCACAAAGGGCATCTAAAACACTGGGGCAGGTGGTGCCTATATGCCTGATTGGTATATTCCTTATCCTGTTCATTACCTACGGGAATGTTAAGGATTCTTTGCTTACAATTATGAATGTGCCTTTTGCTTTGATTGGTGGTATCCTTGCCTTACATATTACCCGCATGAACTTCAGTATCAGCGCCGGAATTGGTTTTATTGCGCTGTTTGGGGTATGTATTCAGAACGGGGTGATACTCATAAGTGTATTCCGCAAAAACCTGGATGCAAAAATGACCCTGCATAAGGCCATAGAGAATGGTGTGCAATCACGTATACGGCCGGTGGTGATGACGGCTTTGATGGCGGCTATCGGCCTTTTACCTGCCGCTATAAGTACAGGTATAGGTTCGGAAACCCAGAAACCACTGGCTATAGTAGTAATAGGCGGGTTGATAACTTCTACTTTGCTCACATTACTAATACTGCCGGTAATTTATTCTATTGTTTATAACCTCATTCATAAAAGGGAGAACAGGAGAATATTGAGAAAAATGGGCGTTATCAGTAATCCTAACCAGCAAATATAAACAGGGAAAAACAACTGGAAATAATCGAGGTTTTCTACATTTGTAACAGATGAGATAAATTAAAAATGAACTGGAATGTATTAAAAACCGAAGCAGAATACCAAAAAGCCATTTCCCGTACGTTGGCAATTTTTCATGCCGGTGAAGGCACCGCCGAAGCCGATGAATTAGCTTTGCTGTTGCTTTTAGTAAAGGATTACGAGGATAAGCATATACACCTTCCGGAAATTGAAAGGCAGCGTATTGCTGAGAAAAAAACTATCGAGGAGAAAAAAGAAAAATTCATAGAATTTCAAGCTCTTTTATTGAGCGGGCCGGTTATGGATGATCGGCAATATAAAGATTATAAACAGTTACGGCAAAGGTTAAATACATGGAGACAGAGCTATGTATAATATATAATTTAAATATCGCGAGTAATTTTTGTAAGTTAAAAATATGAGGAAAGAATATTTTTTCTAAATTTTAATGCTAACTTTGTATTTAGCAGTTAATACGATAATATATGCCAGCAGTTTCAACAAATAATTCCACCTCAAAAAGAGACCCGTTTATTGAAGGCATTAGTAAGAGGGCATTAAAAAGAGTTGTACTTCCCGAAGGATTGAGAAAACTGAATGTTGAAGTAACCATTACTAATGGTAAACTTACATTCAAAGCTGCAAAGAAGAAAAAGCATACAGTAAAACATAAATAATCTTTGCATCTGTGCGCTTATATGAAAATAACGATAAGTTAAGGCAATTAAACGAAGCAAAAGCGGGCTATCCTCCTGAAACTGATTTCAGAACTGCATTTAAACGCGATTTTGATCGGTTAATACACTCATCCTGTTTCAGACGTTTACAGGGCAAAACTCAGTTATTTCCCGGAATTGAATCTGATTTTTTCAGAAACAGGCTTACTCATTCGCTTGAAGTTGCTCAAATTGCCAAAAGCATTGCGCTTAAACTTAATTATGAACAAGCTGACCTTAATCCAAATTCCTTAAAAATTGATTTAGACTTGGTTGAGTTTGCTGGTTTGGCGCATGATTTAGGGCACCCTCCTTTTGGCCACCAAGGAGAAGAAATGTTGGATTATCTAATGAGAAATGAAGGAGGGTATGAAGGCAATGCCCAAACATTAAGGATTCTGACAAAAATAGAAAAGAAAGGTTTTACTCCCATAAGTGATGAAATAATATTTAAGAAAGGAATAGATACTAGGGTAGGATTGAATTTGTCTGCCAGAACTTTAGCAAGTATATTAAAGTATGATAGTATTATTCCTTTTTCAGAAAGCGAAAGAAAATTGAAACAATCAAAAATAAAACCTTTAAAAGCATATTATAGTTTTGATAACGATTTGGTTAAATGGATAAAAAAACAAGTAATTGGCAATGAAAACCATGATAATTTCAAAACTATAGAATGTCAAATTATGGATTTGGCAGATGATATTGCATACTCCACCTACGATCTCGAGGATGGATTGAAAGCAGGTTTTTATAACTTATTTGATGGCGTTTTTGCTTCTAAAAAATTAAGGGATTCAATTAGCAAAGAATTGAAAGATAAAAAATATCTTGAAGAATTTAACATAAACGAAGATGTGATACATGAAGTTTTAAAAAGACTTTTTGGCGATTTTTTGGATTTAGGTGATATTGAATTTGCTCCAGGTATTAGAGATATTTTAAAAGATAATGACATAGCGTATATTTATGCATCACATAATTACGAAATTTCCCAGGAATTCTCCAGAAATGGCTATTCAAGAACATATTTGACATCTAAACTTGTAAATAGATTTATTGATGGGGTTAGATTTAAATATGATCGTGTTCATCCTTCTCAGTCAAAGGTATTCTTGAAGCCTGAAATATTATTAGATGTTGAAGTTTTAAAAAAATTCACCTACATTTCCCAAGTGCAATCATCCCGATTAAAAATAGCTGAATATCGAGGTAAAGAAATTGTAAAAGAGATATTTACGAATTTGACTAATAAAGAAAAAGGCGGTCATGAATTGTTACCGGATGATTTTAGGGATTTATACGATAAAGCACCAAAAAAAGATTGTAATAGGGTAATTTGTGATTTTATTGCCGGAATGACTGACAGATACGCAATAGAATTTTATGGCAGGTTGAAATCTGAGAATCCAGAAACAATATTTAAGCCAATATAAATTTTACTATGCACTAATAGATCG
>CAISOH010000303.1 GCA_903887005.1 uncultured Bacteroidota bacterium | reverse complement strand
TGCAGGACAGAGACTCTTGTTTTTTGTTATTTTTCAACAAATTGATTACCACATATTTACAATACATGTCATTGGCAGCTTTTCGCCGAACGACACATTACTGCATTTTCACATTAATTATACCATTAAGCCATTCAGCCATTACGCAATTCAGCCATTAAATTTCACATCACCTAAATATTTTCCCCGTAAAATCCTAAAAATAAAAAATCTGGCACATTTATTGTAATATGATATTATGAAGGAGAGTTCCAAAAAAAAGAACTTGAAGGGAAAGTGTATGACCGGTATAATGATCCTATTTGCGTTTACGCTGTCTTTGGTAATAAACTTTATCGAAAGAATTATTTATCCCTCCGATAATAACAGAGATACCGAAAGAAAGGAAACCCACGGAAATTTTGCAGTAGAAGAATCCGAATGATCAGCAATAAACAAAAAGCCAGAGACGTATAACGCTCCGGCAAATGTTTATAAAAGATCGTAAAATCTTATTTAGTCGCCTTTTTGGCGGGAATTGCTTTTTGCTGGGCGCCCTTGCCCGTATCCGCAGGTTTCTGAAAGAAGAGCACAGATATAATGCACAATCCGCCGATAACACTGATTAAGGTCCATGTACCTTTCTCCATCACATCAGTTGACTGTTTGACGCCCATTACCTGCGAGCTCATGCTTCCGAAGGTACCGGTCAGGCCACCCCCCTTGGGGTTCTGGATCAGAATAAAAAATGCCAGGATTACACAGGCTAACAGAATGAGTATCGTAATAATTGGGATCATGATTGTTTTTCCTTTAAAACTTCTTCAATTTTGAGGGCAAAGTAAGCGTTTTTTTTAGGATTTCGCAAACTTAATTTGCGGTACATTTCAATTGCCTTATCATATTTTCCTTGCTTTATATATATATCCGCCAGCGATTCACTTGCCAGTCCATCTTCTTTCGTTATGGAGTTAACCGCCATTTCAAACACATTTTCAGGTATTTCTTCATTCTCTTCCTCCATTGCGGCAGCCAGTTTTTCTTTCTGCCACATGGTTTTCAGGGCTTTCTGGTCTTTCTTTTCTTCCTTCTGTTTCTCGGTAGTATTCTTGAAATGCAGCAGCCATTCCGAAAAACTCATCATCACCATCAACGATTTATCTTCATCACTTGGCTCAGTTACTTCCTTCAGTTCTTCAATTTCTGTTGGTATTTCATCAGAAATCTTAACGCCCTGCTGTAAAAAATAATCTTCTGTATATACCGGGAATATTAAAGTATCATCACCACCACCCTTGCCTATTTGAACAGGATATTCACCGGCTCCCTCATCAGGAACTAACAGAACAGTCTCCGCTGCTTTTTGTTCCTCAGCTTCAGGAAATATTTCTACTTTTGATTTCTTCTTTGCTTCAACCATCCCACCTGCGCCCTCATCAGGAACCAATATTATAGCATCCGCTTCTTTTTGTTCACTCTTTACAGGAATAATTTCTTTTTCCGGAGCCTTTGCTTCAACAAGGTATTCATCCGGTATCTTGTCAAGAAATAAATTTATTGTATCGTCTTCTTTTTGTTCACCCGCTACCGGAACAATTTCTTTTTCCTTTTGCTGCTCTATTGGCATTTTAACAGGAATTAACCGGATACCAGGCTCTTGTTTTGGTTCAGGAATAACCGTTTGTTTATCTTCCGCTACCTCTTTTTCAATAGTTACTTTAACCGGAACAAAAAAGTTCCGTACACCAGGTTTCTCCTTTTGCTTAGCTGCAAGCAAATTGTCTTCAGTTTTTTTATCAGTCTCTGCCTTAACTTCTGTAACAACAGGATGTATCTGTGCTGCGGCCGCTATCTCCTCAGCTTTAATAGCTGCCTCTTTCGCTCTCCATACGCTCTCCGCTATGGCTATTGCCTCAGCTTTTATAACTTCTTCCTCGGCTCTCTGCTCTTCTTTCTCCGCTGTTGCTTTGGCTTCTTCTTCCACTCTCCTCTTTTCGCCTTCCGCTGCTTTTATAGCTTCGGCTAAAATAGCTTCTTCCTTCGCTCTCCGCTCTTCCGCAGTTGCTTTTGCTTCTTCTTCCGCTCTCCGCTTTTCGCCTTCCGCTGCTCTTATAGCTTCGGCTAAAATAGCTTCTTCCTTCGCTCTCCGTTTTTCGTTTTCCTCTGCTATTATAGCTTCAGCTAAAATAGCTTCCTCTTTCACTCTCTGCTTTTCGTTTTCCTCTGCTATTATAGCTTCGGCTAAAATAGCTTCCTCTTTCACTCTTCGCGCCTCATTCTCTGCTACTCTTATTGCCTCTGCTTGTATCGCTTCTTCTTTTGCTCTCTGCGCCTCGATCTCCGCTGCTCTTATAGCCTCTGCCTTAATAGCTTCTTCTTTCGCTTTTCGCTCTTCGCTCTCTGCCGCTCTTATTGCCTCTGCCTTTATTGCTTCTTCTTTTGCTCTCTGCGCCTCACTCTCCGCTGTTGCCTTTGCCTCAGTTATTGCTTTCGACTCGGCTGTTTTTTGCTGTCCTGTAACACCGGCCTGCATAAATCCCGGAACTTTTTGTAACGGCTTCTTTTCCTTATTATCTCCCTCCGAATTTAAAAAGGCGGCAATATCCACATACTTTTTATCAACTACCCTGTTATTAACTTCCGGCTGTTCTTTTATACCCATTCTTCCGGCCTCCAGCATTTCACACAGCAACATCCAGTTGCCCATATAAGGCTGTATCTCTGAGATCATGGCCGGCGCAAATTCCGACTTCCTGTGACTCTCCACAGCCTGTATATACCTTGCCGGGACAAAGTAGGGAAACGTTTGCCGGAATAACGCAATACTGCCATGGTCTCCGTCCGTCAGACTGCCCGGGCGGTCTAACAAAGAAGAGATGTATTTTATGGATGATTGATTAGTCATTTTCTGAAACCGGCTACCAATTTACAAAAGCTTTATTAAAAATATCATCAGCAAGCTGATTTCCTATATCTTCTATCAATGCTGCCTCCACATTTTGCAATATCTGCGAGGCATCAAAATCAGAAAAACGGGTGAATGTCGTTTGCGAAAAATCCGCTTTTTCATTCAACCGGTTTTTAAAAGTGATCTGCACACTTAAAGTAAGCCTGTTTTTAGAAGCCACCTGTACACTTTGTGCCCCGGTAACAGTTACTTCATACGCTGTGATCGCCCCGGTAATATCATAATCCGCATCGTCTTTATTTACAGGCTTCAGGCCGGTTTGTGATAATATACGGCTCCTCAGCTTGGTTGTTAGCGTACTGCTGAGGCTGGGTACAACATTACGCGCCTTGTTTTCCAACTGGTGAATATTTATATTTTTGCCTTCTATGGTCGCCCCTGAAAAACTATAAATCCCGCATCCTGTCAATGAAAACAGGAAGAAGGGTAATAATAATAAAAAAAGGCGTTTAATCATCATAAAAGTACAAAAATATTTAAACACAGGGCTTGGCTTGCCCCCGCCCCCGATGGCATAGAAATACAAAAATAGGTCAAAAATAGTTAGCAGAAAGTCAATACCTGACTTGTTTCTCCTAAGTATATACCACCCCTGCTGTGAAAAATAAATTTAACTTTTTTTTGTCTGATTATAAATAAACCACAAATTATGCTTAACTTTATAATTATGGAAATGACAACGAATGATGTATATAGGAAAATAAAGGAGATTAGCGTAAGAACTTTGAAGCCACGACCATCCATACAAATAAACAATCTCTCTAACGAGTTGAACTCAAATGAGGAGATGTTAATGACCCGCCTTATCGAATTAAAGGAGTTGCGCCTGATTAAATTTGATGAAAAAGATGCATCCTCAATTAATTTAACCCTGCTTGGCTGCACTGTTAAAAGATAATTTCAACACTTACTGATTTTTCCGGGCTAACCTATGGTTTAAGCCTTGGTATCATTATGTTTTATGCAGCATAGTCTGGCTAATTGAACGTAGTGAGAATATATTTTCTTAAAGAAGACCATATATGATATAAAAAAAATTACATGCAGCCCTGTGTTGCCTATAGTGTTCCATAAAAAATAAAGAAAAATATCGCCAAAAAAGTGTAGAATTATAAACCGGCGCTCTCCGGTGGGCTAATTCCGCCGAATAGCCTACTTTAACCTATTTAAATTAACCCTAATTAAGCATTCCCTGGATCTCATGTATCACATCATTGCCTTTTAAAAATAAGTTAAGCCAGGGAGAAGATTGATCATCAAAATGCTTAACGTGTTCCTGCGCCGCATACATACCTTTGTTTGTCAGGAAATAAAAACGTACGCAACCATTTACTGGCAGATCGGTTGTGTTTACAGGAATTGCACGATCTAAATAAACCTGCGAAGCCATCACAAAGTCAACAGCCGCTTCACCCACACTTGGTTTTATACCACCTCCTTTTACTACACCTCCTGTACTAAAACACAAATTGGCAGCCCCTGTTAAATAAGCCGCCAATGTTGCAACGGAAGCTCCCATATCCCAGTCCATTACAACTCCATAAACAATTGTTTCTGTAGGTGGAATTGCTAATTTCAGTTGCAGGGGTGTTATCTTTATTGCCAGGTTTCTGAATCCGGCGTAAGTATCTCCAGCAGGCAGAGCCTGCTGATTAGCTATTTCTTTTTTCAGCTTTCTGCCCCGCATCACAAAATATGCAATTACACCTGCTTGTAAAAAAATTAATATTATATATACTATAGTCATTTTTGTCTCTTTGCTTAGCCGCCGCAAATGTAAGGCTGCTTCTCAATATTATGCTACATTATGAACGGGACAAGTTTTTACATTTATTAAATCAAGGTATTAAACAAAAAAAAGAGATTGATTGGGTTGACCATCTCCTGAATATTTCAGGTCTATTCCCTTACTGTACTAACAGTTTCCGGATTGTATTCATACCGTCAATGGTAATAATAACAAAATACATGCCCGCAGAGGGACCATCTTTGCCAGAACATTAAAACAAAAAACCTCAGCAAAATTATAAAGTTGCTGAGGTTTTTGAATTGAATTTGAAAAAATAAACTCTTGTTATCTGTTTACTACAACATGGAATACAATATGATCTTCTCCTGAGGTGATACTTACCAGGTACATTCCATTAGCAAGTGAACCTTCAAGTGTAATATGTTCATTAAAATCACCATTGTGCGCAAGAGCCGTAGTCTTATAGATAGTTTGACCAAGCATATTTGTGATACTGATATTTACCTTTTCATCCGTTAAGTTATTCAGTGCTCCGGTTATGGTAAATGCGCCTGTATTCGGGTTAGGTTCCAGTGTAAAGCTGCCGGAAGTATTAAATGTGTGTTGTATTCCGGTTCTGCCAACCTTGATTTTAATGCCGGTGCTTACTCCAACATTTGGAACTGCACATTCATCACTGCTGGTTACCGAACATTTTACTATATCGCCATCTGCAAGTGTACTGGTAATATATGTAGCTGAAATTTCGCCGGGCACTGCTATTCCGTTAACATACCATTGGTATGCCGGGCTTGTGCCTCCGTTCGGAGCAATAGCAACAAAAGTATCAACCTGGCCGGTACCAACGGAAGACTGGGTTACTTGTATTGTTACCGTATTTACAGAAGGCGTTTTAACATAAATCTTAAAAGGACTGCTTACTGCGGTAGTTGTTGCAAGGCATACAAAATTACTAACCATGGTACATCCTATAAGGTCGCCGTTTGATGGTATATAGGAGTAGGTAGGCCCTGAACCAACAATAACACTGTTTTTTGTCCACGAATAGATTGGCCCGGCGCCGCCATAAACAGGTACAGGAATGAACGTGGTATATTTACCGTTACAAACAGTATCTCCCGGAGATGCGGTAATACTTACAGAAGGTGTCTGGGCAGCGCTTATCGTCATAGTAAGACTTGATACTCCTGTATCAGGGAACGCGCAGGCCGCATTGCTGGTGAGCACGCATTTCACTAAATCCCCGTTTGCAGGTGAATAGGTAAATGTCGGTCCGGTAACTGCAACCGCTCCGTTTACGTACCATTGATATACTGGTGTTAAACCGCCATTAGTCGGGGTAGGTGTAAATGTTACAGGAGATGAAACCAGGCAAAGTATTGCGCCCGGACTGGCAGCTATGCTCACCGCCGGCACAACAATACTGGAAGGATTAACGGTTACAGTAACCGGTACAGAAGTGGATGCGCAGATAGTGGCACCTTTGATTACAACAGTAAAATTACCGCTGTAATTAACCAGGTACCCGGATGACGTGGCACCTGAAATATCACTTCCTCCCACCTGCCATTGATAAGTATATCCCGCACCGGCAGTTGCATTCAGCATTACAAATCCGCCTGTGCAGAATGATGTGGATGAAGCAGGAGTAATAGTAGCAATTATTGGCGCATTTACAGAAACCGCTGCAACAGCGCTTGCCGAACAACCGGATATATTTGTTACCGTGTAACTAATGTTTGCAGCGCCCGGAACGACTCCTGATACAAGCCCGGACATGTCAACAGTGGCGATAGCAGTGTTACTGCTGCTCCATACACCTGAAGGAGTAGCGTCTGTAAGTGTTGTGGTACCGGTAAAACATAAATTAAGTGTTCCGCTAATGGCAGATACTACAGGTAATGAGTTTATTGTAATTGTTTTTGTAGTTGTAGCGGTACCGCATGGATTGGTCACCTTATAAGTAATGGTGACAACACCTGCTGACACACCGGTAACAATACCTGTAGAGGAGCCAACAGTCGCCCTGGCTGTACTGCTGCTGCTCCATACCCCGCCAGCTGATGCATCACTAAGGGTATTGGTCTGGGCAATACATACGGATGATGGGCCGCTTATGGGTGCGGCGGTTGTTGCGCCAATAGTCACTAACGCTGTTACTGTGCATCCTGAACTCAGCGAATAAGAAATGGTAGCTGTACCGGAAGACACGCCCATCACTACTCCCATTGCTGAAACGGATGCTATGGTTGTATTACTGCTGCCCCATGTTCCTCCTGGCGTGGCATCGCTCAAAGTAGTAGTAAATCCGGGACAGGTAGTGGTAATTCCAGTAATAGCTGATGGTCCCGAAATAACGGAAACAGTGATATTTGTTTCACAACCTGCGCCAAGGGTATAAGTGATTGTTGCCGAACCTATGGTAATACCTGAGATAATACCAGTGGAAGACCCCGCTGTTGCAACAGCCGTATTACTGCTGCTCCATACACCACCTGTTACTGCATCACTCAGGCTGGTTGTTGCACCGGAGCAGAAAATGGTAAAACCGGATATAGGGGAAGGTAAAGAATTTACAGTAACCATATCCGTTACTGCACAACCGGAAATATTTGTATAAGATATGGTTGTAGTACCTGCAGCAATTCCGGTCACAATGCCGGTTCCGCCTACAGTAGCAATAGAAGTATTACTGCTGGTCCAGGCACCTCCGCCAGAAGCATCCGTTAAAGTAGTATTTAATCCGATACACAATGACGGGTTGCCGGTAATCGCTGCCGGAGATTGAACGACAGTAATCGGGAAGTTCGTTTCACAACCTGTAATTAATGAGTAAGAAATAGTTGCGGAACCTGCAGAAACTCCGGTCACAATACCGGATGCAACAGTTGCTATCAATGTATTACTGCTGCCCCATACACCACCTGGCGTGACATCGCTTAAACCCGTTGTTTGTCCTGTGCATACAGTTGAAGCACCTGTTATTGCTGATGGAGTAATATTGACCGTTACAACTGTAGTTGTAGGGCAAATACCCAGTGTATAGGTAATCGTTGCAGTACTTGCACTAATACCCGTTACCAGGCCTGAAGGGTCAATAGTTGCAACCGCCGTATTGCCGCTACTCCATGCGCCGCCAGTTACGGCATCGCTTAAAGTAGTGGTTGTGCCAACACAAAGATTTGGAGAGCCAGTGATTGCAACCGGAATTGTATTTACCGTTACAATTGTTGTAGTAGCACAACCTGAACCAAGTTTATACGTAATGGTGGAAGTACCCGCAGCTGCTCCGTTAACAAATCCTGAACCAGTGCCAATAGTAGCTACTGAGGTATTGCTGCTGCTCCATGTGCCACCGGTTAATGCATCCGTGAGATTTGTTGTAGCGCTTTGACATATATTAGTAGTTCCGGTAATTGGAGACGCACTCAGATTCACAGTGACGGTGGTAAAAGCCGTGCAACCTGTGGGCAACGTATAAGTTATAGTTGAAGTGCCCAATGACCCGCCTGTAACAATTCCGGCAATGATATCAACGGTAGCAACAGATGTATTGCTGCTGGTCCATGTACCGCCTCCGGCATCGCTTAATGCAGTTGTTAATCCGGTACACACACTTTTAACCCCGGTTATAGCGCCGGGTAAGGGATTAATTGTTACAGCGCTGGTAGCAGAACAACCGGCTAAAGTATAAGAAATAGTTGCAGTACCAATTCCTGCTCCTGTAACCACCCCGCCAGCCACAGTTGCAATTCCTGTAGCGCTGCTGCTCCATATACCGCCACTTGTGGCATCAGATAAAGTAGCAGTTGAACCGGAGCATATATTTATTGCTCCGGATGGAGTAATAGCAGCGGGCGTAGCATTAACTGTTAATGTTGAAAGCGAAGTACAAGTCCCAAGTGCATAAACAATTGTTGTATTACCGGCGGTATTTCCTGTAACTAATCCTGATAAAGAGCCAATAGCGGCTATTGAACTGCTCCCGCTGCTCCAGGTGCCACCGCTTATGGATGATGACAAAGTAGTAACTGCACCTTCACAAATCGTTGTTGACGATGGTATAATTACCGCAGGGCCTGTTGTAAGACTAAACGGATCGGAAGGATTACCATTTGCTATAACCTGCACTGAATAAGTTCCGTTGGGAACACCGGACAACGTAAAGGTAGCCGTATCAGGCAGGGCGCCTCTCATAACCCCGGTACTGTTCCAGTTCGTGGTACGGGCATAATAAACGTTTGTACCGGAGGTAAGGCGTACTATCGGGTAATTGGTTGACATCTGCCAGTCATCACCATAACTCGCCCCTTCGGTAATGCCATTAAACAAAGTGCCGGTAATAGTAAAATTAGTGCATGAATTTTCTATGATACGATTAATGGTAGGTTTTCCTGCAGGAATCGGGCCGGTACCCGGAACATATTCGTAATACTGATTATCATATTGATTTGCAAAAAGTATATTACCATCTGGCAGGCAAAGCATATTAGTAAGATAACATGATTGGAGCAATGTATCGTTTGCTACACCGGGGGCGCTAACATTCGTATAGGTATTGGTTGTATAATCAAATTCCCAAAAGAAGGTGGAGTCTGGAAAATGGTTAGCAGCATAAGGTTGAGGAGAAAGGGCCATGAGAATTTTGCCGTTTACCATCATGGCAGATGCGGCATCCGGCGCCCCAAGGCTATTGGGAATGACGGGGCCCGCAGCCCAGGTGCCGGGGGTTATTGTTCCTGTCGGTGTATAATATGCGGAAGTGGGTCTGGAGCCTATGAAAAATGCCTTCCCGTTTGGTAATAAAAAAGCGCCGCCAGCCTCGCTTCCATAAGCATCATAAAGTGAAACGGGTACGGTACCTGCCCCGCCTTCATTTATCCATGTGTTTGTAGGAGGCCAGTATCTTTCAGCTGATGTACTGTAGTTGTCCACAAATAAAATGCTGTTATCTGGCAGTTTTACCCAGGATGCTTCATTGTCGCCACGAATGCAGGATGCCGTCGGAGTATAAGTGTTAGTTGTGGGATCCCATATATAATTAAGCCGTGTCCCACCTGTGTCAACTACCGCCTGCAATACTTTGCCATCAGGAAGTATCTCTGAATTTGCATCTGAAATCTTATATGTTAAACTGTGAACGATTTGCGGGCATGCTGTCCATGAATTGGTGAGCGGATCATATACCTCACTTTTATCCCCGCCTGAACCATACTCGCCACCTGCAACATACACCCGGCCATCCCTTAAAACCTGGGATGAAAAATAAAGCCGTTCATCAAGCATCGGGGCAATTGTTGTCCATGTACCATTTACATAACTGCCATGAATATCCGGAGTAAGTCTGTCCCATTTAGTTCCATATCCTGTGCCTCCGGATGATGTTTTGCATAAAACACTGCCATCTGTCAGTAACAGCATAACACCCTCATTAAAATGGGGGGCCACAGTTGTGACGGGTACCCAGGAACCAACCTGGGCAATACATTTTTTACTCAGAAAACTGCAGCATAACGTAAGCAATAATATCAATCCGCCGGAACACTTAAAAACCTTGCCTGATGTTATGTTTTTGAGTGCGTTAATTTGAGTTGTAAATTGGTATGCCATTAATGGAAATTTTAAAAAAGAAGAATAGTTTTAGACAGATACAAATATAGACAAAAATTTTAAAATAGAATATATTATTTTTCCTTTAGCAATACACCTTTTATATATAATTCATTACTATTAATTGCGTTAAAACAAAGGGGTATGAAGACTAAAAACAATATTTCATAAATTATTATACTTAGCAGTGATTAAATTATTTTTTACCTTTAACGGGCTAAATATTCAATGATGAAATTCCGATTAATAATCCTTTTAAATTTTTTTCTCTTAACCGGATATGCACAGGAAAGCGTTCCTAAGAATATTTATGAATTTAAGGTTCCCGCTAATAATGGAAACATAATAGATTTTGCAAAGTACAAAGGCAAAAAGATACTAATTGTAAACACAACATCAAGGGATGACCATAATCACCAATATGCTGAACTTGAAGCTGCTTATCAGAAATACAAAAACAAATTGGTTATTATTGGTTTTTTAACTAATGATTTCGCTACCCCACCCGGCTCAAAGAAAAACCTTTCAACAGAAAATAAAATATATAATGTAACCTTTCCTTTGGCATCAAAAGTCCTTGTGAGAGGAGAAGATATGGCGCCTGTTTATAAATGGCTGACTACAAAAAAATATAATAAACTAAGAGATAATGAAGTTGGCGGGGATTTTCAGAAATACCTGGTCAATGAAAAAGGAAAACTAATGGCAATTTTTGCCCCCCATGACCTGGTTACCAGTCCTCAGATAGTTGCTGCTATTGAAAAAAAATGATTAGGGCAATTTCAATCTTTTTAAGATCTCTTTCCTTAAATGGTACATGATTTTGTGTGCAGTGGTTTGTAGCTGTTTTATTCGTAATTTTATCCTTAAAATAAATCTTATGGTATTTAAAAAAGCAGGATCTACAATAGCCTTAATATTGATCTTCTTAAATACCGCCCGGTTATCTGCTCAGGAGAAAAAAAATACGGATGCAGCAAATACAACCCAAAAAAAGGGCTCAATAAATATTGATCGGATAATCTTACTTCCTGAATTTTACCATTACAAACCCGTAATAGCAGGGGATACTACCTATAAATATGAATGTTACCATAGGGATCATTCGGGCATTAACGTTGATACCTTACATAATATTAATGATGTACATGAAATTTTTTATCTGAAAAGTTACTATAAGTTTCAAACCCCGCCGGGTAGTATAATCAGTGCGCCATACTTATCAATATCCTTATTCGTATATGAGCGTTCCAGTGATGATACCTGGGTCGGTATAGATAGAAAGTCTGATTATAAAATAGGAATAAAAGAATTTAAAAATAAAATAGTTAGTTCGGATACTGCAATAGTAACAAATCACCTGACCGGGAAACAAGAAACAATCATTCATAAGTATTACAAAATACAAAAGGTTGACTATGACGATGTGCCGCATTCGCATGAACACGAGCATAAATAAAGCACACCTATTAGATAATGACAATTTTGCCGCTATACCCTATTAAATATAATTTTTTATATTTAAACTATAAAAGATAGCTTAGTGTAGCCTTTTTTGATTTACACAGGAAGTGAATTTATTTTATGATAGGTTTAATTTTCTTCATTTTTTTATCTGTCGTTTTATTCATCCCTTCTTATGTTTGTTATAAAAATAAGAAGAAAAATAAAATCCCAATTCTTGTACTTAATAGTGTCTTATTTTTATTGCTTATAATATTGATTTTTAGTGATTTGATTTGGCTTATTCTAATAATATTTTTTATATGGGAGCCTATTTTAATTTGGTCATTAATAGAGAAAAATAGTACGGACTAACTTATTAGTACGTAACTGGGATATTGTTACATAAATTTTTATTGAAATGTCAAAATTGCGCAGGATCATCTTCCTGATTACAAATTCCATAATTTGCAGCTGATGAAGTATAAAAGGAAGTTAATACTATTGCTATTGCTGGTGATATTACTGGCATTATCCGCTTATTATTTCCCCCGGAACTACTGGCTTGTAACCCTGTACGACAGCTATATTTTTTATCCGTTCCAGACTTGCAGGAGTATAATATTTGGCTGGTTACCTTTCAGCTTAGGAGATATCTTATATGTGCTGGGAAGTATTATGCTGCTCATTACAATGGTAAGATGGGTCTTCTATATAGCAAAGTTTGGCGCATCAAAAGAAAGGCTTGCGGCATCCGTTTTAAATCTGATCAACACAGTTCTTTTTGTTAATTTATTGTTCATTTTTGGCTGGGGCGCCAATTACTATAAACCTTCATTGGCAAAATCATGGAAGTTATATACAGCTCCCGACAGTAATAAAGTAAACCGGAAAAAAAACGATTCATTGGCCCTGGTTTCCTTTAATAAATATCTCGTTGAAAAATTAAATACCTATGCACACCATTATCACTATTTATCTTTCAGGGAGATAAATGAACGTTCGGAGGCCTATTACAGAATGTACACCGACAGTAAGGTGAAATTGCATGGGCTCGAAATAAAACCAACCTTATTTGGTTATTATATGGCACGCATGGGAATTGATGGCTATTATAATCCTTTTACCGGGGAAGGCCAGGTGAACATCACCCTACCCTCTTTTATTATGCCATTCCTCGTATGCCATGAGATGGCGCACCAGGCGGGAATAGCCGCAGAGGGCGATGCAAATCTTATGGCTTATACATTAGGGACATTTGCCGATGACAGTATTTTCAATTATTCCGGCTACCTGAATATATGGATTTATGCCAATAACCGCCTTTACAGGAGGGATTCTGCAATGGCGAAAAAAATGGAAGATCAATTGAATAAGCTGACTTTAGCCCATATAGATACCCTGGAACAGTTAAGCCGCTTATATCATAATGAAATGGCCAGGTATGGTACCAGGCTGTATGATGAATATCTGAAAATGCACGACCAGAAAGAAGGGATCAGGAGCTATGGCGATGTGGTAAGCAGCGCCTGGCAACTGGAACAAAGAAGAAAAAACGGGATAACGGGGATTATACGAATTCCATAGTGAGAAAATTGATTCAGAATTCATGCTGTTGATATATTTATATTTTTTTACCTACTTTTGTAATATTCAAAGAGTGATTTTTTTTTGGAAAACTAAATAAGAATAATAAATGCCGGAATTATTCAGATTTTTTGGGATAAGGTTTTTCTTTTTCAGTAATGACCATTTACCTGTTCACATTCATGTGAAAAATGCAGATGGAAGTGCGCGGTTTGAAGTTAGTCCATTGAAGCTTATTGAAAATAAAGGAATGAAAAGTAAAGATATTCACCTGGCTGAAAGCATTATTGAAGAAAATGCAGATTTGATTATCCAAAAATGGAATGACTATTTTGGCGAAAAATAATTAAAAAAAGAGTGTAAAAAAGTACTATGGTTAGCGCAAAAGCAGTCTGGTTCGATAATAAAAGAATATTTTTAGAATTAACTGATGGGCGTATAATAGGTACTCCTATTGATTGGTACCCAAATTTAAAGAAAGGCACTCCCGAACAAATGAAAAAATATGAATTATGGGATAATGGCAGATGGATCCATTGGGAAGAATTGAATGAAGATTTATCAGCGGAAGGTTTTTTGAGTTATACAAAATAAAATACTGACTGAAATATTAAAATAAAAATAGTGACCGTCCCCGCCGATGTCTCGCCCTTCGCGGACTCGGCGGTAATGGCCTTGATGAAGTTGAGCTACTATTAAAAGACATCATTTTCATTTGAGATTTGTCAACTTTTTAAAAGTTGACAAATTTATTTCCTACACCACACCCATTTCACACATTTTCATTATTTTTGAATAATAAGAAACATCCACATGAAAAATCTTATTCCGCTGACCTTTTTTGCTGCCTTATTATTCATAGTGCCCGTGCTTACAAAAGCACAGACTATTACGACTATTGCAGGCACAGGTACCGCAGGATTTAGTGGTGATGGTGGGCCTGCAATAAATGCACAATTAAATCAGCCAGATGTTATAAAATTTGATAAAGGGGGCAATATGTATATTGCCGACGAGCATAACCATGTTGTACGTAAAATAAGCCCCTCAGGTATCATTTCCGCCATTGCTGGCATTGGCGGGATTTCTGGTTACAGTGGTGACGGCGCGCCTGCAACAAATGCCAAATTAAAACAACCTACAGATATTGTTTTTGACACTGCTGGAAATATGTATATCGCTGAACTTGGGAATAGCGTAATTCGTAAAGTTAATACATCAGGCATTATTTCCACGTTTGCAGGAACCCATTTAGGAGGTTATGACGGTGATGGTGGACCAGCCACCGCTGCTAAAATATATGACCCATTAGGCTTAGTATTTGATAAAGTTGGTAATTTATATTTTAGTAATAATGGTTTCTATGTAGTCCGCAAAATAGATACTGCAGGTATCATAACCACAATAGCAGGAACTGGTGCAATGGGATATAGTGGAGATAACGGACCGGCTACAGATGCACAGTTAAATTTAACAGGATTTCTGGCAATAGGCCCTTCAAAAGAGCTTTACATTACAGATTATTTTAATAGCAGAATAAGGAAAGTGGATGCTTCTGGTATCATTACCACAGCATTTGGAGATGGAACGGCAACAGGAAGTGGTGATGGTGGACCAGCCACTGCTGCAAGCATAGGGCATATTCTTGCCTTAATCTTTGATTCTATTGGCAATATTTACATGTCGGAACGAGCCTCTCCAGTAATACGTAAGGTAAATGCTGCCGGTATTATTTCAACAATTGCAGGAACCGGAATTCAGGGTTATAGTGGAGACGGTGGGCCTGCAACTGCGGCTCAATTCAATCATGATTTCATGTGTACAGCTGTAGAAGCTATAGGTAATCTGTATATTTCAGATCCTTACAATAATCGCATACGTAAGATAACATACAATCATACAGCAGTAAATGAAGTAAACCATCCATGTCAAAATGTATCTATTTACCCCAATCCTGCACACAATGAAATAACCATAAGCGCCACTGAGAAAATTGAAAGTGTAGCTGTGGTAAATCTGATTGGGCAGGAAGTTTATCACCAATCCTACCGCAAATCTGAAAAGACAGATATAGATATCAGCGGCTTTGCAAAGGGTATTTATTTTGTGAAGGTGAATGGGGTGTCTGCGGGGAAGTTTGTGAAAGAGTGAGTGGCTGAACCATGAACTGAAATGAATGGAAATTGAGACTAAGATTTGGCGCTAATCTTGTCCAGCCAGCATCGCAGCTTGTTTCTCGCATCGGTAAAATAGGTAGGTTCCATTGTCAAACAAAAGCAATCCCCCTACCCTCTATACTCCCCCCACACTCCCCTTAAAGTATCCGATATCTCACCCAGCGTGCATAGATTTTCTACGGCTTCTATTACAGCAGGCATCAGGTTTTCAGTAGTTAATGCTTTTTGTTTTATCCCTGCAAGGCAGGCATTTACGGCTTCATTATTTCTTTCAGTCCTAAGTTTTGCCAGCTTTTCCGATTGCTGGATACGGATGGAATCATCTATCCTGAAACCCGGAGGTTTACTCATTTCAGCGGAAGTGAATTTATTTACCCCAACTATTATCTTGCTTTTATCTTCTATTGCCTTGTTGTAAGCATAGGCAGATCGGGCTATCTCATCCTGCATAAAATGGTGTTCAATGGCTTTTACAGAACCACCCATTGCGTCAATTTTTTCAATCAGCTTCCACGCTGCTGCTTCCACCTCATTGGTAAGCGTTTCCACATAGAAAGAGCCGGCTAACGGGTCAACGGTATCCGTAGCACCGCTTTCATAGGCTAATATCTGTTGTGTGCGCAATGCTAACGATGCGGCTTCTTCTGTCGGTAAAGAGAGCGCCTCATCGTAGCCATTTGTATGTAGTGACTGAGTGCCGCCAAGCACAGCCGAGAGCCCCTGTAATGCAACACGAACAATATTGTTCTTAGGCTGTTGTGCTGTCAGTGTGCTTCCTCCCGTCTGCGTATGAAAGCGCAGCATTTGCGCCCTTGGGTCTGTAGCGCCGAGCGAACTGGTTATCTTCGCCCACATGCGCCGTGCAGCCCTGAACTTGGCTACTTCTTCAAATAAATTATTATGGGCATTAAAGAAAAAGGAAAGCCGCTGTGCGAAAACATTAATATCAAGCCCCTTGGCGATTGCAGCCTGCAGATAAGTTTTGCCATTAGCCAGGGTAAATGCCAGTTCCTGCACTGCATTGGCGCCCGCTTCCCTTATATGGTAACCGGATATGGAAATGGTATTCCATTTGGGCACTTCCTTACTGCAATACTCAAATATATCAGTAATGAGGCGCATGGACTGCGTGGGCGGATATATATAAGTGCCACGTGCAGCATATTCCTTTAAAATATCATTTTGAATGGTGCCGGATATCTTCTTAATATCAGCGCCCTGCTTTTTGGCAAGGGCTATATAAAATGCTAATAGGATAAATGCCGTGGAATTGATAGTCATGGAAGTAGAAATATCAGCAAGGCGGATATCTTTAAACAACAGTTCCATATCCTGTAATGAATCTATGGCTACCCCTACCTTACCCACCTCTCCTTCAGACATAGCATGGTCTGAATCATACCCAATCTGCGTAGGAAGGTCGAATGCTACGGAAAGCCCGCTTACCCCCTGGCTCAAAAGAAAGTGGTACCTTTTGTTTGACTCCTCCGCCGTACTGAAACCAGCGTATTGGCGCATGGTCCACATACGGTCGCGATACATCGCTGCATGTACGCCACGGGTAAAAGGAAAATGTCCGGGCTGTTCCTCCATTTTCACAGGCTGGCAATAAAGTTCGTTAATGACTATGCCGGAATCGGTTATTATCGTTTTTTTGTCCAAGAATTATTAGTCTTTTAAAATAAAATACAGGAAAACCCACATTTCCACATTCATTGAGCAATTGATCCATTCTGCACATTTTCAAATTATCGCATTTTCCACATTACCACATTTTCCACATTACCGCATTTTTTACATTTCCACATTAATATTGAGCCATTCAGCCATTACGCAATTGAGCCATTTTCACATTGCCATATTAACATTGAGCCATTAAGCCATTAAGCAATTGAGCCATTAAATTAAACGGATCCATAAGACAACACCCTCCTTACTTCCTCATTAATAATGTGCAGCGCCACATCAGTAGGCAGTTCATCTTCCAGGCTTGCTGAATAGTCGAGTATCTTAGCGTGTAATTCTTTAGCCGGTGCATCCGGCTTTAATGCCTTGCTGATATTATGCACCATGTTAATTTCCTGTTCTTTTACATTCTTCACAGTTTCCCATACATTCTTGGATACGTATATCTGTTGCGAAAGGTTGTGTTCAAATTCGGCACGGATAGTAATTACAATTGCATGTTGCAAATCCTTCACAGTCATGGAAGAATCGTATAAACGTGGTATTATCTGGCGTGGATTTATCCGCTCGATAAAAAGTACCAGCCGCTCATAGGCCTGCAGGCGGAGGCGGAGCGTTACGTCCTGTGCATCCTGGAAAAGCGCTAACTGTTTCCGTTGCGTTTGTGACACCAGAAATTTTTGTACTATCAGATAGCTTGCCGCCAATACTATTAAGGCTGGCAAAATGTACTTGGCAATCTCAAGAGCTGTTTGCATAATTCCCATAAGTTCGCAAAAATAAAGTGTTTTTACCGTAGGTGGCATAATTTTTAAGACAGTCCATTAAAATAGCACCATTTTATGGAAAAGAACGAAGCAATGAACGAAATACTTAATGACCTCGTAAAGATAAACAACGACCGCATTGAAGGATATGAAAAGGCAATTAATGAATCAAAAGACATGGATATAGATCTTAAAGCCATGTTTGAAGGGATGATAAATGAAAGTACCCAATATAAACAGGAACTGATAGAACAAATACAAAAAAACGAAGGAGTAGCAGAAGATGATACTACCCAGGCCGGGAAAATATACAGGGCCTGGATGGATATTAAATCCACAATTACTGACAGCGACAGGCATTCTATACTTATTTCCTGCGAATTTGGGGAAGACGCCGTTCAACGCGCTTATGAAGCCGCTTTGTCTGCAGACGGATTACTAAATCCTGAGGTACGTCAATTAGTAACAAATGAGCAATCGTCATTAAAAATGGCCCATGACATGATTAAAAAACAGCGTGAAGCATACAAATTGTTGC
>CAISOH010000302.1 GCA_903887005.1 uncultured Bacteroidota bacterium | reverse complement strand
TATGCAGTGGGATGGTAATTACAATGGCGTACCGCAGGATATTGGCGTTTACTTCTACTACATCAAGTTTGACTGCGGTGGTAACACCATAGAGCAGACAGGTGATGTAACACTTATCAGGTAATTAATGAAATAATTGAACTGAAAAGGGATTGTTCCATATTGGAACAATCCCTTTTCAGTTTAGTATTACTATTGCTTGTTCTGCAAAATATATAGTGCATGGTTTATGAATAAATAAATATAAATATTAACCTAACATTATTTCTAAAAAAGCTGTCTTTTAAATAATTAAGGTTCCGGAATTTTGATAATTTTTTGAAATAAAGAAAAATATCATTAATTTTATTAAATATTTTTTTTCAATGAAACCTATTTCTCGCGTTTTTCTATTGCTGCTGATTGCAATAAATGCAAAAGCCCAGTTATTTAATGTAACTAATTTTTCAGGTACTACATTTTATGGGGGTATCGGGGTTACAGTTACTTCTACCGGTAGCGCCATGACTGGCGGCGGCGGTTGCCTCGGAGCTCCAACCACATACTGGATAGGGCTTTCAGGCCCCGGGACCTATACCTATACATTCAGCAGGCCTGTATATAATATTATGGTGCCCGATTGGGCTCTTAATGGCGGGCCTTTGGGCGCGGGAGAGTATAAGCGGTTTTATATTAACGGAGCACCCTATGCCATTCAACCGTCTGAAGTAATAAACTATAGAACACCTGGTTGTCAGAACGGAGGACCCTGCTATTTGTCAGGTGGCTGGATGTACGGCCCTGTCGGCGCCACTTCTGATTATAATGGCGATACTGTTTATATAAAATCCTGCATCCCGATAAATTCTTTTGAGGTGTATTGTAATGGTATATTGTGGGGTGATGTATATCATCTGCTTATTGATACGGTCAAGTCGGTTAGTTGTGTTTTTGCAATAAATAACGGGCCATGTATCAACGATACGTTGAAGCTTGATATGATAGGCGACTCAACAGGTGCCACCTATTCCTGGACAGGGCCTGGTGGTTTCACAAGTACTTTACAGAATCCGTTTATTTTTCCTGCGGTTTTTGCAGACACTGGCTGGTATTATGTGATCAGAATGATCCCGGGGGCAAGCGATACGGATAGTACCCATGTGGTAGTACATCCCAAACCAATAGTAATAGTTACCAACAACTCGCCATTATGTGCAGGTTTGATAGATACGCTGCAATTATTTGAAACACCTTATTCTACAGGGGAGACATTTAGCTGGACTGGCCCTTATGCTTTTACATCTACCCTGGAGAATCCGATACGGCCAGGTTTTATGACGATGGATACCGGAACTTATACCGTCATTGCTACAACTGAATATGGCTGTAAAGACACTGGTTCTACTTATGTAACTGTTCTTCCGCAGCCACCACCTCCGGTTATTTCAGGCGTTACGCTTTATTGCCAGAGAAACACATTTATACCATTTACAGTAACAGGTTATACCGGTATCCTGGAATGGTACACAACAGGCATAGGTGGGACAGCGATTACTACGCCTATAGTAATCAATACCTCAGTGGCCGGATATACTACCGTATGGGTTAGCCAGCGGATAGGAGGTTGTGAAAGCCCCCGTACTTCTATAACAGTAAGAGTGGTTACCACTCCACCTGCACCCCTTCTTTCAGGGGGGGCTTCGGAGTACTGCCAGTACATTGGTTCGTTTAAACCATTTTTTGTTAGTCTTTCTACCAAAACTTCAAAGGCTTTATGGTACACGACATCAACCGGGGGTACCTATACTCTCACTGAGCCAATTGTAGATATTACAATCCCGGGTACCTATAATTTTTGGGTAAGCCAGACGGATTCCGGCTGTGAAGGCCCAAGGACTCCATTAGTCATTACAGTTCATCCGAAACCGGCGCCTCCAAAAACTAATCCTCCTTATTCGACATGCCAATATTGGCCGACAAGTGCACGGGTAGCTACTGCAAGTGCACCGGGAGATTTAATAACCTGGTATATGGGCTACAGCGACATAACAGGTAATATTACCGCGCCTGTTCCGTCAAGTGCAATTCCCGGCATTGATACGTATTATATTGATGAGGTCACTTCTTTCGGATGCAGAAGTGATAAAACGCTGGATACATTCCGGGTAAAGCCCAAACCCCGCGCACCGCTTACAAGGGATACAATTTATTGCCAGGGCACTCAGGCTGCAGCATTGACAGCAGATAGTTCGGATGGCTCGCGCCTGTATTGGTTTATTCTGGGTACAGCGCTTCCCATGGCCCCTGTTCCTTCAAATAATGTACCGGGGGATTCTACCTGGTTCGTAATGCAGAAGGTAAATGGGTGTCCTAGCGACAGTACACCACTGAAGGTGACAACGATATACAAGCCCTATTTTTATATTACTGCACAGCGTCCATGGGATTGCCAGTTTGATTCTTTATGGCTGTCATATACCGGGCCGTCACTGAATGATGCAGCCTATATCTGGACTTTACCAACAGGGGCTTCTTACGCTTTAAACAGTAATACAGGTATTGGGATTTCACTTCCTACAGATTCTATGATTTTTGTAAGGTTTGATTCTGTAGTCCAGAATAATTATGTAAAACTATTCGCCAGTGATAACCATGGGTTCTGTTCTTTTGATACAAGCATAAGGATAACAATAGTTCCGCATCCCACAGCGACATCCACTTCGAAAGCGGATGTATGTGCTGGAGATACGGTGAGCCTGGCACTGAGTTCAAGGTCAGCTAACGCATCTATATTTATGTGGACGATAGATCATGTTCCGATGGAAACGTCAACAGCGCTTAATATTATCTCCGCTAACTCAAACAGCGGCGGGCCTTTCAGTATCAGCTGGAATGACAGCGGCCGGCATGTGATAGAGGTGCGGACTACAACAGATGAAGGTTGTACAAATCCGCCATCAGTTGATACTGTTTTTGTGCATACCATGCCGGATGCATCGTTTACCTATACAACGAGGATCGGGACTCCATTATGCTTGGAAGACAGTGTAATGTTTGTTGCGAAAGCGAGCGATTATAATTTTTCTTTTGAATGGACTCCTGCACACTATTTCCAGAATATCAATAAGGGAGTTACCTGGGGCAAGGTAGAACAATCGAGGAGCATAGTTACATTGCTTGTAACTGATCCTTTTGGCTGCGCTGCAACAACAAGCCAGGAACTGGACCCGAGCTCATGCTGTACAGTAAGCTTCCCTACTGCATTTACGCCCAATGGCGACCACAGGAACGATGTATTCCGTCCGATATATGCGGGCTATCACAGGTTCCATATCTTCCGTGTAGCTAACCGCTGGGGGCAAACAGTGTATGAGGCTACAAACAGTAATATGCAGTGGGATGGTAACTACAATGGCGTACCGCAGGATATAGGCGTTTACTTCTATTACCTCAGTTTTGATTGCGGCGGAAAGACTATAGAACAAACAGGCGATGTAACGCTTATCAGGTAAAAGCATAAGCTTTAAATAATCAGATGATGACAAAAATACCACCGCAATAAACGGTGGTATTTTTGTTTGTGGCAGGCATAGAAATAAACAATAGGAAGGAAGTCGCGGATACTTTTTAGAAAAGGATTATTAGCCAAGTGCAACTGAGAGATTATCCTTCAACTCCTACTCAATTCTTTCATTTTGAAGTGCTGATTATTATATATATTCAGGTCGTGAAGGGTTAATCTTGCAGAATAATACGATTTTAAATGGAATACACATAATAATATTTAACAATTAATTTAAAACCTAAAGAATTATTCTATGAGTGCTAATAATTATTTCATAATTGCTTCGTAATTATTTAATTTCGCACATTGAAAATAGTTTTTCCTTTATTAAATAGAAGAATTATTTATTTGCAAAAATTAACAATAGCGAAATAGCTGATAATATATATCGTTAACTATTTAATTATAACAACCTGATAAATTTATGAAAATGAAACATTTACTACCATCGGTTCTGTTTTCCCGGAACATCTTAATGAAAATAAAGGAGCATCAGTTCCCTGGCCAAAATCCAGACATAAACGCTTGTGTACAACGAAAAAGACATAGCTTTTTAAGCGCATTTCTGTTAGCTGCCGCATTATTGATTGGAGTGCAATCAAACAGTAATGCCCAGGTTATTACTTATTCCCAAAGCTTTACTGGTGGCGCTACTTCAGGTATTGCCACTCCACAGGGTATTGCATGGACCAGTTTCTGTGCAAGCCTGCCGAGTTCCGGTTGTTTAGGCTTCACTATTAAGGGCAGTAATGATCTTGTTGGTATCAGTTGTACAAATGCGGCTATAGCACAAAGTATAGCCGATGCCATGCGAACAAATATTTTTTATTCGGGAAGTTCAGACGGACAAACCTGGTCTGTAGGGTTTGGCTGCGGTGGTGGTGTGGAAATTACTAATACTGGCACATGCAGTTGCAACCCAGGTTATACCGTAAGGCCAAATATCGGGAACTCAAACTGGGGAGGAATAAATGGTGCTACCTGCGGAGCTCCAACACAAACAATGACAGTGGTATTTCGTTTTCTGAAATTCAATAATCCTAATCCGCAGGCACTATCTGTATGTCAGAATTCAGGGGCGACATCGCTTAATTCTTTGCTTACAGCTACAGGAGCCGGAACATTTACCTGGACTGTTGTTACAGGCCCCGGTCATGGTACATTAGGCGGTTTTACAGCTACAGCAGCAGGAGGAACCAGTGTTTCGCCAGCCGGAACAACTTATACTCCAGCAGCCGGATATAGCGGTACAGATGCATTTACCATACAGGTATCGGATGGTACGTCTGTAACTTCAACAGTAATAGTAGTAAACGTTATTCCGTTTCCTTCCTCAATTACAGGCACTGCTACTGTATGCCAGGGTGCAACAACTTTATTGAGTGATAGCAAAACCGGCGGTACCTGGAGTACCAGCGCAACAACAATTGCTACCGTAGGCTCGGCAAATGGCATAGTGAGCGGTGTGAGCGGAGGTACTGCGACGATATCTTATAGTACAGGTTGCGGTACAGCGGCTACTCAGACAGTGACTGTATATCCAACTCCAACTGTTTTAGCTATAGCAAACCAAACCGTATGTAACGGCTTACCAACGACAGCCGTAACTTTCTCAGGAACCGGCACTTCTTATAACTGGACAAATAACAACACAAGCATAGGGCTTGCAGCGTCCGGCACCGGAAATATAAGTTCATTCCTTCCTGTCAATCCAGGGACATTGGCAGTAACTGCAAACATAATGGTGACGCCTTCAGCAAATGGCTGCGCTGGAGCGCCCCAGAGCTTTGCAATAAATGTTAATCCTACGCCAACCGTTGCCAATCCGCCAACCCAGACCGTATGTAACGGTAACAACACATCAGCGGTAATATTCTCCGGTACAGTAGGCGGCACTACTTATACCTGGACGAATAATAATTCAAGTATCGGGCTTGCTGCAGCAGGGTCTGGAAATATAGCTATATTCACAGCTGTCAACAGCGGCACAGCGGCAGCAAATGCAAATATAATAGTAACACCTACAGCAAATGGGTGTTCAGGAACTCCCAAAAGTTTTACAATAACAGTAAATCCTACACCAACCGTAAACGTTCCATTCAATCAAATTGTATGTAATGGTGACGGCACAACAGCGGTAACCTTCTCTGGCGCTGTAGCAGGTACTACTTATTCATGGACAAATAGTACTGCAGGTATCGGGCTTGCATTATCTGGCACAGGAAATATTGCTTCATTCACGGCAGTTAATAGCGGCACAGCAGCAATAACGACGACCGTAACTGTTACACCCTCGGCAAATAGTTGTCCGGGCACATCAAAAAGCTTTACAATTACTGTAAACCCAACTCCAACCGTAAATCCAACATTAAACCAAACCTTGTGTAATGGTGATGCAACAGGAGCGGTAACATTCGCAGGCGCAGTAACCGGAACTACTTATACCTGGACAAATAACAATACAAGCATAGGTCTTGCAGCATCCGGCACAGGGAATATTGCTTCATTTACTGCAGGCAACATTGGGGCGATTGCCGTTACAGCTACTGTTACCGCTACACCTTCTGCAAATGGATGTACAGGTGCACCTGGAAGCTATACAATTACCGTAAATCCAACTCCTACCGTTGCGATACCGCCAAATCAAACTGTATGTAATGGCGATGGCACTACCCCTGTAACATACTCTGGCGCTGTAGCAGGTACTAATTATACATGGACGAATAACAATGTTCTAATAGGGCTTGCGCCATCAGGTGTAGGGAATATCGCTTCATTCCCGGCAAACAATAGCAGCACATCTGCAATAAGTGGTACGATAACAGTTACGCCATCGGCTAACGGGTGTTTCGGTACTCCTCAAAGTTTTAAGATAAACGTAAACCCAACACCAACAGTTTCCGGCTTTTTTAACCAGACTGTATGTAATGGTGATGGCACAACGGCAGAATTGTTCTCCGGCTCAGTAAGCGGTACTACCTATAACTGGGTAAACAGTGATCCAACTATTGGCCTTGCTTCAACCGGGACGGGTAATATTCTTCCATACTTTGCAACCAACAGCGGTACAGCAGCGGTTACTGCAAATATAGATATAACACCATCGGCAAACGGCTGTAACGGCCCGCTTCAAAGCTTTTCAATTACTGTTAACCCAACGCCCGATATGATAGGCGGAACAGGTGTTGTTTGCGAAAGCGGGACAACAACATTAACTGAAACTACTGCCCTGGGAACATGGAGCAGCAGTAATACTTCCGTTGGTTCCATTGACGCAGGCACTGGGATACTTTCAGGTGTTGCCGCAGGAACTACAACGATTACTTACCAGCTTAGCACGGGCTGTTTTAACACGATGACTGCACTTGTTAATCCGTTACCATCTGCAATTCTTGGGAATACCGGTGTTTGCCAGGGATTGATTACTACATTAAGCGATGCAGGCGGCGGCTCATGGAGCAGTACCGATGCAACAGTTCTGGTTGGCGCTGGCAGTGGAGATGTTGTAGGAATGGCAGTAGGTACTGCAACCATTACTTATACATTGCCCACAAGCTGCGCTACTACTACTATTGTAACAGTTAATCCATTACCATCATCCATCCTGGGAACTCCAGTTGTTTGCAAGGGGTTAATTACAACCTTAAACGATGCAGGTGGCGGTACCTGGAATAGCGGTGACGCTACTGTTACGGTAAATGCTTCAACCGGAGATGTTACAGGTGTAACAGCAGGGACTGCGACTATTACTTATACATTACCCGTTACAGGCTGCATAGCTACTACAGAGGTTACCGTTAATCCGCTGCCTGCGGCTATAACAGGTAATCCAAACGTATGTTTTGGACTTGTTACTAATTTAAGTGATGCAACCGGTACCGGCTCCTGGAGCAGCAGCGATGCAACGGTTATTGTTGGAACTGCAGGTGATGTTTCAGGTGTTATGGCAGGTACTGCAACAGTAACTTATACCATACCTACGGGTTGTATTATGACTGCTTTAATAACAGTTAATCCTCTTCCTGCCGCTATCAGCGGAACAACCACTATTTGCTCTGCTGCTACATCTGCTTTAGCCGATGCAGGCGGTGGTACATGGAACAGCAGCAATACTGCTGTAGCTTCAGTAAATACAAGTACCGGGGTTGTTATAGGCATGTCGGCAGGAACCGCCCTCATAACTTATACTTTACCAACTACCTGTATTATTACTACCAGCGTAAATATTCTGCCTTTACCTGCAGTATATACCGTAATGGGCGGAGGCGGTTATTGTGCCGGTGGCACAGGCCTTAATATTGATTTAAGCATGTCTGACACCGGTTTCCATTACCAGTTATATAAGGGCCTTACCGCAATAGGAAGCTCAATGGCAGGTGCTGATTCCGTATTGCATTTTGGCTTGCAGACTGCCGCAGGGAGTTATACAATAGTTGCTACAAATGACACGACTTCCTGTAATGTTAATATGTCGCCTGTAGTTAATATAGTTATCAATCCGCTTCCTTCTGTGTATAATGTTACCGGGGGCGGGACTATTTGCTCCGGCGATGGCATTCATGTTGGTTTAAGCGGTTCAGACTGGGGTATCAAATACCAATTGTATAATGGAAGCGGCATATCAGGAAGCCCGTTATTGGGGACCAACACAACACTCGACTATGGCCTGCAAACACTCGCCGGCACTTATACAGTGGCAGCTACTGATACTATGACCAAATGCACTAATAATATGTCTGGTCACGCTACAGTGATAGTTAATCCGTTACTTACTCCTTTAGTGAGCATTTATGAGCCTTTTAATGATACCGTATGCAAGGATAAATTAGATACTTTCACTGCTATACCAACGTATGCCGGCCCGTCGCCATTTTATCAATGGAGCATAAACGGAAAGAAAGATGGCTATAACAGCCCTGTTTATACTGCCACCCCTCAAAATGGTGATGTGATAACTGTTACAATGATCAGCGACACTACTTGTTTAGCGGTTGTGCCTGGTGTTGCAACAGGAGAAGTTACAATGGAGGTTGAACCGGTTTACATCCCTGAAGTTAAAATCTATGCCAGCAAGGGCGTAGTTATCGCTAAAGGCACAATAGATACCCTGACGGCCGTAGTTACAAATGCAGGCCCTTCTCCAAGGTATATATGGCTGAAGAACGGGACCGTTATCTCAGGGGTTACATCGTCAGCTTACAGCAGTACCTTTAACAATAAAGATTCTATAACCTGTGTTGTATTTGGCACCGGGCGTTGCAGCCAGTTTACTCCGTCATTCAATTCAGTAATTATTCTTACCACTGCCGGTATTGAAGTCCTGCATTCAGTATTGGAGCTGAGTGTTTTACCAAACCCCAGCAAGGGCGCGTTTAACATAAAGGGTACATTAGGAACTATAAATGACCAGGAAGTATTTCTGGAAGTAACAAATATGCTTGGGCAGGTTATTTATAATGATAAGGTAATTTCTCATGATGGTGAAATTGCCCAACAGGTGAATCTTGGCAATAACATCGCTTCCGGAATGTATTTATTGAATGTCCGTTCAGGAGATGAACATAAGGTGTTCCGTATAGTTGTTGAGTAAATAGTTTTTGAAAAATAAATAAAAAGGCTGTCTCCGGTTTGGAGGCAGCCTTTTTTAGTGTGTGGGGGTAGATTCAATCCTGGTCTCTGCACTAAGAACCATTTGCTGTGTTCAGAAAACTACTTAGGGTCTGCTGTTAAATACCCAAACGCTTATTCAGCTTGAATTTTAGCGAAGTATTTGTTCCTGAAGTGCATGGAATTTGAGGCTTGACCTTCAAACACCCTGCACCTCGTTTTTATTCAACCCTACCGGGTTGGTGTTTTTATCATCATTTTTCCGGGGGTTATACCCCCGGCTATTCAAATTGCGCCCCATTCGGGGCTTTTCTATCGTTACCTTACTTTTTCAGCAGACCCTACTTAATATCAATACTCATTCTAAATTAGTCTATCCTCACTTGCCTATAAGCCCCGGCCCTCTAAAGGGAGATCTTATCTAATACCCGCATTTTTTGGACTAATTTATTACAGGTATTGGTATAAAACAAACCGTAAGAGGTAATCGGCTAAGTCTATGCCATGTAAAAGCGCTGTATGGCTTGTCCTTCTTTTTCACTGGTCGAAGTACGCTTCGTCCTCCCATGGAGAAGCGTCCCGCTTCGGTCGCAAGCGGGACGCTTGCACAACTAAGGACGAAGTGAGACACTTAGCCCAGTAGCGAAATTCATTTTCATTACATTGGTAACATTAGTAACACTTATTTGTTACTGTTATTAATGTTACTATTAAATAAGAAAAGGAAAACATGCAATGCAAAAAATAAGCACTACGTAAAACGTAATGCTTATGTGTGCAAATAATATGTTCCGCTACACGGCTTTTAGTTAAGCCTGTCGTGCTGGTTGTAGTTGTCGTAGGTGTTATACCATGCCCATTCATGCCATCCGCCGGAGAAAGGCATGATGATGAAGGAAACTATCAGGTTAGAGGTAGATGTTATTCTGAATGCCGCGTCTGTATTACTGGCAGGAAGCCCTTTGTTCACATCAATCAGCAAAATATCTCCCAAGGTGTACATGACTCTTAATTTTACGTCAAGGCCTGCGAAAATGGACAATTCCGCTTTTGCATAAGGAGTGCAGCCAAAACTCATTTTTGAATCCACACCGGTTACATTATCGAGGCTGGTCATGTTAACCTGGGGTATAAAGCCCGCGCCCAGGGATGTGCCAAATGCCAGGCGTTTTGTGCAGATGGCGTCATTGCCTATTTTCCAGTCAATGCCTATGGGTAAAGAAACGTGTATTGTAGTTGCATTGAGTGAGGTGGTTTGTGGTTTTAATGTTCCGTCAAGGCCCATGGATTGGTTGAGGTCATGCCATGCATACATATTGCCCATCAGGTGGAAATTTACTGCCCAGCAGCTGATATGCCCTGTTCTTTTAAAAGGAAGCGACAGCCCTATATCGCCTCCAAAGCCGGAAGCGGCAACTATGTTTCTTTTATTGTCAGTGTCGCCAATAAACGTATTACTACCGTTGGTCACCCTTGTCATTCCCGCAAACTCGCCAAAGGGCATAAGATAATTAAAGCTTAATTCATAACGCCTGGAATCACTAAAATAACTCAAAAGCGGATCGAGTTCAAAATGATATTGCGCAAACCCAGAGTTGGGCAATGCCAGCAAAGCAAACGCAACAATAATTATCGGCTTTTTAAAGAAATTCATATCTAGTACCTTTAAGGTTGTAAAAATATAAAAATACTGTTAAAAAAATACTATTTTATTCTAAACGGGAAGTTTTACGATATTTATATTTCAAATGCGCAATTTACAACTCTATACAGGCCAGATTGAGAATAAAGGACGGGGTATTTTTTCAAAGAAGGCGCTGAAGGCGGGTACCATAATAGAAACAGCGCCGGTAATAGTGATGAACGGGCAGGACCGTAAGCTGCTGGACCAGACTTTGCTTCACGATTATATATTTGAATGGGAGCCGGAAGGAATAAAAATGTGTTGTATGGCGCTGGGGTGGGTACCGCTGTATAACCACTCTTACCACTCCAACTGTGAATATTTTATGGACTATGATGAACAGACCATGTATATACAAACCGTAAGAGACATTAAGGCCGGTGAGGAACTGACCATCAATTATAACGGCGACTGGAACAATGAAGAGAAAGTTTGGTTTGAGGCGATACCCTAAATCCCTAACCAGGACAAGCCAGAACCAAAAGGCGATTAATAGCCCCGGACTTCAGGCCGGGGTATAAGTATTTCAACCTGGCTTTAGCCGAAACTACACAACCCAACTTCTTCCATCACGAGTAATTTTGGCTAAAGCCAAACCATTTTCTTTCAATACCCCGGCCTGAAGTCCGGGGCAACTGCAAAAAAATATTTTACCAATTTGTGCACCAATATTATTGGTAACGTACTAAAGGGACTTCTTCATGAAATCTAACTGGTCTAACTATTATAAGCGGCCCCTAGACCACGAATATTTTCATAGTTGCGCTTTAGCAACCATTACTCCAGCGCATCCATCAGAACTTCCATTTTACTACCCCTTGATCCTTTCAGCAAAATGGAACTATTGGCGGGCTGATGGGCTTTGATGTATGCGGCAGCTTCACTGGAATTTTCAAACCATTTGTAGCCATTATAAATAGCTCTGAATTCCTTGCCTACCAGTATCACATCCTGCCATTCATACCTGGATATAAGGGAAACAAGTTCACAGTGTTCATTCAGTTCTTCAGCACCCATTTCTTTCATGCCACCTATCCACAGCATTTTACCCGGCAGTTTCGCTTCAGCAAAATTGAGAATAGCAGCCCTCATGCTGGTGGGGTTTGCATTGTAGGCGTCCAGTATTATTTTATTACTGCCTTTTTGCAGCCACTGCGATCTGCTGTTATCCGGAGTATATGCGGCAATAGCCTTTTTTATCTCATCAATAGAAATGCCAAAATGCAACCCTACAGCTACTGCCGCCATTACGTTCGGGAAGTTGTATGCGCCTACCAGGTTGGTATCCAGCGTGGTTTCGGTATGGGTGGAGAGCATGGCGATGCTTAAAAATACATCCTTCATTATGGGCTTGCCGATATATGCTGCATTGGCGCTGCCATAAGTAACCTGGCGCCTTATGCCCTTCGCCATGGTTTCCAGGTAATCAAGGTCTGTATTGCGGAAAATAACGCCATCATTTTCCCGCAGGAAATCATATAGCTCGCCTTTCCCTTTACGCACGCCCTCTATTCCGCCAAAACCTTCAATATGGGCTTTGCCGCAGTTGGTAATAATACCATGATCAGGTAAAGCAATTCCGCAATAGCTTTCTATTTCCTTTTGATGGTTAGCGCCCATTTCTATTATAGCCATTTGGGCGTCCTGCTTTATCTTCAGCAAGGTCAGCGGCACGCCTATATGGTTGTTGAGGTTGCCTTCTGTAGCATACGTAATAAAACGTGTCCGTAATACAGCAGCAATCAGTTCTTTTGTAGTTGTCTTCCCGTTGGATCCTGTAATAGCTATAAATGGAATTGTAAACTGCTTCCTGTGGTAGCCGGCAAGTTGCTGCAATGTGGTAAGTACATTATTTACAACAATACATCTGTCGTTATGCGCGTATACCGGATTATCAATTACAGCATAGGCTACACCCTTATCCAGCGCATCTTTTGCAAACGAGTTGCCATCAAAGTTTGTCCCGCCCAGGGCGAAATAAATACCGCCTTCCTTCAGCTTCCGGGTATCCGTTTGTATTGACGGGTTTTCGAGGTATAATTTATATAAGCCGGTTATTTCCATTTGTGTGTAAAATTAAAGAACCCCTTCCATTATGAAAGGGGTTCTTTATGATAATTTGAAAATAAGCTCTGGTTATAATTATCTTTTGTGTCTTTTTTGTCTGCCGAAGCTATTACCACCTGGCTGTTCATCGCCATCTGGGCTGGCCATACGGTCCATTACGCAACGGAAACCAATAGTGCAGGTTGACAAGTTACCCTGTATATAGCGGCGTGTGCCGGGAGACATCCAATAGGCGCGGTCGTGCCAGGAGCCTCCTTTATATACCTTGGTAGAATCATTAACAAGGGTATTAGCTCCATAAGCGTAAGTAAATTGAGATAAGCTGTCACCATCTTTATAGCTTGACAGGTCGCCGGTCCTTGTTTCATAGCGACCGTTAGCCATAACCTGGGCAGGCGTCATATATTCATATGGGATATGACCGATAGAATCTTTTTCTTCAATAGTTCCATCTTCCTGGTACTTATACTTAGTGTATATGTTACCCCTGAATGGACGGAACTCATCAACATCTTCGTGTGAGCTTGGGCGATAAGTATCCATTACCCATTCGTTTACATTACCGGCCATGTTATACAATCCGAAAGCGTTTGGAAGGAAAGACCTTACAGGCGCTGTAGCGTCAGCATTATCATTCAGGCCGCCGGCTACACCCATAGCGTCGCCTTTTGCACGCATGAAGTTACCTTCAAATTCGCCCTGGTATTGGTTATGCAAACCATAACGTGTTGTATTTTTTGGTCCCCATGGCAATGTGTTACGGTCTGTAACAACTTCTTCACCGCGGCGGCGTTTGTTTTCAGGAGTTGGGTTGTTTCCAATAAGTCCTAAAGCTGCATATTCCCACTCAGCCTCTGTAGGCAGGCGGTAATCAGGCAGAAACACACCATCCTGTAATTTAAGCTGGCGTTTTCCTGATCCGTTCGGGTCAAGGTCATGATGTTCTCTCGGCCCTGCAGTTCCCTGGTATTGGCCTACAATGTATGACTTGGTTGTAAAAACGTCTTCACCCGACTGGTCTTTGTTTGGCTTTAATGCCCCTGCCTGTATTACCAGGAACTCATTTACACGATCTGTTCTCCATTGGCAAAAATCATTAGCCTGATACCAGTTTACTCCTACTACAGGGTAATTGTTATAAGCGGCAGCCTGAAAATAATTCTTCACGTAAGGCTCATTGTAAGCAAGCGCAGAACGCCATACAGTCTGATCAGGCCATGCGGCAGTGACCAACTCAGGATAATCATTGAAATAAGCGCGTTCCATCCAATAAAGATATTCACGGTAGCTGACGTTAGCTACTTCAGTCTGGTCCATATAAAATGAAGATACGGTAACAGTGCGCCTTACACTATTGTTTTCAAGAGTAGGCATTTCATCATCAACTGCTCCCATAGTAAAACGGCCGCCCTGGACATAAGACATACCTATGGGTGTTTGCTGACCTTTATAATCTGTAACCTCATAGCCTCCCCAACGCTTGTCATTCAGCGGCCACCCTGTTACCTGGGATACATTATCACCCTTCCCCTTCTTGTGTGAAGCAGAAGAAGAGCATGAAGTGAGGATAGTTGCTGTTCCTATACATAGCAAGCCAATAACAATGAGTTTTCTTTTCATAATTGAACCAAAATATTTACACTAATTAGTAAGTACAATGTTAAAAGTCGTTACAATGTTACCTCATTCTTTTGAAATTTTCAAGCTTTCAGCGTTTTTGATCAAAAAAAACTTGTAATTTTTATTTTTCAGGGATGTAATATCTAAAAAAAAATTACGTTAATATAGCACCAGAATTGCTTTATCAGTAGTGTTTTAACGATTTTATTACCTAATTTTGATACAATCACCAGCCTTCAGAAACAAGGCTTAATCCGCAAAAATAAATGAAAAAAACATTTTTGTTGTTCGGTTTGCTAGTAAATTTATTAGCTTTTCAATCAATATATGCTTTTGCCGGTACTTACCAGGTAAAGCAAACAGATATTTATGCGGGATATATAATTGAAAAAATATGGCTTAATGAATATGCCATGCCGCAGGTTAGTATTTCCGGCATTGGCTACGAACTTAATGTAACCTTGCCTGAAGGAGCTCATTTATCTGCCCCTGAAAAGTTTCAGGTAAAATTAGGAATGGAACGGAAAAGGCCATTCGCAGTAGTCCGCATACCGGCATATACTGCCGGAACCCTAGCCGGACAAGTAAACCAGGTCACCGATTTTACGCTTACTATTAATGAACAACCGCAAACTAAAAAAACTAATTCAGGCGCTAAAACCACTGCTGACGTTTTTTCCTCTGTTTTATCAAAAGGCACATGGTATAAAATAGGTATTACCAATACCGGCTTTTATAAAATAGACAATAATTTCATTTCAACTTTAGTGCCTAAGCCTTCTAATGCCAGCATAAGCAATATACGTATCTACGGTAATGGCGGAAACATTCTTTCAGAAAACAATGCAGTACCGCGCCCGTCTGACCTTATGGAAAATGCTGTATTGATTACTGGTACAACTGCTGTTTTTTATGCCATTGGGCCTACCGTATGGGATGCAGACACTATAAACAAAATATTCATTCACAGGAAAAACATATATTCGGATACCGCTTATTATTTTATCACCTTCGACCAGGGGCCCGGCCTGCGTTTACAAAACCAGCCGCAGGTAGCGCCAGGCAATAAGACAGTTACTGACTTCAATTATTATGATGTGCTTGACACAGATATAATAAATCCAGCCCAACTCGGTAAATTGTGGTATAACACCGGATTTTACCCCCAGGCCGGAACTACTAATCAAACATTCACTTTTGATATGGGGTCCACGGTATCCAGTGTATATTGCACAGTAGCCTTCGGGCACACATCTCCTGATACAGGTTCTGAATTAGATGTTTCATTAAACGGGCAAAAGATCGGATCAGAGACATTTGGCACCTGCACTGCCCCGGGCTCCGATAATGTAATGGCGCTGTTGACAAATGGATGGACAGGCGCCTGCAATTCACAGATCGTAAAAGTGGGTATCAACTTCATACCAATAGACCCTTCAGGCGTAGGATACCTGGACTATATTGAATTGAATACCCGGCGTAATTTAGCAATGGCCGGCGACCAGTTGAGTTTCCGCGACTTGCTAAGTGTTGGAGCGGGAAATATAGCAAACTACCAGCTACAGGGCGCTACCGGAAATACGCAGGTATGGGATGTTACCAATCCACAGGTACCCGTACTTATGAATGGCAGTCTCAGCGGCAATGTTTATAGCTTTACCCAGGATGCGCAAACGCTGCATGAATTTGCTGCCGTGAATGGCACAGGCGCACAATTATATACACCGAAATTTACCAATTTCGTACCCAATCAAAACCTGCACGAACCAGGACAAACGGATCTTATAATTGTCACTTATCCCGGTTTTCTCGATGCTGCCAACCAACTTGCAACTTACCACCGGCAGCATGACAATATGCGTGTAAAAGTTGCCACTACTACCGAGGTATATAATGAGTTTTCATCGGGCGGGCAGGATTTAAGCGCCATCCGCGATTTCGCACGGATGTATTATAAAAGGGCCGGTTCTGACCCTACTCAAATGCCCAGCTATCTTATTTTATTTGGAGGAGCGTCTTATGATTACAAAAACAGGCTCAGTAACAACAGTAATTTTGTGCCGGTATATGAATCTGCAGAATCTTCCAATGACCTCGCAAGTTTCTGCAGCGATGATTTCTATGGCTTCCTCGATGACAGTGAAAATATTGAAAATAATAGCCTGATAAACGCTTTGGATATTGGAGTTGGCCGGTTACCTGCAAGAAGCGTGGCTGATGCCACAACACTTGTAAATAAAATAATCAGCTATACCAAGCCTGCCACATTGGGCCCATGGAGGATTGCGGCAACTGTAGTGGCAGATAATAATGATGGGGCAGGGCCTCATATGGATGTTGCCGAAGCAATGGCAAAAATTATCACCCAAAAAAGTAACGGGCTTTACAATATAGATAAAGTATATATTGACGCGATCCCAACTATTTCAACCCCTGCAGGAGGGCGCTGCCCCGGCGCGAATGCCGCTATAGATAATGATGTGTTCAAAGGCGTCTTCATGATGAACTATAACGGGCATGGTAATACACAGATATTGGCCGGGGAGCGCATACTTACCCAGGATGATTACAATAACTGGAACAATGCAAACATGCTGCCCTTCATGGTTACTGCCACCTGCGACTTCGGCCAGTTTGATCACCCCCAATATGTATCCGCAGCCGAACAATTAATTTTACGAAACGGCGGTGGTGTCATCGCAATGCTTACAACTACACAGGCTGTATTCTCAACTTACAATCAAACACTTAACGGGAACTACCTTGGCTCCCAGTTTATCCACAATACAAATGGTAAATGGAACTCTTTCGGGGAAGCCATCAGAATAGGTAAAAATGCAACCTATCTGTTCTCTAAAGATCCGGGCGAACTTGCTAATTTCCGTAAGTTTGGCTTATTAGGCGACCCGGCGGTAACACCCGATTTCCCGCAATTCGACATTAATATTGACAGCGTAATTGAGGGAACTACGTTACAGCGCGCAGATACTATTAAGGCTTTGGGCGCTTACATAATAGATGGAAGCGTACGCGATAATAGTGGAAATATTATGACTGGTTTTAACGGCCAGGCATGGGTAACCTTTTATGATAAGCCCAGAACTGTAAATACAATTATGGGTACCGGTGAAACTTTTAAACTACAGGATAATATTGTTTATAAAGGCAAAGCCACAGTAGTAAGTGGCCTTTTTTCTGTAACATTTATTACCCCCAAGGATATTAATTATTATTATGGTGCAGGCAAAATAAGCATATATGCTCATAATGGCGTTATTGATGCCGCAGGAAATGATACCAGCTTTATTATTGGCGGATATTCCGACCACCCTCAATTAAATTCAACTCCTCCATTGGTAAAGGCTTATATTAATGATACCCTGTTCTTAAATGGTGGCATAACCGGCAGCAACACATCGCTTTTTGTTTCTTTATATGATCAGACAGGTATCAATGTTTCGGGAAATTTTGTAGGGCATGATCTGGTGGCTGTGCTTGATGACAATGTGGAAACCCCATATATTTTAAACGATTATTACGAAACAGCCCCAAATACTTACAAATATGGAACTGTTTCTTTCCCGCTCAGCGGCCTTGCCGATGGAAAACACACAATTACGGTAAGAGCATGGGATGTGAATGATAATATGGGCATGGGAACTGTTGACTTCAGAGTAGTTGATGGTACTGTTATGGATATACAAAACCTGATGACTTATCCTAATCCATTTACAAATTCCACTCATTTCGTTTTTGAACACAATCATCCTGATGAACCACTTGACGTACAGATAAATATTTACAACACAGCAGGAGCGTTAACAAAAGAAATAAAAGAAACTTTTACGCCAACAGGTAGCCGGAGCAATGAAATAATATGGGATGGTACCGATAATAATGGCAGATTATTACCATCAGGGGTGTATATTTATCGTGTAAATATCTCTGATAAAGGAATTAAATCAACTGCATACCAAAAACTGGTGATTGTGCGTTAATAGGTATGTGTCAATTATTTATTGACCAAATGGATAAAATTAAATATTTTTGCAAAACTTTAAAATTATCAATAATAACAGAATGGCAAAACGATTTGCTTTAATAGGCTTAACAATACTAACAGGGCTTTCAACGTCCGTTGTTCAGGGTCAAAACTTAAATGGTACTACAGCAACTTTTGTAACTACCGCAGTACCTTTTTTAAGAATTTCTCCCGATGCCCGATCCGGCGCTATGGGCGATGCCGGAATTGCAGTAACTCCTGACGCAAATGCACAATACTGGAACGTAGGTAAAATACCCTTTTCAGATAAGACTTATGGTGTATCCATGACCTACACTCCCTGGCTTAAAGACCTTGTTCCGGATATTTTCCTGGCTTACCTTGCTGGTTATGCTAAATTCGGAGAAAATAAAGAACAGGCCATAAGCGCTTCTATGCGTTATTTCTCCCTTGGAAATATCAATTATACGGATAATCTCGGAAATCCGATAGGAACCGGTATGCCAAGGGAATATTCTTTCGACCTTGGTTATTCCCGCAAGCTTTCTGAATTCCTTGGAACCGGCGTAAGCCTCAGGTATATACATTCTGCTATCGCATCCGGGGTTAGTTATGTACCCAATGGCGGCGATTACCGCCCAGGAAATGCCGTCAGCGCGGATATCGGCGTTTACTATACCAAGAAACATGATATTGACGGCGTAAAAAGCAATACGTTCAGTTTTGGCGCAGTAGCCAGCAACCTTGGTTCGAAAATTTCCTACAATTCAAACCGTAAGGATTTCATACCCATGAACCTTGGTGTAGGTGTTGCCTATACTTCCCAGTTCGATGCTTACAACAAAGTAACATTCGCGTTTGATCTTAATAAATTGCTTGTCCCTGTTTTAAATACCGGAGATACCCAGGTTTCCGTTGTACCCGGTATATTAAGCTCCTTTTCTACCGGCGACCAGTTGAAAGAGATTGATGCATCTTTAGGCGCTGAATACTGGTACCAGAATACCATCGCTTTCCGTGCTGGTTATTTTTATGAAAATAAAGATAATGGCGACCGTCAATACATTACTACCGGCCTGGGAATAAAGTATAATGTATTCCAGATCAATGCATCCTATCTTGTGCCACAGGGTTCAGGCACTACCCGTAATCCATTATCCAATACACTGCGGTTTTCCCTGATATTTGAATTTGATAAAATAGAGAAAGCCGAAAGTGATGAAAAAGACGCGGAAGCTAAATAAAAGAAAATAATAATTATTATAAAATATAAAGGCTATCTCAAAAGGGTAGCCTTACTTTTTTATTCAGAGCGAAGAAACAGTGTTGAGAGTGAAGGAACTGAGCAGAGATGAAGGAGGTTACCGCGATTTTTCTTCTCTCCGCCTACCTTTTATAGCTTCATAAGGAATCTGTCACACCCGCTCCCGCGCTATCAATGGATTTCTTCCCTGGAATATAATTGATGTAATAATTATCGTTTTGTCATCAAGATAAAAGTGTATGGCGTAAGGAAATATATCGGTATGGGCAATGCGTACATTTTTATAACGAATATGTAAGCGAATGGATTTTTTCTGATTTTGGCAATGCACATTTTTACGGCCTGTGCGAAATGATTACTTAACCCTCTTACCTGCTGTTGCTGATACCATTCGCGGGCTAATAAAAATTCTTCTCTGGCTGGAGGAATGATGTAGTATTTATATTTCATCATCCTTATCTAATTCCGCAATAAAATCTTCAATTGGTATTAATTGATCAGGATGTTTTTTAATAAAATCAAGCCGTTGATCAATTAGATTTCTTTCCCATTCAGTAACATCTTCAATGTCTGAATACTTTTCAGTTATATGATTCCAGTCTTTAATAGGAATAAAAACACCAATCGGATTACCATTGCTGTCGTATGTATATTGCAGCGTCATCACTTAAGCATTTTTGGTGGCCTCGCCAGGAATCGAACCTGGATCTGGAGCTTCGGAAACTCTTATACTATCCATTGTACTACGAGGCCTTGTAAATCAATCAGTTATGCTATTTTATCATCCCTCAAAATCTATTTTTTACGAAATTGTCCCTCAAAAGTTCCTCAAATTTTGTATGTTTGTTTTCATAAAAACGCTGCTATTATGATAAATACAAACTACTACATTATTTGTCATTGCCCTAACGGCAAAAGCGGTTATCTTTTCTTAATGAGCAAAGGTAGAAAAAATAGAAAGAGAAAAGCATTAGGCATAGTAATT
>CAISOH010000301.1 GCA_903887005.1 uncultured Bacteroidota bacterium | reverse complement strand
CATACCGGAATAATGCCATGACCTAAAATAATTCCAGTGGGTCAGCATGCCGGAATCACTTTTTTAAGGGTGGGTCAACATCACCGGAATGGTGGGTCAACATAAAACGGAATGGTGGGTCAACATGCTCCGGAATTTACAATAATATGAATAATGCAACTTTTTGGTTTTCACTTTTGAATTTTGACTTCGAATAAAAAAATAACCGCCAACTTTATTTTTATCATTATATTTATACTTATTTTTTATTAAGGCCATTATTAAGAATTAATACTTGCAGTAAATGATCAGCAAAATAAAACGAATCCCCGGGCTATACAAAGTTGTATGCCTGATGGGGGCAGGCATGTTTCTGTCGCCGGCGCTACATGCGCAACTCTCTGCAGAGCGGCTAAAAAATGACAGCATAGCGGCTAAGTACAAAAACGAGAACGCAGTATATACCAATTATACCCAACGCCTGGTAATAGGCCAGGAAGAAGGATCGCTTGTTGCCCACAGCTATGTGACAATGGAGAAACTGCTGATCAGCGATCTGTCTCCCACTATCAACAACAGGGATGATTTCAGCTACAGCGATTTCAACGCGCTGACTGATTATGCGGGATTTGTAAAAATACCTACAGCAACTGACTATAAAAAAATACGTTCTTTCAATTTTGGAGAAGGCGGAGCAGGCGATGATGTATTTTATGACGATTTCCGGGAAGTACAGGTTCATTATACCGGGCTGGAGAAAAATGCTTTAACTGAAACAAAATACTCCATCGAACACACCGATATTTATTTGCTGCCGCCTTTCTTCCTGCAGGAAGACATACCTATTGCCAGCGTTACTTATGAGGTCACTGCCCCTAAATATGTGAACATTAATTTCGTGCTGAAGAATACGGACAACATAACGATAAAACAAACAAAGGAAGAAAATAACAACAACATCATTTACAGGTTCACCGCTACCGGCATTCCGGCCATAAAAAATTATAAACATGTTCCCAGCGTCTTGTTGTATTCCGCACCGCATATCATACCATATATAGCATCCTACAGGCTCACCGGCGCTAAAAAGGATTCGGTGATACTCAGAGATCCCATGGCCATGTACAAACATGTATATCAGTACGTGAGAAACCTGAACATGAAGACAGACACATTCCTTAACAATACGGTTTCCGCACTTACTAAAAATGATAAAACTCCAAGGGAAAAGGCAGCCCATATATATGACTGGGTGCAAAAAAATATCCACTACATAGCTTTTGAAAAAGGACTGGAAGGATTTATTCCCCGCCCTGCCGATACTGTTTTCAAAAGAAAGTACGGCGACTGTAAAGACATGTCGAGCATTATAATGACTATGTGCCGCAAAGCAGGTCTGGACGCGCATTTCGTATGGATAGGCACCTCAAAAAAACCCTATACTTTTGAAGAAACACCCCTGCCGCTGGTTTGTAACCATATGATCTGCGCTTTAAAGCTTGATGGAGAATGGATATTTATGGATGGCACCGATGCATCATTGCCTTTTGGGAAAAACCGCGATGATATACAGGGAAAACAGGCGATGATAGCGATTGACGATGCGAACTACAAGATAGTTACCATACCGGTTGAATCTGCTGATAAAAATGTAACTACCGACAGTACTTTTATCCGCATTACAGAGGATAATAAAATTGCAGGGACTGTGAAACTGGCTTATAAAGGATACCAGGCATGGGATATGAAGCTGGCTATGATGTACCAGAAAGGCGAAGAAAGAGAAAAGGCGATCAAAGCCCATACGCAGAGAGGCTCTAATAAATATTTCCTCGCAAGGTATAATTATGTTCCCGGCAGCGATGAAAACAGGGATGTATCTATTGACGCGGACTTCAGGGTTGACGATTATGTGCAGAAAGTGGGAAAAGAATGTATTGTGAATATGAACCTGAAACGCGATTTTGAAGATAACCGCATTAATGATCCCGAACGTAAAGTGCCCTACTTCTACGATTATAAACAAAGAACAAATGAAGTAGTAGTACTCAGTATTCCGGAAGGATACAAGGTAACTTACCTTCCAAAAGACGCGCAGGGCGAAGCCGATGGCTTGTGGAATTATAAGATATCCTACAAGGCAGATAAAAACACCATAACCCTGATGAAGGAATACCAGTTAAATACCCTGTCTGTAAACGAAAAGCAATTTGCTGAACACAATAAAGTTGTTGACCACCTTAAAAAATTATACAAAGAATCTGTAGTGTTAACTGCCAAAAAATAACTGATGAAAAAAATTATAGCTTTTATTTTCATTTTCTCTGTGGCGGCTGTTTCTGTCTCCGCCCAAAAAAAACTGAATCCGAAACCAGTGCTGGTAGAATGGGAAACTAATCCCGTTTATCATCCTGTTCCCCCGGAGTTTAAACTGGAACCTGCATACTTAATAGTAAATGATCTGAGCCTGGATTACAGGTACGAAGGGCGGAATATTAACCTGTACTATACTTTGCACCGGATCATTAAAGTATTGGATGTTAAAGGCATAGAGTCTTTTAATAAAATACTTATACCGGTTGACCAGGGTACAAGGGTGCCCATAATAAAAGCGCGTACAATATTGCAGAACGGCAAAGTATTTGATATCGCGAAGGATATGATAAAGGTGACCAAGGATGAACACGGTAGGTATGAGATCATCATTGCTATGGAAGGGGTGGAGCGTAATTCCGAAATCGAAATACTCGTAAAAGAAATACGCCCCGGATCTCTTTTTGGCAGCTTCTCCTTCCAATATCCTATACCTGTGCTCAGTACCCGGTTTGAACTGTCCAGCCCAAAAGATATGCTGCTGGAAGAAAAAGGATATAACGGATTCCCGACTGAACGCGATACCGTTATCAATAACAGGCGGCACATTACTATATCGGTATCCGGTATCCCCAAATTGAAGGAAGAGCCGCATAGCTATTATGACCTCTACACCATGCGGGCTGAATACAGGATCGTAAAGTTTTTGAATGATAATGATAATGACAGGCCGAAATTATATACCTGGAATGACCTGGGAAGAAAATTATTTGATGAACACTGTAAGATCACGGATAAAGAAAGGGCTGCGGTGAATAAATATCTCTCAGACCTGGGCGTAGTTACCAATGGCAATGAATTTGAGAATATCAAAAAGATTGAGAATGGCATAAAAACAGGCATCCGGTTATATGCATTTGTGGAAGGAGACAGTACGGAAGTGATTGATACCATCCTTGAAAAAAAAGCAGCCAGCCCTGCAGGGTACCTGAAACTGTTCTGCGCTTGTTTTAACCAGGCCGGAGTAAAGAGCGAGCTTGGTATTACTATGGATCGTACACAGCATAGACTGGATACTAAATTTGAGAACTGGGGCAATATGGAAAATTATCTTTTCTACTTCCCGAACCGCAAAAAGTACCTTGCGCCAACGAGCATATTATACCGTTATCCTTTCGTTCCTGATGAGATGCTTACTACAAAGGGTGTATTCTGTATAATTCCCCCCAATGGCATAACCCTTGGAGGTTTATCGGAAATAAAAACCATACTTCCATTGCCTCCGAATGAAAGCAGGAGAACTACCACTGCCAACGTAAACTTCACAGAAGAAATGGAAGCCATGACCGATGTTACTTATACTTTTACCGGATATCCCTCCATAGATCTGAGAGAAGAACTTGCTGTGCTGCCCAAAGAAAAGGAAAAAGAATGGGTAAGGAAATTATTGCCGCTTTATCAAAAACCGGAAGACATCCTTAAATATACGATCGCTAACCAGGGCGTGGATAATTTTTATTCCAATAAACCTTTTGAAATCTCCGCCTCGCTCAACACACCGCAACTGACAGAACAGGCAGGCACAAAATATTTATTCAAAGTAGGTGAAGTGATAGGCGCCCAGGATGAGCTTTACACCAAAAAAGAGCGTAAACTCCCGGTTGACCTGCCATACCCACAGTTAATAACACATACTATAACCGTGAATTTACCGAAGGGTTATCATGTTTTAAACCCTGAGACCATTCGCATAAATACGGATTATGTAGACCAGAATGTGAATCCGGTAATAGGTTTCAGATCAGATTATGAACTTAAAACCGACAAGAAAAACGGCGATATGCTTATTATTACCATCAACGAATTCTATTCGCAAATACACTTCTCGGTTAATGAATATGAACAATACAGGAAAGTATTCAACGCCGCCGCTGACTTTAATAAAGTAACATTAGTGCTGGAAAAAAAGAAAGGCGCTTAGATTGGAGGTATTCTTAAATAATGTCCCCGTATCTGTATGCGGGGACATTACTTTTATAATATATTATACTGCAAAACTCTCGCCGCAACCGCAGCTACGGCTGGCATTGGGATTGCTGAAATGGAATCCTTTACCATTAAGCCCGTCGGAAAAATCAAGAGTGGTATCGCAGAGGTATAAAAAACTTTTCAGGTCGGTAACCAGCTTTACACCCTGGTCTTCAAACTCCTGGTCCCTTGGTTGTCTTTCATTGTCAAAATCAAGCTTGTAAGACAGGCCTGAGCAGCCACCGCCAACAACGCTTACACGAAGGAAATAATCGTCACCTAAGCCGGAATCCTGCTTTAATTTGATTACTTTTTCCTTTGCCTTGTCACTAACGTAAATCATTTTTTGTTATTTTTTTGTCTAAGGTAGATAGTCGAAAGAATAAAGCTAATGCCCGGTTTGAACTTTTTGCTTCCTACTTTTGACTTTCTACTTAAAAAAATCAATGTGTTTTCTTTTCAGCTACCAGTTCAGGTAATCCGTTTTTTACCCTGTAATCATTGATAGCCGCCTTTATAGCGTCTTCAGCCAATACCGAACAGTGTATTTTTACCGGTGGCAGATTCAATTCTTCAACAATATCCATATTGTCTATTGTCAGCGCCTGGTCAACAGTCTTACCCTTCAGCCATTCTGTGGCCAGAGAAGAAGACGCAATAGCCGACCCGCAACCGAAGGTTTTGAACTTAGCATCACTGATAAGTCCGCTTTCTTCATCTACTTCTATCTGCAGACGCATTACATCGCCGCATTCAGGCGCGCCAACGAGACCGGTGCCTACATTAGTCTTGGCTTTATCAAGCGTCCCGACATTTTTGGGATTTGTGTAGTGGTCAATAACTTTATCTGAGTATGCCATAATTTTCGATTTGATAATTTGGTGATTAGCTGATAAGGTAATTAGCTGACGCCCCCTATTTTTGTTAATATTTCCAATCCTTCTAATAATAATTTATTTCAAAATTTAAACAATCAGCTAATCATCACATCAGCTAATTAGCTAATCGTCTAATGGTGCGCCCATTCAATTGCATTGATGTCCACACCTTCTTTAAACATTTCCCAAAGCGGGCTCATTTCACGCAGTTTTAATACTGTTTCTTTAATAGCCTTTATGGTAAAATCTATTTGTTCATCTGTTGTAAACCGGCCCAGCCCAAAGCGTAAAGAACTATGTGCCAGGTCATCGCCCAATCCTAATGCCTTCAATACATAAGATGGCTCTAATGATGCAGATGTACATGCCGAACCGCTTGACAGTGCTATATTTTTATTAAAGCCCATCATCAGGCCTTCGCCCTCTACGTATTTGAATGAAATATTTGCGGTATGCGGCAGGCGATGCTCACGGTTGCCATTCACATAAGTTTCTTCCAGTTCCAGGAGTGAGTTCTCCAAACGGTCACGCATTTTGCTCAGGCGTTTTGCTTCGCTTTCCATTTCATTCATGCACAGTTCACAGGCTTTACCGAACCCTACAATGGAAGGGACATTCAATGTTCCGCTGCGCATACCGCGCTCGTGGCCGCCGCCATCCATCTGGCTGGTAACTTTAACGCGTGGGTTTTTGCGGCGGACATATAAAGCGCCTACACCTTTAGGGCCGTACATTTTATGCCCGCTGAAAGCCATCAGGTCTATACCATCTGCATTCACATCTACCGGTATCTTTCCGACAGCCTGGGTAGCATCTGAGAAGAAAAGTATCCCATGTTTACGGGCAATTTTGCTGATTCCTTTTATATCCTGTATTACGCCGGTTTCATTATTGCCATACATAATGGCTATGAGTATTGTTTTATCTGTAATGGCGTTTTCCAGTACCTGGAGGTCTATCAACCCGTCTTCCTTAACAGCAAGGTAGGTAACCTGGCCGCCAATCTTTTCTATATGCTTGCAGGTGTCAAGTACAGCTTTATGTTCCGTAGTGCAGGTAATGATATGGTTGCCTTTTGAGGCATACATTTCATATACACCTTTGATGGCGAGATTGTCAGCTTCTGTTGCGCCCGATGTAAAGATGATTTCTTTAGGGTCTGCGTTTATTAGTTTAGCTACCTGCTCACGGGCGTAATCCACAGCCTCCTCAGCAACCCATCCAAAAGAGTGGTTACGGCTGGCGGCATTTCCGAATTTTTCAACAAAATACGGCAGCATCGCTTCCAGCACACGCGGGTCCATGGGTGTGGTTGCGTTATTATCCAGATATATCGGGAATTTTAAATCCATACATTTATTCCTTAAACAGGAAGTTTTATACAAAATTACATCAAAACTCCTTACTTTAGGGACTTATCATAATTATTGGTTTATATGTTACTATCGTTAAAAACTATACGTTAATGTTGAAAATAGAGCATATTGGCATTGCCGTTAAGGAATTGAAAGCTTCTATAGCCTTATTTGAGCAACTATTAAATACCCCATGTTATAAGACGGAAGCGGTTGTAAGTGAAGGAGTTAATACCGCCTTTTTTCAGACAGGGGATTCTAAAATTGAACTCCTGGAGGCTACAAATGAAACCAGCCCCATCTCTAAATTTATTGTTAAAAAAGGGGAGGGCATTCATCACATAGCTTTTGAAGTTGAAAACATAGAAGCAGAAATGAAGCGGTTAAGCGCACTTGGTTTTGAACTCCTGAATGAAATACCAAAAAACGGAGCTGATAATAAGCTGGTTTGTTTTCTTCATCCAAAAGGGACTAACGGGGTGCTGGTGGAGCTGTGCCAGGAAAAGAAATTGTAATTGTTTAAGCTATATTTTATATTGCACCTCTTTAAAGAATAATCAACATGAAAAAAGGACTACTGATACTCTTTGTGATTTCATCTTTTGCGGTCTGCTCTTTCGCACAAAAGAACAAAATAAAGATAGAAACAGATTATGGCACTATCAAAATGGTACTATATGACAGTACTCCGCTAAACACTGCGAATATGATAAAAGTAGCCAAAGAACATGGCTATGACAGTACTTTGTTTCACCGGTGCATTCCACAGTTTGTAATACAGGGTGGCGACCCTGAATCAAAATATGCAAAACCGGGACAAATGCTGGGCAATGGCGGCCTCAGTTATACCGTGCCTGCAGAAATAAAAGATAATTATTACCACAAGCGCGGCGCTTTGGGCGTGGCGCGTGATAATACTCCTGATAAATCAGGGTCTGCAATGCAGTTTTATATTGTAGTGGGCAAAAAGTTTACCGATGAAGATCTCGATAAGTTCACAAAGAAAACAGGTCATACCTATACCGCCGAACAACGTAAAGTATATAAAACCATTGGCGGCACCCCCCATCTCGATGGCGGCTATACCGTGTTTGGAGAAGTAACGGAAGGTATGGACATTGTTGATAAAATAGCCAATGAAGCCCGCGATGCCCATGATCGCCCGAATACAGATATACACATACTGAAACTAAGGGTTATAAAGAAAAAGAGGTTTTTCTTTTTTTAGGATGCCCTGATGATTTCCCGTATGTGATGTGGTTTGTCGCTACATAAAATGCATGCAAAAACAATTGCATGAATAATACCCTTTACATTGTGGATAAAATTCTCCTCCCGGTAATACCTTAACTTCTATTTTTGTTTACAGCATAGCAAATCATACAAAAAATATTTGCGTCATGAAAACAGAAATCCCCATTATTTACTATAACGAACTGAACGAGCATCTCATTAATAAAAAGTATGCCCGTGTGCTCCTTCAGTTGCAACAAGGCGACTTTGCAGGTGCCGAGGTTAAAAAAATGGTAAACAGTGTTTTTTACCGTGCCAAGCTTGATGAAAAAGACCGCCTGCTGTTTACATGGGTGGAGTACAATGGACAGAAACAATTACTGCTGCTGGAATTGATAGCCAATCATGAATATCAGAAAAGCCGCTTTTTAAGAGGCGGTTTGCTGCCTGATGAAAGCCAATGGCAACCTCTGAAGAATGATGCTGATGAAACCGCCGCAAAACTTACCTATCTCAATGAAAAAGACAAGCGTATCCACGCGCTGAACAAATTCATATCATTCGATAATGACCAGGCTGATATTTATCATCATCAGCCGCCTATGGTGCTTATAGGCTCCGCCGGCAGCGGCAAAACAGTGCTGGTACTTGAAAAAATCAAGCAGCTATCCGGCCATATATTATTCACTTCCCTTTCCCGCTACTTAGTTGACAATGCCCGAAGCTTATATTTTGCCAATGGCTATGAAAATGAAGAACAGGAAATAGACTTTCTTTCGTTTAACCAATACATGGCCACGTGGCAGCAGACAGAAGGCAGGGAAATCACTTTCCGTCTTTTCAACGGCTGGTTTCAACGACATGCGCACACAATGCGGTTTACGGATGCGCATAAATTGTTTGAAGAATTTTGCGGTGTGATTACCGGGCAAGCTGTGAAAAACGAATACTTTACGATGGAGGAATATCTGGCACTAGGCGTACGGCAATCGGTTTATTCGGGAGAAGAAAGAATCGTTGTTTACCAGGCGTTTGAGAAGTACTTCGCATGGATGAAAGAAAGCGGCTATTACGACAGCAACATGCTCTCTCACCGTTACCTTATGCAAGTGCAACCAGTATATGATTATGTAGTAGTGGATGAAGTTCAGGATATTACCAATGCGCAACTACAGTTTATACTCCGCTCTTCGATTTCAAAAAACGGCTTTATCCTTACCGGGGACAGTAACCAGATCGTGCACCCTAATTTTTTCTCATGGGCGGCTGTAAAGTCTTTCTTTTATACCGGCAGCCAGGTTTCCCTGCCCATACATATTCTTCATACCAATTACCGCAATAGCTCCAGAGTTGTTCAATTAAGCAACAGGTTGCTGGCAATAAAGAACCAGCGTTTCGGTTCCATTGATAAAGAAAGCAATTACCTGGTCAAAACCAATTCGATACAACAGGGGGAAGTGCTGTTGCTGCAAACAAATGATAAAGTGCAGCGCGACCTCAACCAGCGCACGGTTCAATCGGCAGGGTATGCTGTGATAGTACCCAAGGATGAAGATAAAGCGGAAGCCGCGAAAGTATTTAAAACCCCGCTTTTGTTCTCCGTACATGAGGCTAAGGGACTGGAATATGAGAATGTGATATTGCTCAATTTTGTATCGGCCAGCGCAAAGGAGTTTAACGTGATTACAGAGGGCATTGACGCTGCAAGTATTAACGTGGACAGTCTCGCTTATGCACGTCCCGCTGATAAATCAGACAAAGAAGGAGAGGTATATAAGTTCTATATCAATTCCCTTTATGTGGCCCTTACCCGTGCGCTCACGAATATATACATGCTGGAGCAACAGCCAAACCATTATGCGCTGCAATTGCTGGGACTGGCGGAAAATAAAACACCCGTAAATATACAAACCCGTCAAAGCACCCGTGAAGAATGGCTGGAAGAAGCCCGCAGGCTTCAGGAACAAGGAAAATTAGAGCAGGCGGAAGCCATACGCGCTAAAGTGCTGGGATACGAATATTTAAGCCCCGAGGAATTGGAGCAGGTAAAAATACTGGCGCTTGACCCTGCAAAAAAAGAAGCGGAAGTGAAACGGGAAAGAAAACTTCTGTATAACTACGCGGTAAACAATAATCGCATAGATTGGGTGGAACGACTGGCCGCCTTGCAGTTTCAGCGGGCAATGTTGTTTATGAAAGAAGTCCGGCAAACCCGTAAAGAGTATGCCAAAAACTGTCGCTTAGGCCGGGTATCTGATATTGTGCCGGTGGTGAAGAAATATGGCCCTGATTTCCGCACGGATGAAGACGGCGTTACAGGCCTGATGCTGGCGCTGCATTACAACCAACCCGGTGTAGCAGCAAAACTGCTGGAAATGAAAGCCAGTGTGGAAATTGGAGACAAGAAAAAATGGGGGGCCTTTCACTACCTGCTAAACGGATACCTGAATACCGCTATCAGGAAACAGCCTAATCTCGCTAATGCACGGCTGCTGGTTCAGTATTGGTATAGAGTAAGGCCGGTTTCGGTACAAATCATGACGGGCGCACAATTAAAAAATTTACCCGGACATAGGTTATATACGCTTGTTTTCTGGCTTATGGAGTGCTTTGAAAAGGAAATGGCTGAAACAAAGCAATTGGAACTAAATGAGCAAATCAGGCAAGCCCAACAGAAAAGAATTAAATTTAACCTAATTCATCAAGGGCATATTAAAGATGCAATATTGGAGAAAAGGTCGGAAATAGACACTTTAGAATCGGCTTTGGACATGAACTTACACTCAACAAATAAAACCCAAAAGGAAGGTGTCAAAACAAAAATAATAGAACTTAAATCTGAGGAAGAAAAATTATTGGACAAATTAAAATTGGTACAGGATATAGGCAAAAATTTAGTTTCAGCAAAAATGAAATTTTCAAGTGGCGGAAATACAGGAACAATTGATGGCACCGAAGCTCAAATGGAACTTGCTACCTTTTCAATAGATGATGTAATGGCACTTGTGAATTGCCTCCCCCCTGAAATATTGCCAGATGAAAAGAAAAAGAGGACAATGGTAAGTGGTATTCTTTCCGGTCATGAAGAAGACAGCAATAATCCATATAATAAACGCCTGTTTAAGAGAAAAGACCGTGGCGTTTACATGCTTATACCTGGTTTGATGCAAGTAAAATGAAGCGGCTGTTACAAATACATGCCGCCCTTTTTATGGTGCATAATGTAGTGTATGGCGATATAAAATCCCGGACTGATCACATTCCCTGTGAGGCTGGCCGTATAATGGCTAATACCATTTTGCGGGTCATTGATGCTTATGTAGTAGGTATTTCTTCCATCAAGCAGCAGGATGTATTGAAAATTGAGGCCCATACTCAGGTATAAGTCTTTACCTGTTGATTCGCCCCATATATATTCAAAGCCAAGGTTCATGGCAGGAAACATAGTGTTTACGTTTGCCGAAGAATCTATAGTACCCTTCATTGTACCCGCCCTGTCGCCAGCCAGCACCAGGCCTTTATTTGTAAGATGCGAAAACCCGATGCCGCCATAAATAAACAATTCGCTTTTAGGAAAATGAACGACAAAATTTTCATTGAGCATTACGTTTATGTAATTGAAATTGATTGCAGCTACATTTCCCGTGCCATATTGTTTTAACGGTAACCGTGTGCGCCCAAAAGCCGTGGTAAGTATCGGGAAGAATTGTACATCCTCCGGTTTGTATGCAACACCAAAGCGCAATCCAAAGCTTATCTGGCCATAATTTGGTACGGTGTTGTTGCTATTGAGTAATATTGGGTAGCTCATATCTATGCCTGATGACACTTCCCACTGTGCATGGCTATTTGTGGCTGCAAACAGCAGGCCGATAACACTCAATATCCGGCTTAAAAATTTTTTTCTTATTAATACTCTTTGGATGTTCATTATTAATTATTCACTGTATTAATGTCAAGCCTCTTTTCAGCAAATATTCCTTCTGCCCTTTCTTCAAACGATAACAGAGCCGGATTTATTTTGTCAGTCTCCTAACACTACTCTTTATAGAAAAACCATTTAGCCAGTTCCTTGTAGCTTGCTTTCTTGCCATACATCAGTATGCCTACGCGGTAGATGCGGCCCGCGACCCAGGTAGTAAATAAAAACCCGAGTATCATCAGCAACATAGACAAAGCAAGCTGCCAGCCCGGCACACCGCCAAAAGGTATGCGTATCATCATGGCAATGGGCGAGGTGAAAGGTATAATGGACAGCCATACAGACAGGCTGCTATCCGGATTATTGACAATAACAGACTGTGACAATACAAAAGTAAATATCAGCGGCAAGGTAACGGGAATCATAAATTGCTGCGTCTCCGTTTCACTATCAACCGCAGAACCAACTGCTGCAAATAAAGCGCTATAGAGCAGGTAACCAAACAGAAAATAAAACAGGAAACAACTGACTACATATACCACAGGTATGCTTTCAATTTCTTCCATCACATTGCCCATCACATTGTCAGGTTTTGCGGCAACAACTGCTCCTGCATCGGTTGGTGCAGTTTGATGTTGCAACTGCGACATCTGCTCCGTTCTGGCCTTTACGTTATTCTTCATTAAACCGCCTGCTACCGTTGACAAAGTGATGGAGAGCACTATCCACAACACAAACTGTGTAAGCCCTACCAAACCCACACCAATTATTTTTCCCAGCATCAGCTGGAACGGTTTTACGGAAGAAATAATCACTTCAATAATACGGCTTACTTTTTCTTCAATAACGCCCCGCATTACCTGTGCACCATAAAGAAACAGCGACATATAAATAAGGAAAGCACAAGCAAGACCAACTCCATAAGACGCATAAACATGCGCATTCTTAATTCCGTTTTCGGTGATCTGCAAACCTTCTACCGATATGCTTTTTTGTGCGCTGGCCAATACCGCAGAATCTATATGCGCCTCTGCCAGCCTGTTGGACTGGGCTATTGCGCTCAATGCAGTTTCAATGGATTGCGTAACACCCGTGGAAGGTTTGTTTTCAGCAATAAGCTGCACATTTTTTAGTGAAGCAGGTATATAGAGCAGGTAATCATAACCCGCTTTTATGAAATTGGCTTTGGCAGTCGCATCATTTTCTTTAGTAAAGGTATATTCGAGGCGGGTGGTATTTTGCAGTTTATTCACAAACCAGCCGCTTTCATCTATTACTTCCACTTTTTTCCGCTCACTGAACACATCCTGGTGTACGGAGAGATAACCTATCAATGCAAACATGCCGATAAACAATACCGGTACTAAAAAAGTTATTAACAGGAAGGATTTCTTTTTTACCCTCGAAAAATATTCGCGCTGTATGATCAGTAATATCTTGCTCATGGCTTAATTTTTTTTGGAAACGGTTTGAATAAATATTTCGTTCATAGTCGGCACCACTTCTTCCAGTCTGTGGATGCTTACGAGCGGCAGCATATACTGAAGCACATCATTCACCTTTCTGCCTGCATTTATCCTCAGCTTCAGGTGCTGGCCCTCATCAGTGGCGGTTTCCGACAACACGGTAAATGGCGCGCCGCCGTCCGCATTTATTTTTCCGCCGTCATATTCCAGGATGTAGGTACCGTTACGGTAGGTATTCCTGATGGTTTTTACCTTCCCGTCCAATATCTTCTTTGATAAATTGAGCAACGCTATAGAATCACACAATTCTTCAACGGATTCCATACGGTGCGTAGAGAAAATAACAGTGGCCCCTTTCTTATTCAGTTCCAGTATTTCATTCTTTATGATCTCTGCATTTACAGGGTCAAAACCGGTAAATGGTTCATCTAATATCAGCAATTCAGGTTCATGAATCACGGTAGCCACAAACTGTGCTTTTTGCTGCATACCTTTTGATAACTCTTCTATTTTCTTATTCCACCAGCTTGTTATCTCCAATTTTTCAAACCAGTATTTGGCACGCTTTCGGGCTTCCAGCCTGGTTAGTCCCTTCAGTTGGGCGAGGTAGAGTATCTGCTCCCCTATCTCCATCTTCTTATACAATCCACGTTCTTCCGGCAGATAGCCTATGCGCTCCGTATGGATCTGGCTCATCTTCTGGCCATTAAACAATACTTCCCCCGAATCAGGAGCGGTAATCTGGTTAATGATGCGGATAAGCGATGTTTTGCCCGCGCCATTTGGCCCCAGCAAACCAAAAACTTTTCCTTTTTCTATTTCAATACTTACATCGTCCAGCGCGCGGTGGCCGGCATACTGTTTTACGATGTGGCGGATGCTTATCATGTGGGTATGTGATTATAAGGTGTAAAATAAGTAAAAATAATAATAAGGAGGGCTGTGGGATAATAATAAACTCAATTATTTAATCCCACACATATCGCTCATCATAGTCAACATTGTACTTTTTTAAAAATGCCCTATATTCATCCTGGAAGGTTTTTTTGCTGTGGTGTATGTGTTGGTTGGAGACGTATTCAATGACAGTATCTACCTGTGAAGGATTCACCGAAAATGCACCATAACCATCCTGCCAGTAAAAGTTTTCAAGTGATGCATCTTTTGTTTTCATCCATTTTGATGACTGCTTCTTTATTTCTTCCAGCAGGTTCATTAAAGCTATTTTCTTTGACAGCATACAGAGTATATGGATATGGTCGGTATAGCCGCCAATCTTTATTGGCGTGCACTCCAGGGTATTGCATACACTACCGAGATAACCATGCAATTCATGTTCATACGGTGGATGAATGAGCGCTTCCCGGCTTTTGGTGCTGAATATGATGTGGACGTAGTTTCTTACGAGGATTGTCCCATGGTTTTGTGTTTTATCTGTTATGACTATTATGTGCATTATCCCGATGGGCGTTGCCCCGGTTTTCGCCGATGGGCGTTGCCCGTCGCTCACATATTTCGCCCCTTCAGGGCTGTCCAATTTCCCGGTTTATTCGATGGGCGTTGCCCAATTGCATTATTCCGATGGGCGTTGCCCGTCGCTCACATATTTCGCCCATTCAGGGCTGCCCAATTTTACCGGTTCGCTCAATGGGTGTTGCCCAATTTCATTATTCCGATGGGCGTTGCCCGTCGCTCACATATTTCGCCCATTCAGGGCTGCCCAATTTCCCGGTTTATTCGATGGGCGTTGCCCGAATGCATTATCCCAATGGGCGTTGCCCGTCGCTCACATATTTCGCCCCTTAGGGCTGTTCATTTTCCCCGGTTTATTCGATGGGCGTTGCCCGAATGCATTATCCCGATGGGCGTTGCCCGTCGCTCACATATTTCGCCCCTTCAGGGCTGTCCAATTTCCCGGTTTATTCGATGGGCGTTGCCCATCGTTTACATATTGAGCCCCATTCGGGGCTGTCAGTGTTTTGTATTTATAAATACGGATAAAGGTAAAATGTGAATTTGAAATGACAATAAATTTGTGAATGTCTTTTTTAAATTGGGTTAAACGCCATACGGCATCCTGAATAAAATTAGCCCTGAATGGGCGGAATATATTAGCGATGGGCAACGCCCATCGAATAAATGACAAATAACACCGGTAAGCCCTGACGGGGCGGAATATGATAGCGATGGGCATCGCCCATCGAACGCCCATTTCTACAAACCGATAGCCCCGATGGGGCAGATCATTTTTGTGGGAGATAATCGGGAGAAAATAAGTTTGGGCTATTGTCCTGAAATCAACACAACCCCGTCTGACACCTGAAAAAGGTGTACTGACGGGGTTGGTGCAATATTCAACAGACTTTGAATTACTTATTCATCGTAGCCAGAAACTCTTCATTGCTCTTGGTGCCTTTCATTTGCTGGAGCAGGAAGTGCATGGCTTCATCGGTATTCATATCGGCTATGTGATTGCGGAGCAGCCACATTTTATTTTGTACGTCTTTGTCCAGCAGCAGATCATCGCGGCGGGTAGAGGAAGAGGTGATATCAATAGCCGGATATATGCGCTTGTTGGCGAGTTTACGGTCGAGCTGCAATTCCATATTACCCGTTCCCTTGAATTCCTCAAAGATCACTTCATCCATCTTGGAGCCGGTATCTATAAGAGCGGTGGCAAGAATGGTGAGCGAGCCGCCGTTCTCTATTTTACGGGCAGCGCCAAAAAACTGTTTTGGTTTCTGCATGGCATTTGCTTCCACACCGCCGCTCAATACCTTGCCGCTTGCAGGCGCTACCGTATTGTGGGCGCGGGCGAGGCGGGTAATGGAGTCGAGCAGTATCACTACATCATGTCCTACTTCCACTAAGCGTTTTGCTTTCTGCAATGCAATGGTGGATACTTTTACGTGCTTATCAGCAGGTTCATCGAATGTGGATGCTATCACTTCCGCATGTACGCTGCGCTGCATATCGGTAACCTCTTCAGGGCGCTCATCCACCAGCACTATCATCAGGTAGCACTCGGGGTGATTCTTTGCTATGGCATTCGCCACTTCTTTCAGCAGCATCGTCTTACCCGTTTTGGGTTGCGCCACTATCAATCCGCGCTGTCCCTTGCCTATGGGCGTGAACAGGTCCATGATACGCGTACTATAGTTGCTGCCGGTAGTGGTAAGGCTTAATTTCTCAAAGGGAAATAACGGAGTCAGGTAATCGAATGGCACACGGTCGCGGATTTCATCGGGGAGCCTGCCATTGATCGTTTCCACCTTTAATAATGCAAAATACTTTTCACCTTCTTTAGGCGGGCGAACATTACCTTTTACCGTATCCCCGGTTTTTAATCCAAATAACTTTATCTGGGAAGGAGATACATAAATATCATCGGGTGAGCTTAAATAATTGTAATCGCTGCTGCGCAAAAAGCCATAACCATCCGGCATCATTTCCAGAACGCCTTCACTCGCTACTATTCCTTCAAACTCCAGGTTGAAATTGCTTTGTTTTTCTTCGCGTGGGGGGCGACGGTTAAATGGCTGGTGGGGCGTATGCTGCGGCTTTTCAGTTTCACTATCCGCTGATTGCTGCGGGGGCTGCACTTCCGGAGATTCCGTAGGCATGGTAATGCCGGTATTTTCTTCAGTTGTTATCCCTGCTGCATCCGCCTGCGGGGGCGCTTTCTTTACTTCAGGGATTGGTTCTGCTTCCGCTTTATATTCAGGCCTTGCAACAGGTATGTGTATATTAGAGGTATCTCTCTTTATGTGTATAGGATTTCTTTCGGGGACCTTATCAGGGACAATATCTTCTTTTGGTTTACGCAGCCGGCGTTTTTTATCACCTCCCGCATCATCAGTTTGAGAGAATTCCCGGGCGGTTTTCACATGAGGAAGATGTTTTCTGTCATTACGTAAATCTTCACTGCGAGGTAATTCCTGTGGGGATTTCAGCTGGGGAGCGTGTATTTTGTCGTTAGTTTCTTCAACCTGAGGTAATTCCCGGAAGGGTGGCAATGGAGTAATGTCTTTATTGTCGCTATTGGCAACCTCAATAGCAGGTAATTCCTGGGGGGATTTCTGATGAGGAATGCGTTTTTTATCGCTGCCGTTAACGTCTGCTTCAACAGGTGATGCAACTACAGGCTGCTCTGCACCAGCGTCTTTAGATTTGCGGCCCCGCTTTTTCTTCGGTTCATCTTCCATTGGCTTGCCATTATCAGCCTGCTGGTCCAGTATCCTTGAAACCAGTGATTGTTTATCGAGTGATCCGGCGTTATGTATTTTTAAATTGTCGGCTACATCTATAAGCTCAGGGATGAGCATATCATTTAACTGCAAAATGTCGTAAGGCATGCTTGGTTTTTTTCTGAATAATATTTTTTATTACTAATCTGGTTTATCACTAAAATTATCTATGATCTTCTTTTGAAATTATCACTTTATAAAGGGAATTTTTCAGATAAACTGAGCGAAAGGCTGGAACAAAATTTGTTTTCCTTGGTGCAAGTTTACAACTGTTTTTGTTAAAAACGAAAAAAAATTTATTTTCTGTTATTTTTCATAAAAGACTGTGCCATCAGATCCACAGTATGTTTTATCGGGGTATAACTAAAGGCCGGAAAAGCTTCCTTAAGCTTTTGGTTATTATAATAGCATATGGCATTCGAGTTATTGGCTGTCTCTCTTGTTATTATTGAATCAGAGCCAAAAACAGCGCTTTTAAGCATACTAAGCCTCCATGCTATACCGGTCATAAATGCATTAGCGTAATAACGTGGTGGTTTTTTATTCAGCGAATTTGCCATCATTGTAAATACCTCCCTGTATGAACAATTGCCCCCGCTTAAAATAAACCGCCTTGCATCCACATCTGACTCCATCAGCATTACCAATGCGTTAACAACATCCTTAACGTCCACCCAGGCGTTTACCCCTTTTGAGTAAAACGGGAATTCCCTGTAAACCACTTTCATTAACTGAGCCGAAAGATCATTCCAGTTACCTTCACCAAGAATAATGCCAGGATTTACTATTACAGCGTTAAGGCCTTCACCGATACCCCGCCATACTTCCATTTCCGCAAGATATTTACTAACACCATAAGCAGAATTATACCTGCTTTCCCCCCATTCTTCATCTTCCGTAATTTCTTTTTTTACATCTTCTGTTCTGCCTAATGCCGCCACTGAACTTACATGCACTATTTTACGAATATTCTGCAGTAATGCCTGGTTAATGAGGTTTGTGGTGCTTTCCGGATTAAAATGCAACATTTCGTTGCGTTTCCGGGGATCAAATGAAACTATAGCTGCACAATGGTATATTTCACTGACCCCTGCCATTGCTTCTTCCACATCATATATATCAAGCAAGTCACAAAACATCCATTCTACACCCGGTAAACTTTTAAGTTCGCCTGAAGGTGGATGCCTGTTGTATAAAGCACGTATTTTTACTCCCTGCGCCGATAAATGCTGCACAAGGTGCTTACCAAGAAAACCACTTGCACCTGTAATAAGAACCATGAAAGGAAGTCAAAAGTCAATCCCAATAGTTATCGGGACAAACTATTAAGAAATTTTTAAATTTTTTTTACTGTTTTAAAAAAATAAAATACTTATTAATTTGTTGATAACCAATTATTTATTACAAATTTTTTATTTTATTAAAGCGCTGATCCTGAAAAATCTGTATGCCCCAAATCAGGCGGTAAAGATAGGAAAGAAAACAATACAGAAGTTGGCCAAACATCTATAATCTTTGAATGGGATAGTCACAATGTCTTATTTTCTTGCAGCGAGCCTAAAAAGTGGCTTAACATTGAAAACGGGATTATCCCATACCCTTCTTTCTTAAAAAGGTTCTATTCTCATTCTCTTTCCCCTCAACACGTATAACCATAAAGCCTATCACGTTTAACTAACCTTGCTCTCTCAACATATATAACCATAAAGCCTATCACTTTTAATAACCTTTAAAACCTTTAAATGGTTTTAATAATACTGCAACAATTCCGAAAGAACCTTTAAATGGAAATGGGATACTTGGTATTGAATAAATGAATACCTTTATTATATAATGCCATACTTATGAAAGGGTTAATGCTTATAATTCTTGCCATTTATTTTTCGACAGCAACACTTGCGCAAAAAATACACTTCACAGATACTAGCAATGTGTGGAAGGAGCTTGGCATATTTTCAACAGGTGGTCCTGTTGATTTTCAATATAGCACTTATACTTTCATTCAGGATACAACTATTGATTCTATTCATTATAAACGGTTCAATTTTGAAAGTGGTTACGGCGGTGGTAGCTGTAGTTTTTTTAGAGAAGATACAATTTTAAAGAAAGTTTATGTCAGACAATACCATTTTGATACTATTCGTGATACTGATATAGTATTGATGGACTATAATCTTAACGTTGGCGACACATTTTCAGGAAGTTATTTTGATACGATATATAAATTTAGGTATGTGGTAGCAGGCATAGATTCCACATTAATTAATTCGGTTTGGCATAAGGTTTGGCATTTTTCTAGAGATTTAGGAGGATATTATTCATACTGGTGTGATGTGGTTGAAGGGATAGGCTGTATTCAGAATCCTACTTATATGCTCGAGCCGATAGGCGTCCGTGGTGAGTATTCATATTATATGTACTGTTTTTCAAATAGTGGAACTACACCCCTGCTTTCACCAAGAGTATCTTTCTTAGATAATTCTTCAAGTTGTAATACATTCCCACATTTAAATACGAATCAAATGCGACTGAATGTTGAAAAAATTACAATTTACCCTAACCCCACCACCAACCGGATAACCATCTCTACGTCAGATAGAATAACCACCGTAGCCATTAACAACCTTATGGGGCAAACGATTTACAGCCAACTGTATAACTCACCTGAAGTAAAAATTGACGTAGCTGACCTACCAACAGGCATGTACTTTATTAAGATAAACGGCTCTGAAGTGAGTAAGTTTGTGAAGCAGTAACAATAGCTATTATTATTTTAAACAACTTTTTGTAATTAACAAATATTAAATCGTCCCCTGTGCCCGTCCCCTATAAAATCGAGTAGGAGGTGAGGGATTATTTCCCTCACCGTCCTCTCACACCACCGTACGTGCCGTTCGGCATACGGCGGTTTGTCAGAATAATGGTAACTGTGCTTCTGCTTTACCGTGATAAGTGTTGTAAAATCCTTTGT
>CAISOH010000300.1 GCA_903887005.1 uncultured Bacteroidota bacterium | reverse complement strand
GTTTAGGATTCTTAGTCAATTTACGTCCGGGGGTACCCCCGGACGTAAATTGACTAAGCGTGTTGCATTTGGTACTTGAACTTAGGTTTTATATACTTTATGATTCAGCTAAGAAATTAATCTTTGGTCATTCTTTTTGGCTTGGATTAAACCCTAATTCAATAGCTACCATTAATGAGAGTATTTACGTGGGTATGATGGGAGGATATGCAAAAATAAACATAAAAAAAAATGAACTTTCATTTTACCAATTCAAAAAATTGCCGAAATTGTCAAAAGAAAGAAGGAAGAGTATAAGAAAAAGTTTGACTGATGAAGAAGTGGCAGAGTTTTATCCTGGAATGTAAAATTTATAACCAATGAACTAAGCCCCATTTTGTCCGTAATGTTACATAAAAAATATAGTAGTTCGGCAGTCTTCTGGCGTTTCTGTTTATGGTGTCTGTTACTGTTGCTGCAAACAGCATCTTCTTTTGCACAGGAATCAACCGGCAAATTTTATATTAAAGGCAGGATAATTTCCAAAGCAGATGATGCTGAATGGCGGCATACGGTTTATCTTTCAAAATTGTCTTCGATAAATGACTTTTTTGTGAGCAGCCCCCGATTAATTGTTGACAGTGCAAGGATCAGAAAGAATGGGGAGTTTGCGTTCAAAAGAACAGGAATTATTGAAAAGAATACTTTTTATCGTCTTGACGTCGTAACAAAAAATAATCCGGAATCTGCCTTTGGGAAATTTGGCAGTACTGAAGAGAATTATGTTATTCTGTTGCTTAATCCTCATACCCAAATTGAGTTTGAAACAGAATTGGGGCATTTCAATTATGCCCTTAAGCCCATAAAAATGGATGCTGCAAATCTGGCAATTTGTGGCTTTTATGACATGGCAAGAGCTATCCGTAAATCAGAAGAATTGATGCTTTCAAAAAGACCAAAAAAAGGGGAGCCACTTTCGGATGTGTTGGATATGGTAAAGGACAAAAAGAAACGAGCTAATGACTTCCGGGCAGCACAGGAAATAAAAATACAATCAGTGATAGATACACTAAAAAACCCTTACGTTTCATTGTTTGCATTTGTTGCTCATTTTCGGGGCGATTCTGCTTTTTGCATTAAGATGAACAACCGGTATCAAACGGAAATACCGCAATCAAAATATGCCAGCGAGTTATCTGACGCTATCTATGATTTTCTTTATACCCTGCCTGTTGGATCTCAAGCCCCGGAATTTGCCTTGCCCGATAAAAACGGGAAGATCATAAAACTTTCTGACCAAAGAGGCAAGTTTGTCCTTATAGATTTCTGGGCGTCGTGGTGCATTCCTTGTCGCATGGAAAACAAGGAAATCATAAAACCGCTTCATAACAGATACGCATCATCTGATCGGTTTACCATACTCAGCATTTCCATGGACACTGACAAGGAGAAATGGCTGAATGCTTTGGAGACTGACCAACTGGACTGGACAGAATTATGCGATCTGAAAGGAGTATCTTCTGTCGTGGCGCGGCAATACCGTGTGACAGACGTTCCGGTAATTTACGTGATAGACCCGGATGGAAAAATTATCGCAAAAAACCTGCATGGGAAAGAATTAGAGGATTTTATTGTCAGAAAAATAGAAGGAAATTGATTCCTGATTGTTTGAATTGTTGCTTTTCAAATCTGACCACACCAGGCATCTGAAAATCTGTATGGCTCTTTTGTGTTACTTTTACAGCATACTACACCATTTACCACTAAAATGCCTAAATCATACAAACACCTTTTTTTCGACCTGGACCATACGTTATGGGATTTTGATAAAAATTCAGAGACTGCATTAAGAAAACTGTATCATGAATTTGACCTGAAAAGCAGGGGCATTGATGATTTCGATGCATTGTTCCGGGTTTATAATATACATAATGACAAGTTGTGGGATCGCTACCGCAACGGCTTTATAAAACGCGAAGAACTCCGGTGGAAACGTATGTGGCATATGCTGCTCGATTTCAAGGTGGCGGATACTTCACTTTCCCATGAGCTGAGCACCGCATATCTGGAAATACTACCGACGCAAACTATCCTGGTGCCGCACGCTAAAGAAGTGCTGGATCATTGCAAAGGCCGTTATGAAATGCACCTGATTACTAACGGATTTGAAACCACACAGCGGCTTAAACTGCAATACTCCGGCATTTCGAGATATTTCACACACCTAATCACATCTGAGAAAAGCAACAGCATGAAACCCCATGGGGAAATATTTGAATTTGCCCTAAGGGTTGCAAATGCAAAAACCGAGGAAAGTATAATGATAGGAGATGCGATAGATATAGATATCCTGGGTGCGATTAATGCAGGTTGGGATACGGTGTATTATAACCCGCACAAAATACCACACACACGAAAACCTACTTATGAGATCACCCACCTGGAAGAATTAATGAGGATATTTTAAACCCTAATCCCGCCCGCAAAAAAAAACGGGACTTATTTCCCATGCCCTATCTTATTGCGTAAATACGCTAAGTACTATTGAAAAAGAAATGAAATATACAAACCTGTCAACTAATTTTAGCACTAAGAATAAGATTGACATCTTATCTTAGCATTATCAAAAAAAGTAGCAACCTGTCTTCGAAGGATTATGGATCATTATAGAGAATAGATGGGTAAAATAATCACCAACTGCAATTGTGTGTCATTTTTATGTTTTAGGGTAATGTAAAAAATTTTAAACAACCGGACTTTAAACTGATGACTACAGATTTTCGGCATAAAAGAAGTTTAATGCTTATAAATAAAGCTATTAAAGAACTTTCTTTAGACCTTGGCGGACTCACTGTTGTTACTGAAATCGGCAGTAATAATTATTTATATACACCGTTTATAGCCGCTTTGGCCGGAGCTGAGAAAGTTTATGCATGGGCAAAAGATTCAGTTTATGGTTCAGCTACAGATATTTTAGAACAGTATGAAATATTTGCAGCTACTATTCCGGGAATTTCAGAAAAAATAGTTATAAGGGCTAATGAAAAAAATTACAATGATATAAGAGAAGCTAATATTATTACTAATAGCGGAGCATTACGGCCATTAAATGAATCTTTATTGAAGTATGCTCACAAAAAATGTGTAATTCCTTTGATGTATGAAGCATGGGAAATCAGAGTTCAGGATATAGATATTGATTATTGTAAAAAAGCGGGCCTGAGAGTTGCCGGTACCAATGAAAGCAATTCCCTGATAAACATATTTGAATACGGAGGACCTTTGGCAATAAAACTTGCACAGGAGGCAGGCTATGAGGTTTATAAAAATAATATTTTGGTTTGGTCAGATGATGAATTTGGGAAAGTAGCATCAAAAGCATTTAATGATATGGGGGCTTCTGATGTAATTCATACTAATGAGATTTCGGTATTTTATGAATATTTAAACAAGCTAGATTTCATATATATATGTGATTATGATGAAAAAAGAAATTATTTTGGAGAAGATGGAATATTTGACCTGAGTATAATAAAACAAATAAATCCAACTTTGGGGATAATTCATCTATATGGCGATGTTGATACTTCCCTGTTATCAGAGAATCACATTAATGTATATCCGGTAAAAAAAGGAGTAAAGATGGTAATGTCAGAAACATTAGCATATATAGGGCTTACACCCATAATATACTTGCAGGTAGCGGGCTTCAAGGTTGCCATGGAAGTTATTGACAATAAATTATCAGATTTGAGCCAGCCTTTATTTTAAATAATAAAATAATTTATCATGAATATATCTGAATTATTATTGTCTGAAGAAATTAAAGCGTCTTTTACTTCCGAAAATGATTATAATTTTTTAAAACGTGTTTACAATAATGGCGATCTGTTAAAATATAAAAACAGATTAAAGGCAATTAATTTCACTGGTCTGGGGAAAGTTTTAGATTCCGGTTGTGGTTTTGGGCAGTGGTCATTAGCATTAGCCGAATTGAATACAGAAATAACAGCTACAGATATAGATAATCACAGAATAGATATTGCAAATAAAATTAAAGATAAACTAGATTATAAAAATATAAATTATATAAGACAATCCGCCCAGGAAATGGATTTTTCTGATAACTATTTCGACGCCATATTTTCATATAGCTCTATTTACTTTACTCCATATAGAAATACATTACAACAGTTTTATAAGATATTAAAACATGGCGGGAAATTATATATTAATGCAAATGATTTAGGATGGTATATATATAACATAATAGACGGTCATAATCCTGCTTCTGATTATTCTCCCAGGGATTATAGTATCCGTGCACTTGCAAATACATCTAAATATTATGCAACCGGTATTTTTGAACATAAAAACACAATGGATGCGCTCTGTATTCCGCTAAATATTATTACTGAAGAATTAACGAATCTTGGATTTGAGATATTGAATAAAGGAGGTGATGGTACAATTAATTACAATAATGAAATAAAAATTGATAAATTTTTTCCTGCAGAAAAATATGGGCAGATTGCCGTTTATGAAATATTATGTATTAAGAAATGAGAATTTTTATTTTCTAAAAATCAACTATGAATAATATAAAGATTGCTTTATTAGGCAATATGAATAATAATTTTTTTTCTCTATGTAGATACTTAAGGGATTATGGATTTGATGCACATTTGTTATTAATGAAAGAAATGGAACATTTTCTGCCAGAGAATGATACATTCGATGAAAATTATAAAAAATACACATACCAAACATTATGGCATAAATATTATTTTTTTGATGCAAAACTTAAAAAAATAATAGAAGACGATATAAAGCAATATGATTTCTTAATCGGCTGCGATTGGAGTCCTGCCTACCTTAATTTAATAGATAAAAAATTAGATATTTTTATTCCTTATGGAGGTGATATGATCACACATATTTATCCAGCTTCTCAATTAAATTTCATTAAACAGATTTATAGATTAGCAACATTTAAATACCCAATAAATCCGAACAGGAAAGTAGCGCAATTTCAAATTAATGGTATAAAAAATTCTAAATTAATCATACTGGAAAAAATCATCAATATAGAATCAGTCTTTAATGAATTATTTATTAATTCAAGAAGGATAGCAAACTCAATTCCGATGGTTTATGATATTTTTAAAAATATGAATAAACAAATTGTAATTGAGAAATTCAATTTTATCGTTCAGGAAAATAAAATTATATTTATTAGTCAAATACGTCATTGCTGGGTAAGTAGTAACACAGGTGATCCCAATAAAGGGAATGATATTATAATAAAATCTTTTCATAATTTCTTAAAAACATACCCCAATAAAGCAGTTTTGATCCTTTTCAGATATGGCACCGACGTAGCCTGTTCCGAAAAATTAATTGATGATCTTGGTATCCAAAACAATATTACCTGGTTCCCGCTTACCGACAGGAAGCATCTTATGTACATGATAAAACATTCCGATCTATGTATTGGCCATTTAGGATATTCTGTTTTATCTTATGGATCCTCTTTAGAGCCAATATTAGCTAAAACCCCGCTTGTGCATAATTATAAAGACGCAATGAAAGATTCTATTTACGATTATATTTATAATGGCTTCCATGCATCTAATGAACAGGAACTTACTGATGTGATGATTAAAGTGTACAATAAAGATTATGACAGAGAGAAAATGACAGAAGATTCTTACAAGTGGTATTATGACCAATTGGTAAACAGATTTATTAATACAGTTAAAACAGAAATAGAAAGGAAATACAGTTAGCAGGAGTATGATAAAAAACAACAAAGCCACACTTCTTGCGGGTGTGGCTTTGTAAAAATCAGATAAATAAGTGATACTAGGAGATCTTCTCCACCTGCGAATAATTGAGTTCTACCGGTGTGGCGCGTCCAAATATCTTCACTACTACTTTTAGTTTCTTCTTTTCCTGGTTTATTTCTTCTATAGTACCATTGAAGTCGTTAAACGGACCATCTACTATCTTCACTGTTTCGCCCATAATGTATGGCTCTGCGTAACTGATGCCCTGTTCGCTCACTTCATCCATTTTACCAAACATCTTATTGACTTCAGATTTACGAAGCGCTGTCGGATGTTCCTTACCCAGGAAGTGAATAACACCGGTAACATTTTTTACCGCATGGATAATATCATCGGTAAGTTTGCCTTCAATTGCTTCCAGCAAAATATAACCGGGGAAAAGAGTTTTCTCGCGTAAAACCTTCTTGCCGCTAACTACCTTAAAAACCTTCTCTATCGGGCAGAGTATCTGTACAACTGAATTGGTCCAGCTGTTTATTTTCACTTCTTTATCGAGGTATTCTTTTACCTTTTTTTCCTTACCGCTTACAACGCGTATCACATACCACTTGGTTTCCTGTGCCGGCTTGGTTTCCTGTGGAATAGTTTCGATTGTTTCCATCATTATTTACCTAAAATTTTATAGATGAAAGTCAGGACATTTTCTGCAACAAAATCCATTCCGAAAATGACTGCGGTAACAAGCCCGAGGGCAATCAGCACTATAATAGTTGTTTGCTGTAATTCTTCCCATGTGGGCCAGCTTACTTTATGTAACAGCTCGTCGTAAGCTTCCTGGATATAACTACCAAATTTATTCATAATCTTCTTTTTTTTAGTCAAAAGCTAAAAGGCTAAACCGTTAAAAGGTTAAAAAGTTAAAAGGTGAAATTCTTATAACTAATTAACTGGTTAACTGATTAACCAGTTAACTAACTTAACTGATTAACTTTAAAAAACAGCACGGGCACGTGGATTCGAACCACGATCGAAGGTTTTGGAGACCTCTATTCTGCCGTTGAACTATGCCCGTATTTTAGTCGAAAGTAATTAGTCGAAGGGTATTAAACTGTTACTTAATAAAACAGCAAAACACTATAACCAAGTACATTAAACAATAAGAACTACCTTTTGCAAAAAATCAAAAAGTCAAAAAGAAAACCCTTTTGACTTTTCAGATCGGAAGGCAAAGGTAAATAAAATTTTTAAAAAAATTGTAAAATTAATTCCGATAGATGAATCATTAATTTTCACGCTTTTATTTCTATTCCCGTCCTCAATATCTCTTCCACGAAAGGATCTTTTTCCGGGGTAAAATCTTTGGTGTTGTAGGTCCGCGGCTGAATATTTAATTTAGGATATTTGATCATGATGCGAGAAAATAATTTTGTATCCTCAAACCCAATGCCAATAAATTCGTCAGCAATAAATGCCACATCAATGTCGCTCCACTTATGCTGTTGGTTTTTGGCATAGGAACCATATAATACCAGTTTATGCAGATGGAGCCCGGTATTTTTTATTTCACCGGCAATTTTTTTTAAATGTTCTATTACAGACTTTTGAGTAAACATTTTCTTATAGTATCAACCTGATCAAGAATTTTTTTTGTTTGTACCGCTTTATACTTTTTAAATAGCTCGTTTTTATAATCAGGATACCTTCCTTCCAACTGGAATTGGTTTATGTTATACTTCTCGCCGGATAAAATTGTGCAAGGTAATCATCTTATAAATGATGTAGAATGCCCGAGGGCATTAATATGAATAGCCACCGGTGAAACCGGTGGGAATATAATCCCAGACAATTCAACCCCGACAGGGTTGAACG